>NZ_JACAIJ010000017.1:1183-74142 GCF_030325485.1 Acinetobacter sp. R933-2
CAATTGCCCGTAGAATAAGTTTTTTTTTTATTAAAATAAAGCTCCTGTTTCATGAAGCAGAGTACTATCGGAACTATAAAAAATTTTTACTAAGAGGTTTTTTTAATCAATATTTTTGTAAACTAGATTTTTCTTTTAAATAGCCTTTGGAAAATGAACACTATTCATTATTACAATAAATACTCTTCTGAGTTTATAGAGTCGACTTTCGACGTGGATATGGAAAGTCTGTATCTTCCTTTTTTAAAAAATATTCCTGAGGGTGGTCTTGTCTTGGATTTAGGGTGTGGGTCAGGTCGAGACACGCTGGCATTTAAAAATAAAGGGTACAAGGTTGAAGCGATGGATTATTCCGAAGCATTGGTCGAGCAAGCCACGACGTTAACAGGAATCCAAATTCGTCATGAAAGTTTTTATGAACTAACAGATTCTAATCAATATGATGGCATTTGGGCATGTGCATCATTACTCCATTGTGATAGAAATCGACTCCCTGATGTTTTGAAGCGAATCTATAATGCTTTACGCCGTGGCGGAATATGCTATATGTCTTTTAAATATGGCAGCACAGATCGTGAAAAAGATGGTAGGGCATTTACAGATTTAGATGAAGTTCAAGCCAAGGAGTTATTAGATCAGTTGCAAGGTGTTGAAGTATTACAGCAATGGATCACAGTGGATAAACGCCCTGATCGCAATGAAGAGTGGCTAAATATACTTTGGAAAAAATAATGATGGATTTAATCCTTTCTCCCACTGTTATTTATTCACGGCGAGAATTAAAGGAAAATCTAAGACTTGTTCCTACTGAAAATGGCATCTATTTTTGGTGGATTAAGAATTTACCTGAAATTGTACCGTTAGAGGATTGCATTAAATTTGGAGAGTACTATCTCGTATATTCAGGTATTTCTCCAGATAAGAAGGGCAAGCCAAATAGTAAATCAACCTTAAAAATTCGGCTCAAAACACATTATTCTGGGAATGCAGAGGGTTCTACATTAAGACGAACTCTAGGTATTTTACTCGCTCAGCAGAGTGGTTTTCCTTTACGTCGTGTTGGTTCAGGTAAACGTATGACATTTACACATTTAGGAGAACAATGGTTGGACCAGTGGATGGATGAAAATACTCGTATTTCATGGGTACTTGATCCTGAACCATGGGTTATTGAGGAAAATACTCTCAAATCAGTTTCATTGCCCCTGAATTTAAAGGGAAATGAGCATGTTTTTAAAAGTAGTTTGTCTACTTTGAGAAAAGAAGCAATTATCCATGCAAGAATATTAGAAATTGCGAATGAACTAGGTATTCAACGAAAACATAGAAGTTCATTATCTGTTGATTAACGGGGAAACATATGTCCGAGTTTTACGAGATTGAGCCCTCTTTAGAAAACTATTGGCGAGCGGTAATTTTATTTGGGCGTAATGTAGCTTCGTATAAGTTTGCATTGGCTAAGTCACTTCATGAGTTAAAATTTTCTCCTAATTCAGTAATAACACTCGATCAACTTGCCGATCCATTTAGTCGCCATATCTGTGAGCATTTAAAATTAGTCGATAAGCAAGCAACTTCAAGCTCCAGTAAATTCTTAGATTTTTGTCGTGCCTTTAATGCAGGTGAAATAGATCAGCAAACTTTGATTGCAAAGACTGTGCAATATGGTTTTGTAAATGTGATTGATGCATTTCACAATGTTCATGGCCACGAACTGCCTAAAAGGTTTTTTATGGATGCCCGTAAAACCCATGGTGGCATCATTCTGACTGATGAGGTATTTCAGTTATTTGAGGCACAGAATGCGAGTGATTTAGTTAATGAAACTGAAGCAAGATGGCGTTTAGTTGAAACCGCTTGGGATATGAATTTACCGAAGCATTTGGTACAGATTGAGCATGATGATCAGGGAATATTGGTTGCTAACAATAAAATCAGACGTGTGAATGTCACTTCAGCAAAGTCAGCTTTAAATGGTTATCAAAAGAGTCGCTGTTTCTATTGTTTTATACCAATCACCATCGAGCAGCTATTCGAGCATTCTGCGGATGTAGATCATTTCTTTCCGCATAAGTTACGTGAATGTGATATTCAAAAACCAATCAACGGCGTAGCGAATTTGGTCTTGACATGTCCTACATGTAATCGTGGACAGCAGGGTAAGTTTGATCGATTACCTTCGTTGAATTTATTAGAGCGATTGCATAAGCGTAATGAGTACTTAATTACGAGCCATCATCCGCTTCGAGAGACTTTAATTGCTCAAACGGGATTCACTGAACCTACACGCCGTGGTTTTTTACAGGAAGCTTATAACTGCGCTACGTTGACGATGGGTGGCGGGAAGAAATGGGAACCAATTAGGGCGGGATCCAGTGTATTTTAAGCTGATAAATTTTTTAAAACTTTTTAATTATCAAATAAATGAAAAATAATCTTTTACTTGTCTTTATTTTGACCTAAATGTGATTAGAGTTTTTTTATATTTTGGTTAATATAACCTTGTATTTTTAATGATCTTATTCAACAGTTATTTGCTATGAGGGTGGTTTTATAACTGTGATTCAATACAAAGTTGAGGGCTTTGTAATTGAGGCATTTATGGTTTGCCATAGGTGGAATAAAGATGGAAACCATAATTTAAAAAATTGAGATAAGTGATTATGACGGGGAAATTTGCGCCTGGAGCTCGTGTAGAGATTCGTGATGAAGAATGGGTAATCCGACGCGTAGACCCAACCATGAATCATGGTGATCAGCTTACTTGTGAGGGAATATCAGAGCTAGTCCGAGGCAAAGAAGCCATTTTCCTGACCAAATTTGAAGATAAAATTCAAATTTTAGATCCTAAATTAACTAAGTTGGTGCCGGATACCAGTGCACAGTTTTCTCAAAGTTTATTATTTATTGAAAGTCAGCTTCGACAATCCACACCAAATGATTTAAAAATCCATATTGCCAAAGAAGCAGCAATGGATGTGGTTGAATACCAATTAGTCCCAACGTATCAGGCACTGAAACAGCCACGTCAGCGTATATTAATTGCAGATGCGGTAGGTCTAGGTAAAACACTTGAAGCAGGTATTCTGGTTACGGAGTTAATTCAGCGAGGTCGTGGCAAACGCATTTTAGTTCTGACATTAAAAAGTATGATGACGCAATTCCAAAAAGAATTCTGGAATCGATTTTCAATTCCGCTTATGCGTTTAGATTCGAATGGTTTACAACGTGTTCGTGGGCGTATCCCAACTAATCATAATCCATTCTATTATTATGATAAGTCGATTATCTCAATTGATACCCTTAAGCAAGACAATGAGTTTAAGTCCTACTTAGACAAAGCCTATTGGGACATCATTGTGATTGACGAAGTGCATAACGTTGCTGATCGAGGAACCAGTTCACAGCGTACTGAATTAGCGCAATTATTAGCACGTAAGTCAGATACTTTAATCATGCTTTCAGCAACACCACATGATGGTAAAGCTAAAAGTTTTGCAAGCTTAATGAATATGCTTGACCCAACGGCTATTTCTGATCCAAATAATTATAAGAAAGCTGATTTTGCGGATAAGGGGCTTGTAGTACGCCGTTTCAAACATGATATCAAAGATCAGGTCAAAGCTGAATTTAAGGACCGTAAGGTCTTTTCTTTGAAGCATCAAGCTTCTGCTCAAGAAGAGTTGGCTTATGAAGCTTTGTTTAAAGTACCGTTTACCATCAAAGGTCAATACAACAGTGATAAGCCTGGACAATTAGTTCGAATCGGCTTGCAGAAAGCACTATTTTCATCACCAGCAGCCTGCTTGAAATCTGTTGATCAACGAATCAAAACACTCAATGCTAAAGATGAGTCACTGACACCTGAGGTAGAACAGGAACTCGATCATCTTCAAGATTTGAAAGCCTGTCTAGATCAAATGAATTCAGCAAGCTTCACTAAATACAATAAGCTCATCGAATTGTTTAAAAGTCCTGAATTCAATTGGGATAAGCGAAATACAGATGATCGTATCGTTATTTTTTCTGAACGTATCGAAACACTGAACTTTTTAGAAAGTGCTTTAAATCGTGACTTGGGGCTTCATAAAGATCAAATTCAGCAATTGCATGGGGGAATGGATGATATTACCCAGCAAGACATTGTTGAAAAATTTAGTAAGCGCGAAGAAAAGGTCCGTGTATTACTGTGCTCTGATGTCGCGAGTGAGGGGATTAACTTACACCACTTATCTCACCGTTTAGTGCATTTCGATTTGCCATGGTCATTGATGGTGTTCCAACAACGTAATGGTCGTGTAGACCGTTATGGCCAAACCCAAGAGCCCGAGATTTATTATCTGATTACTGAAAGTAGTAATGAAACGATTCGTGGCGATGTTCGTATTTTAGAAATCTTGCAAGAAAAGGATGATCAAGCCTATAAAAATATTGGCGATCCAGCCACATTTCTTGGTGTTTATGATGTCGTAAAAGAAGAAGAGCTAGTGACAAATGCCATGCTGACCATGCAGGCAGAAGAATTTGATGCTCAATATACGCCTGAAAACGAACACAATGAAGGCGATGATATTTTAGCGGACTTCTTTAGTTCATTTGATGATGATCCGATTGTGGATATACAGCCACAAGAACAAAAAGACAATTTCAAACTATTTGAATGTGAATATGAATTTGCAAAAAGAGCACTGTCATATCTCAACAAAGACCAAAGACGTATCGCTGTTGAGTTCGAAGATGCGATTAAAAAAATAAAATTAACAGCTCCTGATGACTTAAAACAAAAATTTAAAGCTTACCCACCTGAAATTTATCCAGAGCATGGAGACTTTATTCTCACTGAAGATAAAGAAACCTATATGGATGTCGTTAAGGCTTCACGTAATCAAGAGAACTCTTGGCCAAAAGAACACTATTTATGGAAACGTCATCCTGTCGCTGAATGGTTACAAGAGCGTATGTTGGGCAATACAGGCCGTAATGAAGCTTTAGTGATTGGTCTAAACACCCAGCTTGAGAAAGATGAAGCGATTTTCTTAGTTTCTGCGCTTATTCCTAACCGTAAAGCACATCCTGTGATTTGGGAATGGTATGCCGTACAAACCAAAGAAAATCAAATTTCCAAAATTGAGCCATTAGAAGACATGCTGAATGTATATGGTCCAATCCTTAAAAAAGCCCCGAATACTGGTGCACCAGTCCATTTAGATGCTTTGCATGATTTACGATCCGCCGTAGTGGATGGGGTAATTCAAGAGGTTTTGAAGAGAAAAGTCAGCTTTGATGAAGAAATGCAACCAAAGCTTGCTGAACAGCTTGAAAAGTTAAGTGCTTTAAAAGGGAAGCAAGAACATCAGTTGCAACTTGATTTCAACCAAGGACTCGAGTCTGTTGCTCAAACCAAAAAAGAAGCTAAACAGCGTTATATCGATCAAGTATTTAAGGAATACGAGGTCTGGATAAAAGACACTTGGCAGACAGAAAGTTCACCTTATATTCAATTAATTGCCGTTATTGCAGCAACTCAAAACTAAGGATAGATCATGGCTATTAGTGACAATGCAGCGACTTATTTGGGCATTCAAAACGAAAATGAATTCTATTCAGCACATTATTTATCTGAAGTTTTCGATGGCGATATACGAGATTTAATTCAACAGTGGCAAGCAAAAGAACAACAGGACAGAGAAACCCAGCAAACCACTATCTTTGAACCGCCATATCAACGTTTAAAAAACTTAGCTCGTCCATATTTTAAAACACATGAAAAAATTCAGCGGGAACGTAGTCTCAAGGAATCTTTAGCAGAACGCCGAGAGCTACATCAGCAGTTGTTAGGTGCTTTGGATATTCCTTTTGCTCCATACAACCATGTTTTTTCTATTGGTAATAAGGATGTAGAGCTACCAGTTTTGTCTGCTTATCCAAGTCAGCAACAACCAAAATTAATGGTTGTGGAGGCTATCGATAAAGAACACGATGGTTTTGATCCATTTTCGCTAAGTCTGCTGAAAGAGCAATTTTTTGGACCTGGACCACATGCTGATGGTTTAGTTAAGAAAGCAAATGATGATGAAAATATACATTGGTCAGACATCATTAATGACCATATTTTCAAAATGCAGGAACCACCACGTTGGGTCTTGGTATTAGGCGATCGACAAGCGATATTGGTTGATCGCTTTAAATGGTTACAAAATCGTGTCTTGCGTTTTGATTGGGATGAAATTTTAGGTCGTAAAGATACGAAGACTCTACAAGCCACAGCAGCACTTTTATTTAAAGATAGTCTAGTCCCTGAAGATGGTGACTCGTTACTAGACAGTCTAGATGAAAATGCGCATAAGCATGCTTTTGGGGTATCTGAGGACCTGAAATATGCCTTACGAGAGGCAATTGAACTTTTAGGGAATGAAGCAACGGAACAACTTTTACAACGTAAGGATATTAGTTGGGCTGGTGAGAGGACAGGACTAAACCCAGATCAACTCTCAAGAGAGTGTCTGCGTTATATGTACCGCCTGTTGTTCCTGTTCTATATTGAAGCACGTCCTGAGTTAGGTTATGTGCCGATTAAATCCAGTCAAAGCTACTTAAAGGGATACAGTTTAGAAAGTCTACGTGACTTAGAAATGGTGCAATTACAAAGTGAGCAATCTTTAAAAGGACACTATTTCCATCATTCAATTCAGAAACTTTTTAACTTGATTCATACGGGTAAACCGCATGATCAAGGTGATCTTGCGCTTGAAGGAAGTTATAGTGCATCGAGTACGGGCTTAACGGGTTTTGATATTCATGCTTTAGACAGTCATTTATTTGACCCTAAAAGAACACCGTATTTAGAAAAAGTAAGATTTACCAATCAAACACTACAACGAGTCATCCGCTTGATGTCTTTGACCCGTGAAACCAGTGGTCGTGGTCGTCAACGCCGTGGTCGTGTCAGTTATGCACAGTTAGGCATTAACCAATTGGGTGCAGTTTATGAGGCGCTGTTAAGTTACCGTGGTTTCTTCGCAAAAGAAGACTTGTATGAGGTGAAGCGACCTCAGGACAATTACGATGAGCTTCATGAAGGCTACTTTGTTACTGCAAATGAAATTGACAGTTATGCAGATGACGAAAAAGTCTATGAGCGAAATGATGAAGGGTTAAAAGTCTTAAAAAAACACCCCAAAGGTAAGTTTATTTATCGCCTTGCAGGGCGTGACCGTCAAAAGTCGGCAAGTTATTACACTCCTGAAGTGCTGACCAAGAGTTTGGTGAAATACACCTTACGTGAAAAATTAGGTGCAGAATTAGAAAAAGTCACTGCAGATGACATTTTAAAACTGACGGTATGTGAGCCTGCTATGGGGTCGGCGGCCTTCTTGAATGAAGCCGTCAACCAATTGGCTGAAGCCTATTTAGTGAAAAAGCAATCCGAGCTCAATCAACGTATTGAGATGAAAGATTATCAACATGAATTACAGACGGTCAAAATGCACATTGCAGACCATAATGTATTTGGTGTGGATTTAAACTCGATTGCGGTTGAACTTGCTGAAGTGTCTTTATGGCTGAACTCGATTAATGGTTCTAATCAGGTGCCATGGTTTGGTTATCAGTTATTTAACGGTAACTCGCTGATTGGGGCACGTCGTCAGGTATATGAAGAGAAGCAGATTAAGACTAAATCTAAAACGGATAAGTGGTTTAACTTTGCACCGAAGCGTTTAGCACCTGAAAGTTTGGCACAGAAAAAATCAGATCGCGCCAAAACTGAAGTGTATCATTTCTTGTTGCCTGCCCCAGATATGGCAAACGTGACAGATAAAGATGCCAAAGCATTAAAACCTGAAAAATTTGAAATGATTCAGAATTGGCGTAAAGGCTTTTTATCTAATTTAGAAGCTTGGGAAATTGAGATCTTACAACAGTTTAGTGAAGTGATTGATGGGTTATGGACACAGCATACCCAAAGCTTAAGAGCCGACCGTGCCCGTACAGAAGATCAATTTAAAATTTGGGGGCAGGAATCTAAAGGTCAAACGACCACCACTGCGGTTAAAGATGAAATCCATGCCAACGGTATTTTCAACCACGATGCCCCAATTGCAACGCCGTATCACCGTTTGAAATTGGTGATGGATTATTGGTGTGCGTTGTGGTTTTGGCCAATTGAAAAAGCGGATTTACTGCCTGACCGTGCGACATGGATGATGGAGCTGAAGCTTGTACTGGAAAGTGAGGTATATGACTTCCATCAACCTGAACAGAGCGGTTTTGATTTTGATGCACCAGTAGTAGACACACGGCCTGCATTAACTGGTTTTGAAAAACCTCAGCATGATTTATTTAGTGATGACCAACTAAGCTTAACGGTACAAGAAGAGAAGCTGAGCCAAGTTTTAACGGCGAAAGGTGAATTGCATTTGCCGAGTCTTTATAAGCAACATCCGCGCTTACAACTAGTCAAAGAGCTTGCAGATAAGTTTAAGTTCTTCCACTGGGAACTGACCTTTGCGGATATTTTTGCCGACAGAGGTGGTTTTGATGTGATGTTGGGGAATCCGCCGTGGTCAAAGGTAGAATGGAATGAAAAAGCTGTATTAGGTGAATATGATCCAAGTGTTATCCTAAAGATAGCAGAAGGTAATATCTTAGATATCGATCGTGAAAAAGTATTTTTGAATAATAAAGAATTATCATATACGTGGTTTAGTGAGCTGGAAGAGGCTACTGGTGCACAATGTTTTTTAACGGCTAAGCAAAACTATTTAGTCTTATCTGGACAGAAATCCAATTTGTATAAATGTTTTTTACCTTTAAGTTGGCAACTATTGAATCAAGAAGGAGCTTGTGGCTTTGTCCACCCCGATTCTTTATTCGAAGAGGCTAATGGGGGGGCTTTAAGAAAAGAGGTATATTTACGATTACAAGCCCATTTTTCGTTTCAAAATCAATTAAAACTATTCGCGATTGATAATCAGAATATTTATAGCTTGAATATTTATTGTTCTAAGAAAAAGTTGAAACCTAATTTCTATGCAATTTCTAACTTATTTGCACCTTCAACAATAGACAATTGTTTTCTACATGATGGGAATGGCATAGTTGGGGGTATTAAGGATCAATTTGCTAAATGGAATACTAAAGGACATCAAAGTCGAATTATAAATGTAGATTATGAGCATCTATCTCTTTTTTCTAAATTATATGAAAGTAATATAGAAGATGTCTTGCATGCAAAATTACCAGCAATGCATTCTAAAGAATTATTTTCTGTTTTAAGCAAACTAGAAATATACGCAGTTAAATTATCCAGTTTATCAGGAAAACTATATTCGACTCAGTTTTGGAATGAGAAAAATACGGTAGCTGATAAAACGATTAAAAAAGTAACGAAATTTCCTCTGAATCTAAATGACTGGATTATTTCAGGCCCTCATTTTTTTGTTGGAAATATATTCCATCAATCGCCTAATGAAATTTGTAATACAAATAGAGCTTATACCAAAGTTGATCTATTAACTTTAAATGATGACTATATTCCTCGAACAAATTTCATTCATGGTAATAATTATTTAACAAAGATACCTCGTGTGAATTGGATAGATTTATCTCTAGTTCAAAATCGAAATAAATTATTAAATTTTCAGGAGAAGAATCAAATTATTCAGCCTTTAAAGACGACTAGTTACTTTAGAATGATACATAGAAGAAGGTTAAGTAGTTCTGGAGAAAGAACATTAATTAGTGCAATCATTCCAAAAAATGTTGCTCATGTACATTCGAATATTTCAACAACATTTAAAGAATATACAGCACTTATTGATTTTTATGGTGCAACTTTATCAGTCCCTTTTGATTTTTATGTAAAAGTAACTGGTAAAGATGACTTATATGCAAATGACCTATTAACTATGCCTTTTATAAGGAATAATCAAAGTATTAGGATTAGAGCTATATCTTTATCATGTATAACAAAAGATTTTGATGAATTGTGGGAAGAATGCTGGAGTGTCAATTATAAAAAAGATGAATGGACGGCTTCATATTTACTAAATACAAAATTTTTTAGAAGTTTGGATAAGAAATGGACTCGAAATTGTGTATTACGGACTGATTTCGAACGCCGTCAAGCACTTCTTGAAATTGATGTTCTCGTTGCAATGGAACTCGGTATGACATTGCAAGAATTGCTCACTATTTACCGTGTGCAATTCCCAGTCATGCAACAGTATGAACGTGAAACCTACTATGAGCAAAGTGGACGTATTGTCTTTACACCATCAAAAGGTCTAGTTGGTGTAGGTCTAGCACGTAAAGCAGGACCTCGTGATCCATCAGTCATTATTGAACACCCAGATGGTCGAAAAGAAAGCAAACCACTCGGTTGGACCGAAGCACAAAAACTGCCAGACGGCACAAAAATCCATAGAACTATTTTAGATGACACGCAACCGGGTGGACCTGTTGAACGTGTCATTACTTATACCAGTCCATGGTACTTACCAAATCGAGAAGAAGATTATAAACAAGCGTGGGACGTGTTTACAGCACGATTCAAAGCGCAAGAGGGTGTGTAAAGGATGTTTCCGAGTTTAATTTCAAAAGATATAGAGCAAGCATTAAAAAGTTTTATTACAACAGGGTACGAAACGGAAACACCACACTTTAAAGGTAAGTTTGAAGCATTTGTCGATCAAGATGCCAATGGAGAGGCTTTCTTCAAAGGACCTTATGTCTCTTTAGGGCTTCCTTTTGCCAAAAATCCCAAAGCAACTTGTCATTTTTTCCCAAACTTCAAAACGGAACACTCACCGTTTGCACATCAGGAAAAAGCATGGCAACGCCTTGTTGGGGAAACTGCAAAGCCGACCTTGGTGGCGACGGGTACAGGTTCGGGTAAAACAGAGTGTTTCTTATATCCATTGCTGAATCATTGTGTAGAACACGGTGCTAAAGGCATTAAAGCCATTATTATCTATCCAATGAATGCGTTGGCAACGGACCAAGCTAAACGCTTTGCAGAGGTGATTCATAACACCCCTGAACTGAAAAACCGAGTCAATGTGGGTCTATTTGTCGGTCAAGATGACAATGCCGCCAGTGGCACGAAACAAATGTCAGATACGCAAGTCATTACCGACCATGACACACTACGTAAGACACCACCAGACATTTTGCTGACCAACTATAAAATGTTGGATTACTTGTTGATGCGTCCAAAAGACCAAAGTCTTTGGGCACAAAATGAATCAGACACTTTAAAGTATTTGGTTGTCGATGAATTACATACCTTTGATGGTGCACAAGGTTCTGACTTGGCGATGTTGATTCGTCGTCTGAAAGCACATTTAAAAACACCAAAAAATCATTTGGTCACGGTGGGGACTTCAGCAACCATTGGCTCTGAAGAAAGCAAAGGGGATTTACTCGATTTTGTTTCTAAAATCTTTGATGCTGAGTTTACTGCTGACAGTATTATTGGTGAAACACGGGTCAGCCCAGCCGAATTCCAAGCGCCAATTGAGTATTACAGCATCTCTTATGACTTTGATCCAAAGCTGTTAAACCAACAGCAATTTGAATTGGAAGAAGAGTATCTAAAACATCAGGCATGGTTCTTCTTTGGTAAAGCATCTGATGGTGGTTTCGACCTTGATCCTCGCGATATGCAATCCCGCCAAGAATTAGGCTTAAAGTTAAAAAGCCATGCATTCTTCCTAAAACTGTTGAATGATGCGCAAACGCTGACACCATTTTCAAGTTTAGTCCCTGAAGCAAGAACATTACCACCAAGTCTCAGACCTTATTCTGAGTATATTCTGATGTCATTGTTGGCATTGGTGTCTCATGCACGTGGTAAAGATTACCCAGGACAACCCTTTGTTTCTTTAAGATTCCAAGCATGGATTCGAGAGCTGCGCCGTATTGTCGCCACGGTAAATAAAGACCCTGAGCATGTACATTTACACTTTCATGACGATTTAAAAAAACAAAAAGACCAAGTGGTTTTACCCGTTCTGCAATGTTCAGAATGTCATGCAACATCTTGGCTAGCGGCAGAGAAGATGGGTGATACCCAAATCGAAACGGACCTACGTAAATTGTATAACCGTTTCTTTAAAAACGATGTACAGGCCAAATATTTGATGCCGATTGCTCCTGAACAGTGCCATGATGTTACGGGCGTGGTGAGTTTTTTATGTGGTGAATGTTGTCACCACAGTGCGGTTAAAACAGATCAGTGTAATAAATGTGGCTCTAAAAACGTTGTTTGCGTTGTAGAAAGTGCTGAGATTAAAGAAGTTCAAGAAAAGGGTGTGAATACCAACAAAAAAGAGCGGACATGCCCATCTTGCCAATCACGTAACTCGCTGATCATCTTTGGTTCTCAAGCAGCAAGCCTAACTTCAGTTGCGATTAACCAACTGTTTTCAAATCAACTCAATCAAGATAAAAAAGTCATCGCTTTTTCTGACTCTGTTCAAGATGCTACCCATCGTGCTGGTTTTTATAGTGCACGTACTTGGGAAATGAACCTCAGAACAGGGATGGCACAGTACATTGCTAAACATGGCACTGTGCCTTATTTGGACTTTGTGGATCATTGGTTTGAAGATTATGAACTGAATGAGAAAAACCCAAATGGCTGGACCCATGAAAAGTTCATTACAGAATTTATTGCGCCTAATCTAGAGTCTCGTGAAACCTATATCGACATGAAAGAGGGTAAAAACCCTCAACTTGCACAATTATTGGCAGATATTAAACGTCGTCTTGCATGGGAAGCACTGCACGAGCTAGGTATTAAAAGCCAAACAGGGCGTTCTTTACGTCGTACTGGGGTGGCAACTTTGTATTGGGAAGCAACCTTAGTCCATCAAGCAGCGAATCAATTAAAACACGATGCACTTAATCATTTGGGATATGAGCTTTCCGAAAAACAAGCGCAACAAGTACTGTGGGGCATCTGCCTAAGGTTACGTAACCACGGCGCGATCTATCATCAGCTCTTAGAGGGTTATGTAGAGCGTGGCGGTGATTATTATATTTTAACCAATGACAAGACCTTACCCACCTTTGGTTCACACTCGCAATTACCCGTATTTCCTGCGAATGATAAATGTAAAAATTTTGAAAGTATCACACTTAAAAAAGGTCAAAGCTGGTATGAAAAGTGGCTGACTTTGGTTGTACATACAGAACAATTGGTGGCTAAAGACTTTTATAGCAATTTATTTGAATATTGCTTAAAAGCATTACAAAGCGTGGACTTAGTTGTTGAACGGGTGATTAAAATCAAAGATGCACGAGTTTGGGGCTTAAATCCGCAAAAACTGTTTGTTACTCATCAGCTCAGTACGTTTACCTTACGTGCTTCAGATAGTTTAGATTTATCCCAGGGCCATGGTGAGCTTAATGTTCCACAGCAATGGGATGATGAGATTGAAGATCTTCCGTCTTTACAGTTAAACGTAAAGAACAATACGCGGATGTATGTTTGGAAAAAAGATCGCCGGCCATTGAATAATTTTTATCGACATTTCTACTTGCATGGGCAAATTAACCGTGTAATTGGGCATGAGCATACCGGTTTATTGTCACGTTCATTACGTGAAAAAGTTGAAAATCAGTTTAAAGCCAAAGAAAAATCAGGTGAACGTAAGCCATGGTTTGAAAACCTATTGTCTGCGACACCGACATTGGAAATGGGTATTGATATTGGTGATCTATCATCGGTGATTTTGGCTTCAGTACCACCATCACAGGCAAGCTATTTACAGCGTATTGGTCGAGCTGGACGTTCGACGGGTAACTCTGTGGCGTTGACGGTTGCAAATGGACAGCCCCATGATTTGTATTTTTATGCTAATCCCTTACAAATGATGGCTGGAAATGTGGAGCCACCTGCAATTTTCTTAGAAGCATCCATGGTACTGAAACGACAATTATTTGCGTACTGTTTTGATGACTGGGGACGAGCAGAACAAGGTAAACAAAGTATTCCAGAAACCATGCAATTGGTGATTGGCGCAGTCAAAACCAACAATACAGACCGTTTCCCATATACGCTGATTGAATATATACGAACCAATCGTGATCGTTTATGGGATGAGTTTACTGAATTATTGCCTCATACAATGAATGCAGAGAATCGTGAGCGACTCAAAAAAGTTATTATCAATCACGATGCTGAAGAAGAGCAAATTGAATGGGTATTGATTAATCGAATTAAAGAATTAGCAGAAGAAATCAACCGTTTAAATGAGCAGAAGAGTGCATTAGAAAAAACGTTGAAGAAAACCCAAGCATTACCTGATGATGAAGAAAAGCAAAAGAAATTAGATGAGCTTCATCAAGAAATTACGGGTGTGGCAAGGCTTAAACGTAATATTTATAGCAAAGCAACTTTTAATTTTCTGACAGATGAAGGCTTACTGCCTAATTATGCTTTTCCAGAGGAAGGTACGACATTAAAGTCTGTCATTTTTAGAAAGTCATCAGATCCATCGAGTGCTTCACCGTATCATTCCGAAGAATATGAGTATACGCGTCCAGCACATGCGGCGATTAGTGAATTGGCACCGAATAGTATTTTCTATGCTTCGCGCCACAAGGTTGAGATTACACGGGTTGAAACAGCAAAAGGCAAAGCCATAGAACTGATGCGAATGTGCCCAAGCTGTAGTTATCATGAGACAGTGAGTGCAACGGTCACAACATCGAGTTGTCCGCGATGTGGCAATATTCAATGGGCAGATGTAAGGCAACAGTTCCCTGTATTGAAGCTCGTACAAGTGTATGCCAATACACTGAAATCGAAGGCAATGCTATCTGATGATAGTGAAACAAGAGAGCCATTATTCTTTAACAAACAGATGCTCGTGGATGTTGATCCACAGGATGTAGAACTTGCATATGCTTTTGAAAACGAAGATCGACCTTTTGGTTTTGAATTCGTTAAAAAAGCAAAATTTATTGAAATGAATTTTGGTGAAAGTACGGGCTCTACTGACTTAACCTTTTACATCGCTGGTAAGGAGTTAGAGCGCCCAGGTTTTAGAATCTGCAAGGAATGCGGCACTGTACAAGACAAAAAAGGCCCTGCAAAACATCAGCACTACTGTAGCTTTGCTAAAAATCAAGATGAAAGTGGCATTGAACAATGTCTGTATCTGTACCGCCAATATGTTTCAGAAGCCATCCGTATTCTTATGCCGAGTATGGCTGTAGCAACGCCAGATGAACAGATCAACTCTTTTGTTGCAGCAATGCAACTAGGGCTGAAAAAGAAATTTGGCGGTAAAGTTGATCATTTGCAACTGATGGTTTCTGAGCAACCTGTTGCTGGCAGTGACTTTAGAGAACGCTACTTAGTAATTTATGACAGCGTTCCTGGTGGTACGGGTTATTTACATGAATTGCTCGCGGACCCAAAGCATTTGTTAGATACATTTAAAGCAGCCCAAAAAGTAATGGCTGAATGCTCATGTCAACATGTCGTTCCTGAGGTGGATGGTTGCTATCAATGCTTGTATGCCTATCGTAATTCCTACGGTATGGAAAGCACTTCACGTAAAGTCGCTTTGAATATGTTGCATGAGTTATTACGTGATGATCCGACATTTAAAAAAGTTGAACACTTAGGGAAAGTGAAAAAAGTGGTTTGGGAGGATAGCCAGCTAGAAGTACGCTTCCCAGAAGCACTGAAAACATTTAATGAACCAGAATTACAACCCTTTGTTGGTGGTAAGAAAGTCAGTGTAAAAGTTGATTTGATCAAAGGCCGTAAGGCATATCATTTAAGTATTGATAAAGAACAATACCGTATGGAGATGCATGTCCAATTGGGTTCATCACAGGGCGTTGCTTATGCTTGTGAGCCAGACTTTATTATTTACCCAGAAAATAAAGAAGCAAAGAAAGCAGGCTTTAAACCGATTGCAATTTTCTTGGACGGTTATGAGTATCATGCACAAAGTGTGCATGATGATTTACTTAAACGTCAGGCACTGCTTCGTTCGGGACAGTATTGGGTCTGGTCTCTGACTTGGCATGATGTTGAATCAAGCTTTGCAAAAAATGAAGCTAAAGTTGCGAATGTATTCCCAAGTATTGTTGCAGAAACATCAGCGTATGCGGGACTGAAAAGAGCACATGAACAAAACTTGAAGCCATATACGCTCAATGATTTACAACTCAATAGTTTTAATTTATTGATGAAGTTCTTGAGCCACCCAAATACAGAGGATCTGCAAAAATTAAGTGCTGTACAAGCCTTACGTTTAGTCGATCCTAAACATAAATCAGATCAAAATTTAGCGCAATGGAAAACTTTTACTCAGTATTTTCCTTTGGAGTTTAATGAGCTTTCTCAAGCTAAATCTCTTATTTTAGGTAATATTTTTGAACTTGGTCATAACGAAAATCAGCTTAAATTAGCTTATGCCGCAGGTAATGGCATTATTAAAAGTCTTGATTTAAACGAACTAATGATTGGTATCCAAGTCCAATTGGGTGAAAAAAATCTCGAAGAAACTAAAGTGCTGTGGATGAAATTATGGCAACTCATGAATTGGCTGCAATTCTGTCCAAATCTGTACGCTGGTGAATTTAAACATACCAATGAGGGTGTGCATTCAAAATTGAATTGGGATACACCATCAGTATCGAATCATGATGATTGGTCATTTGTATTCGAAGAAGCGTCAGAAGTCATACATCCACTGTTATATGCATTAAAAGATCAGGGTGTTTCTATGCCTTTAGTTGGCTTTGAATTAGAAGGATCTAAAGGTGAAATTCTGGCAGAAGCAGAATTGTTATGGAATGATCAAAAAATCATTGTACTTTTGCCTTATCAATTAGATGACAAAGAAGTATTCGAACAACATGGGTATCACGTATACCTATTTGAAGATAATTTGGAAATATTAGTAACTGAATTGGGGGATAAGTTATGAAAACAAATTTAAAGCTGGCTTTTTCTGATGGATATTTTGCATCACTGAATAAATTGCCATCAAATATTCAGGCAAAAGTAAACCAACAGATTATGAAGTTTATGGTAAATCCCTCTTTGCCTGGTTTTAATCTAGAAAAATTACAAGTTGTCAAAGATGATAGCTTTAGATCCTTACGAGTAGATCAGACCTATCGCATTATTGTCTCAGAGCAAGGCAATATTCTGTTATTGCTTTGGGTAGATCATCATGATGATGCCTACGCTTGGGCGAAGACGCACAAATGTAATATTAATGCAGAGACAGGGGCTATTCAGCTTTATCAGAGTGAAGTTCAAGCTATGGTCCTTGAACCTCAGGATACAACGGAAAGCTTATTCAACTCTTTACGTGATAAACAATTGATGAAACTAGGGGTACCAAAAGACTTAATCCCTCAAGTTCGATTATTACAAACTGAAGAAGAGCTAGATCAGTTACAAGCTAACTTACCCGAAGATGCCTATGAAGGCTTATTCTTGTATCTAGCTGGTCAAAGCTATGAGTCAATTCTTGCTGAGCGTGAAATTGCTGAAGATAGTCAATTTAGCACGACTGATTTTGAGGCTGCACTTACTAGAGATCAGTCATTAGCTAAATTCTCTGTGGTCTCAGGTGAGACTGAGTTGGAAGAGATGTTGAGTGCATCGCTTGAAAAATGGCGAGTGTTCTTACATTCATCGCAACGTAAACTTGCAACAGGGCATAAAAAAGGAGCTGTTCGTGTTTTAGGTGGCGCTGGTACGGGTAAGACAGTAGTGGCTATGCACCGGGCAAAATGGTTAGCGGAAAATTTAACTAATTCGAATCATAAAATTCTATTTACGACTTTTACGAAGAACTTAGCACAAGATATTGAAGATCAGCTTAGAAGCTTATGTGGAGAGACTTTACTGCAAAAAATTGAAGTCGTGAATTTAGATCGATGGGTTCAGTATTTCTTACGTAAACAAAAATATGATTTTGAGATTGTCTACAGTCGAGAAAAGTTAGACGAGCATTGGAAAACAGCTTATGCAGAAATGTCACCAGATTTGACATTAAGCTTAGAGTTTTTCAAAGAAGAATGGCTGCATGTAATACAGCCACAAGGCATTACCTCACTTGAGGAATATAAGCAGGCACGCCGTGTAGGACGAGGAACGCGTTTAAGTCGAGCAGATAAAATTAAAGTTTGGGATGTTTTATCTGAATATAGACGGTTACTGAATCAACATGGGATTAAGGAAATTTCAGATGCCTATCGCGATGCAGCAGACTATATCAAAGTGAATGATATAGATTTTCCTTATCAAAGTATTGTCGTGGATGAAGCCCAAGATATGGGGCCACAGGCATTCAAGTTATTGAGAGCGATTGTGCCAGAGCAAGAAAATGATCTCTTTATTGTTGGTGATGCGCATCAGCGTATTTATGACCAAAATAAGGTAGTGTTGAGCCAAGTCGGTATCAATGTTCGTGGACGATCAGCTAAACTCAAAATTAATTATCGAACAACAGATGAAATTAGAAAATTTGCAAGTTCAATCTTAAATGCTATGCCAATAGATGACTTAGATGGTGGTGAGGACGACAATACTTTGTATAAGTCTCTGACGCATGGTCCTGCACCATTTATCCTTGATAGTAGTCAAAATTTTGAAGAGCAAATGCAGAAAATATTTGCCTTTATTGATCAAGTCTCTTATCCATTGGATAGTATTTGCATTGTTGCAAGAACGAATGCAGAAGTTGATAAAATCGCTCTACAATTCAATGCTGAGAAGCGGAAATTTCATAGAATTGAAACCTCTGAAACGCATGCTCCAAAAGATGTCGTAAAAATTGCAACGATCCATCGTGTTAAAGGCTTGGAATTTGATTTAATTATTTTAGCATCTTGTAATGAGGGGCTTATACCATTGAAGAACGCCGTGGAGCATAAAGCAGATCAAGTTTCTCAGATAGAAGCAGATGCACATGAGCGTTCACTGGTATTTGTTGCTTTAACGCGTGCTAAGAAAGAAGTAGTTATTTCTTCTTATGGGGGGAAGAGTAAGTATTTAATTTAGTGAAAGCTAATGAGTTAATAGTTTTAATTGGATGATAAATACAAGATTAAAGTCTATAAATAATTTTATGGAAATATTTTCATAAGTAATGGATGATCGCTTAGGCGATCATCCATTACGAGGGTTTTAAAAAAAATATATATTGAAAAATTGGAAGATAAGAAATATGGAACGACATGGTATGACGTTTTCATTCTTTAATTAAATCTCATCATTTGAATTTATGTTTATGTAATAGATATAATCATATAACACAAAATATATAATTGAGGGAAATAAGGTGCCAATGATAATCCAGCATATAGATGCCATTGCTAGAAAAAAAGGAAGAGATGTACTTTTTGTTGGCTTCAGTGAAATGAAAATTGAAAATCACAATTATAAAGAGTTAACTGAGCGAAATGAATTAATAAAATGGCTAAATGATAATAACATCTCATTTGAGTGTTGTTATGGTATGGCTAGTGATAATACTATACAGCAACCATATCTAGGTGATTTATTTTTAGATGTTAGTTTTAATCAAAACGATCCTTTATATATTAAATTAGAACAGCATTTAGAAAATAAAGATGGAAGCCCAAAAATTCCAGGTGTGAAATTTTATTATTGTTCATTAGATTTAGCTATGAAAAATTCGCATCATGATGCCTCAGATTTTTTTGAAGAAGAGGATTTTCAATAGTAGGTTTTTTGGGGACAAAGTGATAGATATAAAAAATAATTTTATTAATCATTGGTTTCTCCAAATAAAGTTGGAAAGTAGACCATTTGGGATGTTTCCTCTCTAAATTCTTTTTCATCAAAAACTACATGTCCAATTTGAGAAAATAGATCAACTGAAGGATCATCCTTTTTTAATAATACGATTTTAGGACAAGTGACCTTTAGTAGATTTGGGTCTATTTTTGAGTATTCAGGATAATACATTCCACAACTTAACCAATATCTAGTTGCCAGTTCCAATACTAAATTATTCTCTGATGTTGATTCGGCAATTAAAACAGTATCATTGCAATCTAATACTGCAATTTGGGCTTCATAATCATCTTTTAGATTGATTTTCATTTCAATAAATTCTGATGGGCCTGATTGATGTTCTTTAAGAGTAAAAAGTATCATTTATCACCTTTTAAATTGTAAACTACTTTCTTGAAGTTATTGTCTAAACTATAGTTTTTATTCTATAACTAATTTTAGTTTATAGTATGCTATAAATTTAGCAAAGAATGAATTCCATATCTTAAACCTCTAAAAAGTAAAAAAGTATGAATATTGATCACACGCTAGAAGTTAAACAAAACTCATTTCTTTTAAACCAAATCCTACCATTAAGTGATGAAGCACAAAGTACTTCACTATATATTATTCCAGCCTTTTCTATACCAGAAGATCTTTCAGAGGATTGTCGGAAAAATATTATTGATATTACTGCAGCTTTGTTCAGTTTAAGATATCCATTTGGGCAGATCACACTAAAGCTTTCGGAAGAGAAAAGCATACAGAATAAATATTTCTTTTGGGTAAAGCAGCCAATTGGTTTATCTGAAGATGATTTTAATTATGCATTAAATAAGATATGTAATTTTTTCAGCCTCAATGTGACATGTCTAATTAAGACAGATAAAGGAATGGCTGATGTGAAAATATATACTACCGATCTAGTAAAAAATATAAATTTAGAAACTAGACAACTCTCAGAAACTTTAGTATCTGATTTCTGGATTCTATTTAAAAATGAACAGCAAGAAATTTTAGAAATTAGATCTTCTGATGAGACTGAAATAGCAAATGAGCCACAAACAATTTTGGGTAAGTTGGCAAGAAAACTTAAAACTGATCAAATTATGGTGGAATTAAATTTATTATCTTCCCGATCGTGAAAAAATATTAGGGGGAGACATTAAATAAAATTGCCATTTCCTGACAGTTTTACTGATATTCAACTCTTATGTAAATATAGTAGTTGTTTTTGCTCAAAATATGCTGCCAATTATCAATCTTATAATATGGATTGGTTCTTATTTCAAGGAATACTGATTTTTATTCAAGGTGTATCAGCAATTTTTTCACCTAATCAATGACCTGGCTCAATTGATATAACACACCTTAATTTAGCTAGAGATTATTAATCATTTTATAAAATTCAAACTATCAAGAGAGGTAGTAAATGTACGAGTATCATGAAAATGAATTAAGAACGAGCTTGGATGAAAATCAAATATTTGTTTTTGGAAGTAATTTAGCAGGAGTACACAAAGCTGGTGCTTCAAAACAAGCAATAGAATTCTTTGGTGCCCAAACAGGTTGTGGGAAGGGTATGTCGGGAAAAAGTTACGCTATACCCACGGCAGATCAAAAATTAAAACCTTTACCACTTGCTGATATTCAACGATATGTAGAAGAATTTAAAAAGTATGTTTTGGATCATCCTAAACTCGTCTTTTATATTTTACCAATAGGCTGTGGGCGTGTTGGGTATCAAGCAGAAGATATAGCTCCTTTATTTATAGGAATCTCCAAAAATGTTGTTTTACCACATCAATTTGTTGAAATTATTGAAGTTATTCAAAATTCTAAAAGTCAACTGAAGTTAAAACTGTTTGAATGGATCTATAAAAGTGGGATTGCTTATCAAGTTGCCGATGAAATAGAAAATACATTTACAACACGGTTATTGGGGTTAACAAAATTTAATGCTTTGGACAGATCACTTTTAAAAATTGCCTGTAAACAACGTTCATACCCGCAACTAAGTGATATTGAATTTGATGAATTAATAGCTGTTTTAAGAGAGCTAGATTCTATTTTCTTTTTTGAAACAAACTCGGAAGGACCTTTATTAAGAGTGAGCAAGCTTTGGAATTTAATAAAATTATACGACATTGAGATAGAAGATTTTAAAACGTTATGGTCATCCAAATACAAACCAGATCCCTATGCCGAAGCTAGAAGAATTATGGGAATGTAATAATTTAATAGCTTGAATCACGCTAATCCTTATCGAAAGCATAGGCTTAAACGTGATTCAGGTTAAGATTGATAAAGTTAGAAATTATTTTCTACATAAACATAAAAATCTTTACCTAAACGATCATATCGGAATGGTGTAGAGGTATGCGTCATCCAGCGTTGTAAAAGCTTTTCATAGACATCTGCTTTTTTCATTGAAGTAGCATTAAAGGTCCAATATTGGATTTTGTATTTATATATGATCTGTTCAATACGCTTACTTACAATATTAAAAATCTTTAAAGCAGGTAGTTTTAAATTTAAATCTTCATAAATCGGATCATCTCGAAATAATGCCATTTCAGGATGCTTCTTAAAGTTAATATTTAATCGGGTACGAGGAGGGCGGTCTAGATAAAAGGAAAAATTATAGTGATTGAATTGAAGAATATAATGTAAGTTATCTATATAAAGATCTTCTTTAATAATCATTTATATCCTTTTCAAAATGGAATTGCATAAAAGTTTCGAACATACTCCGGAATAATGCTTGACTATCGTCATCCTGAAATATTTGACCGAAGTAATCTAGGTCCGTTGTATTGATGAGCTGAAGATAAACTACTTCTAAAGGCACAATACCTTTACGTTTACAGTAAGCAAAATATGCACTGGTATCTTCAAATAAAATCCACCATTCTTGTGGAAGACCAATATTTAAACCGCCAATTTCATGTTGTTCGTCAAACATGGCATTGAGTATATATTGATAATTTTTACGCAAACTTCGATAAGTAAATGCTGGATAATCGATATCAATATTTAACCAAGTGAGATGGTCATATATGTTTTGTGCATTAAGTAAGATATCTCTAATTTTCAAATATTGGTTGAATCTAGCTAGGTCTTTGGCTGAAATAGTCGGTAATCGAGATAAGTTCATATTGTCACTTAAATCAGCTAGTTTTACTTCACAAGCAATTGCATTCTTTACAGTACGCTGTACCGCTTGAAAACGATTTTCACCATCTTTTTTAGTGACGGCCTGTACCGCATCAACAATTTTACTGCTAAAGCCAAGAGCAAGAAGATCGTCGGCAGAAGTTGGTGTATCTTCTAAAATGTCATGTAATACAGCTACTATTTTAGCATCGGGGTGTTGTACTTTTTGCATGATCCGTAACGGATGAAGAATGTAAGCCTGTCCAGCTTTATCCACTTGACAAAGGTGTTGTTTGGTAGCGAAAAAAATCGCTTTTTCTAAAGTAGAAATATGTCAGTCCTCTATTATTCAATTATATTTTATTCTTAGATATTAACAAATTAGTGAATATGGATATATCCATTTTTACTCCTAAACGACATGTAGTGTCGCTTAATTTTCATAACATACCCCCTGGTAGAAGCTGCTCTTCTAGCATTTAATCCTTATAACTCTCGGACAAGCGGTTTGGCACTTTCTTCAATTTTCGATTACTCACATATTTATCTTTATCTTGCCAATGATGTTAATGCCTAAGGTAAGGAGGAATGCTTTGTTGATGACTACTATAAAGAGTAATCCATTTACATGCTCAGGTTGGGAGTATTAAGCGGATGGTTTTAACATTCAACAACTTGTTCCTCTAACAGTTTTTACAGTATACGATTTCCTTTGGATACATCAATATGCGACATGGTGTCGCATATTAATTCTTAATTTAATTGAATTTAAAATAATGTACTAGTGAATAACTATGAATATAAAATTAAATTTCTCTTATCTAAAGTTTAATTTTTAATATTTGATTCGCGGGAATATTTGTGTATTTCTATTGGTTTTTATCTATATATTTTTTAATGGTTGGTGAGGAGGAGGTTTATTATATTTTGTGAGAATATTTATTAATTATAATTAATTTGTTTATTTTTTAATAATTATTAAATTATAAACTTTGATTTGACCTCAATCAATTACTGTTAATTTTTTCTTAAAAATAATTTTAGAGCTAAAAGGAAGACTAGGATTAGACGATCATACCGGTACAAAAATTTGTTTAAAAAAAAGAGGTGATCAAATTTCATCCAAGACTACTGTTACTCACCGTAGATTTATAGCTATAAAATTTTGTTACGTCATGAATAGTATGAAAAATATGCGGTGTTACGTCATAAATAGTGTAAAAAATATGCGGTGTTACGTCATAAAAAGAATTTAATGTATAAAAATTAATCTGTGTTACGTCATAAAATTTTTATTTTTTATATAGAATATTAATTATTTATAAATTAAAGTAATTGTAATTTATGAAATATATAAAATAAATAGATGTGTTTAATCTGTTCTTTAAATTTATTAAAGTGCTTAATCTTATAATGAGAATGGTGGTGAATTTTATAATGTGATACTTTATTTTTATAATGTATATAATTTTTTGATTTAATTGAGTTAATTATTTTTGGTTTGATTTTTTTGTTATTATTTTATTTGCATTTTAGTGTTTGATGAGAAGGCTTCCTTGATGAAAAATGACACAGTTTTGTATCATTAATGACACAGTTTTATGTCACTAATGACACAGTTTTATGCCACTAATGACATAGTTTTATGTCACTAATGACGCAGTTTTATGTCATTAATGACGCAGTTTTATGTCACTAATGACGCAGTTTTATGTCACTAATGACATACCTTTGATACATAAATGCTCCAGATAAATTCAGCCTTTTCACACTAATGCACCACTATGCTTAAAATTAATATCATTTGTGACCAAATATTTTTTTATCTATAGGGATTGCATAGACATGACTGAGATGAAATGGTATGAATCAAGCTTTATTTTATAAGACTAAATAATAGTAATAATTATCAAGTGTTTATAGTAGTATCCATTTTTTAGCACTTTATAAAAATATTTGGGGTAAATATGAAACTACATAACGATAATTTAATCTTTTCTCCTTCAGATTTAATTTTGTTTCTAGAAAGTCCTTTTGCTTCCTGGATGGAACATTTCAGTCTTATTACTCCTGAAACTTTAGATTTAAAAGATCAAGATGATGCAATGATGCTCATGCTTCAGGATAAAGGCGCAGAGCACGAATCATCTGTATTGGAAGAGTTGAAGCGACAAGGCTTAACAATTACAGATATAGGATTAAGTTCAGATAAGAAAGCTGAAACGATACAGGCCATGAAAGAAGGTACAGATGTTATTTTTCAGGCTTGTTTGAGTAAAGGTGCATTTACTGGGTTTGCTGATTTTTTAGTTAAGGTTCCAGGTTCTAGTCAACTTGGGGACTATCATTATGAAATTTGGGACACCAAACTTTCTAAGTCACTACAACCTTATTACACCATCCAACTGTGTTGTTATCAGGAAATGATATCAGCTATTCAAGGCCGTTATTCGAATGATTTTGTCATTATTTTAGGTGATCAAACTCAACAGCGATTGAGAACACAAGAATTCTACTATTACTACCAATCAGTAAAAAATGCCTTTTTGCAATTACACGAAGAATTCGATTTGGAAAAGTGCCCTAATCCTTCTGACTCCAAGTCATGGGGTTGTTGGAGTAATTATGCGAAGCAATTACTCAAAGATAGAGATCATCTTTCTCAAGTTGCCACAATTACACGCTCGCAAATCAAGAAGCTGAATGCTGAGAGTATTCAGACAATGCAAGATTTGATTGATAGTGATAAGCTAAATATTAAGGGCTTGAATACTGATGTATATAATAGATTAAAAGCTCAGGCTCGGATTCAGCGGCAAAGTGAAGGGCTTACAACGCCTTTATTTGAAATCATTAACACTCATGAAAAACTAGGATTGGCATTATTACCTCAGCACTCTGAAAATGATGTGTACTTTGATATCGAAGGGTTTCCTTTAATTGAAGGGGGACTTGAGTACTTATGGGGATGTACATATTTCGATGAAAAAGATGAGCGTAAATTTATCGACTTTTGGGCTCACAATGAAATTGAAGAAAGAATAGCATTTAAATCATTTATCGAATGGGTTTATGCACGTTGGCAGCAAGATCCTACGATGCATATTTACCATTATGCAAACTATGAAATTGCTGCGTGTAAGAAGCTTATGTGCCGTTATGGGGTTTGTGAATTTGAAGTAGATCAATTGTTAAGAAATGAAGTTTTTGTTGATTTATACAAGATCGTTAAAAATGGATTGCTGATTGGTGAACCTAAATATTCTATTAAAAATGTAGAACACTTATACCGTGGTAAACGTGAGACAGAAGTGGGTTCGGGGGGTGATTCTGTTGTCGTGTATGAAAATTGGCGAGTTAATCCAGATGGCTTAACCTGGCAAACATCACAGGTCCTGAAAAGTATTCGAGACTACAATATTGATGATTGTAATAGTACGCAAGAGTTGGTGGCTTGGTTGCATCAGAAACAGCAAGAATTTGGCATCCAGTATGTAGGTAAAAAAGACATTGTAGAAAAAGAGGTAAGTGAGGAAATAACGGCAATAACTCACTTAAGAGATCAATTATTGAGTAAAGCAGAATCTCTTAAGGCTCACGATATAATTGAGTCACAAATTTGTGAAAACATGGCTTGGGCCCTGGAATTCCATCGTAGAGAAGCTAAGCCAGTTTTTTGGCGACTCTTTGAAAGAATGGGCTTAACAGTAGAAGAGCTTTATGATGACCTTGATTGTCTAGTAAATTGTATTCGTACAGACAAAGAGCCATTTAAACCAACCCCTAAAGCAAGAAGCTTAGCATATGAGTATTCATTTGATCCTCATCAAGAATTTAAAATGGCAAATACCACTAGCTTTTATATTCTTGGGGAGGAAGATGAAAAGGGGAACAATCTTAAAGCGACATTATTAAAAGAGCATTCATCAGTTTCAAAAGGCAGAATTTGCTTACAGCTTAAAGAACCGCTTTCTGTTGTGCATTTAATCCCAGATGATTATGTGAATCCAAAGCCTATTCCAAAAGCAATAGAAACAGTAGTTCGAAGCTATTATGAAAACCAGCTCAATGATGATGCTATTCTCCATTTTTTAAGACGGGATTATCCACGCATCAAGGGGATAGAAATGGGAGAAATAATTGTTTCTAGCCATAAAAATTTAGAAAAGTTGGATCAAATAAAATCGGCAATTTGTAATTTAGATAACTCATATATTGTAATTCAAGGACCTCCGGGTGCAGGAAAAACCTTTACAGGTAAGCATGTTATTGCGGAATTGCTTAAGCAAGGAAAGAAAGTAGGCATTAGCTCAAATTCCCACAAGGCAATTAATAATCTTTTGATTGGTGTGGCAGAGTATTGCCAAAATGAAATTATTCCAGCTCATTTCTGTTGTACAAAAAATACAGATGCTGAGATTGAAAACTTTGGAATTTCAGAAATTAAGAATGACAAAATAGTTGAATATCTTGATGGAGCATGTGTCATTGGTACCACAGCGTGGGGGTTTTCTCGTGAGGAATTAAATAAGCAATTTGATTATTTGTTTATTGATGAAGCAGGGCAAGTGTCGGTAGCGAACTTAATTGCAATGAGTCAATCCGCTCATAATCTAGTTTTAATGGGTGACCAAATGCAATTAGGACAACCAGCACAAGGTACGCACCCTGGCGATAGTGGTTTGTCTATTTTGGATTATTTGCTAAGAGATTATCCAACAATTGAGTCTAACCGAGGCATCTTTCTCGACACCACCTACAGAATGCATTCAAAAGTAAATGAGTTTATCAGTCAGGCCATTTATGAGGGTAAGTTAAATTCACACAAGTCTAACGATCTGCAAGTTATTCAAGTCCCTGATGCTTATAAGGGGGTATTAAATAAGGAAGCAGGTGTTGTATTCATCCCCGTTGAACATGAAGGAAATACTCAAGCGAGTGATGAAGAGGTTCAAGCGATTCAACATGCTGTGAATGAGCTTGTTGGGCGAATTTATACCGACAAGGATGGCAAGAAAAAGTCCATTACTCTAGATGATATGTTGTTTGTAGCACCGTATAACTTTCAGGTAACTAAACTTAAATCTACTTTAGGTGAAAATGCGAAATTGGGAAGTGTAGATAAGTTCCAAGGCCAAGAAGCACCTATCGTATTTTTTAGCTTATGTGCGAGTGATGTGAACGATTCACCACGTGGAATGGATTTTTTGTTTGATAAAAACCGTTTAAATGTAGCGAATTCGAGAGCACAGTCTTTAGCAATCGTGGTAGGGAATCCAAACTTAATGAATAGTAATACAAGCAATATTAAACAGCAGAAGTTAGTAAATGTATTTTGTCAGTTAATGGCATATGCACAAAATAGTAAAGGTTAATATCAGGATATTTATAAATGAATCAAGTTAATTTAACAAAACCAAAATGGATACGTTTATATACTGAAAAGTTATTCCCTAAAATTAAAGAATATGAAAATAAACAAAGCGAACTTGCAATTAGAATTAGGGATATAAAAAAAAGTGTGGGACAAGATTTTAAATCTGATCTTATTTTTGATGAAAATAAGAGCATTGTTAATGATGAAAAATATCATCATAAGGAAATAGATCCTTTTACGGTTCTTAGTCTACTTAATGTAGGGACTCATGCTAATCGTTTGCAGATGCATAATGCTTTTTTAGAACTCAGCGAAGAGGAAGGCTTTGGGCTGGAAGATATAAAAAATATCCCTAGTTCTGATGGACAACGGGCTTGGTATTACCCCTATAAAGTTTTTAAAAATAAAAATGGCTCCATTGTCGAGCGAGATCATGACACGATTCCGAAACTGTGGGGGGTATTTAAAGAAATCAATGCTAAAGATAACCAGGAATATTTAAATTTCGATGATGTCAAGGAGATTTTGAAGATTAGTTCTGTTGGCATTAATAAATTATCTACAGCACTGTATCGTTGTAAACCTGAAGTCTATTTTCCACTCAATGCGGTTGGTCAAAGACATCTTACGAAGAATGAGATTAAATTTAATGTGAATTCAGGCAATACTGAAAAAGTTAATAAAAAGGTTTGGGGTGATTATATTGAAACTTTAAAAGCTCTGAAAAAGCGAAAACAAGAGAGCAGAAATATACTAGATAGTTATTCAAGGATTGTAGAGCAAGATAAGTTAAACGATGTATTATTCACACGAAATCAAATTTTGTATGGTCCTGCAGGGACAGGCAAAACATATAATACAATTAATGAAGCGTTATCAATTGTTTATAAGATTCAAAAAGATACTTTAAAAGAAATTATTCAGAAAGAACTGGAATCAAGAAAGATACCTATTTCAAATGAAAAAATTAGAGAGGAAATGAATCAAAGGTTCAATGAATATCTAAAAAGTACTGATAAACAAATAGCTCAAATTGGTTTTGTTACCTTTCACCAAAGCTATGGTTATGAAGATTTTGTAGAAGGCATTAAAGTTAAAGAAGTTAATGGACAATTAAAATATCCAGTAGAAGCAGGAGTGTTTAAACGTTTTTGTAAGTCCGCGAAAGATAATCCGACAGAAAACTATGTGCTGATTATTGATGAAATTAACCGAGGTAATATTTCCAAAATTTTTGGTGAACTTATTACTTTAATTGAGGAATCCAAACGTGCAGATCAACTTGAAGAGTTGTCTGTAACTCTTCCTTATTCAAATGAGCAATTTAGTGTACCAAACAATCTTTATATTATAGGTACGATGAACAGTTCTGACCGTTCATTAACTTCAGTAGATATTGCTTTAAGACGACGTTTTGAATTTATTGAAATGATGCCCGAGCCTAATGTTTTAAAGGATATTCAAATCACTGATTATAAAGATATAAATGTCAAAGCCATTTTGGAGACTATGAATAAACGGATTCAGGTGCTACTGGATCGCGATCATTGTATTGGGCATGCATATTTTATTTCATTGAAAAACGATGCCAGCTTAGAAAAGTTAATGAAAATATTTGAGAAAAAAATTATCCCATTATTACAAGAATATTTCTTTCATGATTGGGGAAAAATTAATTTAGTACTTAATAAAAATGGGATGGTGAAGATGGAAAAAGTAGAAGAGTATTTATTTCCTAACATGCAACCACATGAACGGGAACATTTAGCAAGTAGAAATTGGGACATCAATACAGAACTATTTGAGGGTGATGTTGATAAAAAGAAAGAAGCACTGATGAAAATCATTGAGGGAAAAAATAAAGAAAGCATTATGGAAAAGGTTGCTTCATAGTGCTTTTCACGATTAGAGAATATGGTGTCATTGAAGATAATGGCACCAATACCGAAATGATGGTGCCAACACAATTAGATCGTATTAAAGTACCAAGTTCGGTATTTGATTATCTATGCGAGTTGGCTGGTCAATATAAAAAAAATGGGGTTCCTATATTTGAAATAGAAGGGAGAAGAACACTCAAAGTTGATAATTTTGTGGGAATTATTTCTACGCCGTGTGGGCATACAATTGAGATATTACCCAAACACGTCGATATACAAACACAAGATCAAAAGGAAGAAGTACTTGCGAATGAACGTCAGTTACTTCGAAAGATGCTAGAAGCCTTGTGGAAGCTCCCACCTGCTCGTGAAGTGGGAGAGGCTTCACTAGATAAGTTGAATTTGCCTTTAAGTGAATGGATCATGAGTCGTTTTTTGCAGGCATGCAACCTATTGCTTCAGCGAGGTGTACGGTCTGAATATCAACGTATCGCAGAGCAAAGTGCCTATTTAAAAGGTAAATTGAATATCCAAAGATATCTGACTCAACCAGTGACCGAGCAACATCGTTTTCCGATTGAACATGATATTTTTTCTTTAAATACGGCGCCAAATCGTCTTATTAAAACTGCATTAGAAAAAATCTGTAAACTCACGCAAGATACTGATAATTGGCGATTGGCAAATGAAATCCGTCTTAAATTGAGTGAGGTGCCAACGAGTAGATTGCCGCGTTTAGACTTTCCTCAATGGAAATCAGGGCGTTTATATGCTCAATATGAACTAATCAAAGTCTGGTGTGAAATAGTTTTGGGAGTGCAGACACCGTCTGCACTACAAGGAGAATGGCAGGGAATGAGCTTGCTGTTTCCGATGGAAAAGTTATTTGAAGCTTATGTGCTGAGTAAGGTTGAAAAAGCATATTCGGATCATTATCGAATCCAAAGGCAGAAGAGTAATAAATATTTGTGTCGTCACAATCGAAAAGACATGTTTAATCTTCGACCAGATATTTATTTTGAAGCTAAACATCAATCATCATATAAGAATATGATTTTAGATACAAAATGGAAATTATTGGATCAGAATAGTGAAGACCAGCGTTATGGAATCAGCGATGGTGATATGCAGCAAATGTTTGCTTATAGTTATATGTACCTTGAACACGATGGTCCAATAGTTTTGATTTATCCAAAAAGTTCAAAATTTAATGACGCTTTAATGAAGTTTCTATTAAATAAGCATGAAAGAGATCAAGGAAAAAATCCAGAGATATGGGTTCTTCCTTTTGATCTAGATAGTGATAAATTAATCGGTTTTGATATGATAAAAAAATCAAGAGATTAGAGACTTTTGACTTAAATGTATAATAGCTAACTTATTATCTGATATTGGATACTTTGAAAGCACAATGCTAAAGAATACATCTCTATCTCTGACATATTTTAAATGATCAACAGTATCTTCTAGCTGCGGTAAATAGCCAGATTCTGAATAAAAATCATAGCTTATTGAAAAATTGAAGGATACTGTTTCAGTATCCAATATCGTATTAAGGTAGGTATTAAGTTGTTGTTCATAATTAACATTGTTTTGCAATACCTCATGGATGTTGATGTATCGATATCCATCTTTATATGAGTCAGAATTAAAAAAATCCTGAGGATCAAGATAATATTCAGCAGAGCAATAAAATTTAATAAAACCATGATAAAACTTTTCTAAAGCTTGTTGGGATGACATAGATTGGTCATGCTCAAATATTAAGACCTTTAGATCATTTTCTAATTTATTCTTTGAATATTCAGGCATGATAAGATGAATTTTATTGCAATTTATTTGTAGATTGCTAAGTTCATCACAGGACTCCAAGATGACAATATGAATTTTATTTTCAGTCTTGCTAGGAATTTGTTCTAAAGTTTTAACTGTAAATAATATAGGGTTTAGTCAATCTTCAAATGGCTTATAAAAATCAAGTGAAATTTTATTATTTGTATAAATAACAATATTTTGTAATGAATTGGAGGCTGTGGTAGTCATGTTCTATAATGGGATTCAAAATTCGTAGAAGGTTTTATTCATAGCATGAACGATATAATAAAGATACTTGTAAACCAAAATTATAATTCAGTTTATATCGTTGGAGATCTTCACGGGTCTTATAGTCTTCTAATGCAAGAGCTTCATCTAAAGAATTTTGATTTTGACAATGACTTGCTCATATGCACAGGAGATCTCATCGATAGAGGTAATGAAAATTTAGAATGTATTTCATTACTCGATCAAACATGGTTTTTAACTGTGCGCGGTAATCATGAAGAAATGTGTATTCGAGGGCAACATGATCCTAAAATGAAAGACATGCATGCAAGAAATGGGGGAGCATGGTTTTGTAGACAATTTCAAAAGACACGACAGAGAATTATTGATCGTTTAGCAAAGTTACCATTGGTGATTGAAGTTGAGCTGAAAGATAAAAAGATAGGTATTGTTCATGCCGACATTGATATTCAAGACTGGGAGGTCTTTAAAGCTGATATCTTAAAAGGAGATTATAAGATTCCCGGTATTGTATCCAGCTATTCCAATGCCTTGTGGGGGAGAGGAAGAATACGTAATTACTCAGATAAATATGATATTGTCGAAAATATTGACGAAATTTATATTGGTCATACAATTGTCAAAGAACATACTCAAATCGACAATTGTCACTACATTGATGTCGGCTCATATTTTACTAAGAAGCTATGTATTGTTAAAGTCCAATAAAAGAAGTTGTAGTGGGGGAGTAAAGTGGTACTAAAAAGGTTGATTGATCAAAAAAACAACATTTGAATCGTGTATCCTGCTTTGTATCCTGATTTTTTAATTTATAAAATAATTCATTAAAAACAATAGGGTAGGAGATTGTTTTCGTCTGTCTGGGCCCACCATATAAAACAACCACTTATGTGCATTAATCGTAAGTGGTTTTTTTGTTTTTAGATTCTGGTAAGCAAATGGTAAGCAGATAAAATCAACTTAAATAAACAGTTTCTTTGTATAGTTCTACTAGGTTTTGATCTGAGCTTGGAATGAAGTCTTGAAGTTTGGGGTGAACACGGAAATCTGCTTCAGCTTTTGTAGATATCTCTTTAACTTCACTAGACCAGTTTTCCTTTCTGTATTCTCGCCAATTTAATTTAATTTTGAGTGGACGACTATATCCTTTTAATTCCATAAGGAAGATCTGATCACATAATTCATCAAATAAAAAGACATGTGAACGATGGAAGTGAGGATTTCTTTTTAGTAATAACTCTAATGAATTTATGAGAAGTGAACAGCAATCATTAGAAAGAGCAGTACTATTAATTGTTACTCCCCAGTGATGCAATAAATACAATGTACATAGGCTGTCGAGTGAGCCATAGCTTGCTATATGTTCTAAGCAACTCTTATCAAAGTCTTTATACGTCCATTGGATGAAATGAACTCTACAATATAGTGAGGTAGAGTAGTTAATTCTAATAATATAAGATCTTCATCAAATATTTGATATTTAAAAATTTTCCACAGGGGATGGTTGATAATTTGAGATGAACCAATACATTTAGATTCAACATTAATTATCTGGTATTTTTGTGGTGTGGATAATCCAAATTTATACTTTTTGAATAAGCTCTGTACTTTGTGATCTTTTTGGTATCCATAAAAAAATTTCTCCATATCATAATCATTTTTATATCTACCAAAGCTTACTAACTGATTATAAAAAAAGTCATACCAACTTATTGTTTTCGCAAAATCTATCCTAGTTCTTAGCGGGCGGCCCATGTATCACTCTGACTGTCAGTTCCACAAATAAATCAGAGTTTACACAAATAAACTAGAGCAAGAATAAAAAGTATATTATCTATAAGCTTTAATTTTTCATTTTGTAAAAATATATGCCTGTTAATAATGACAAAATAACGACTATTGATTGCTTCCCAAACGATAATATTAGTCGAGTGGTTTATAGATACGGTGGACTTGTTCGAAACGACGATAACGACTCAACTAATCCTTTTGTTGAAGTGTTATTAATTGAGATTAGAAAAAGTGATCAATGGTTATTTTTAGATAAATGCTCAACATTCCTTGTTCCAGTACTTGATCTTGATGCTATTCAACATGGCAGTATTTGGGATGGAAATGTTTTAACCGATCAATCCTATAGATTTTCTGGAAAACTTATTACAAAACGATTTTCTTTCAACTTCACTAATAATAAACCTAAGAATATAAAACTTACTGACAGAATCTCCAATACTTCTGAGTACTACATTCCATTAAAAAACTATTTCCTCCCAAATAAAGTTGATTATGTTCTTCAAGGCTATCCATTTACCAAATACACCAATGATTCATATCGCAAAGTGAATCATTGCTTAATGCATTCTAATGATGGAACTCAAGTCATCACTTCTTCAATTCATGTTTTGCATAGCTTATTCGTCAATCGGAAGGATATTCGGGGACTCTTATTAGGAACTTCAAGCCAATCCATCATTCATCGCTTTTTAGAATCTTATACTACAGAAATTGAGAATGATAATGTTGAATATAAAATTAAAATCAGAAAGCCATATGAAGATATAGGTGAGACTGCAATTATTTTTCTTGCCAATCTCGCCTTAAATCCATATGTGCAGATGATAGTTGATAAAATTCAACGAAGCATGGAAATTACTGAGTTTAATCATCTTCAGAATGGTACAGGCACAAGATATCCCATTGTATTTCCACCACATCCCACAAAACTTGTCCTTGAAGCGGAAGGAATTTGGCTAAATGACAATAAAACACGATTTTTTATCACTAGAGTGAAAAAGTTTGATCCTATTAACGATCACATGATTGATGTCAACAAAGACCTGACCAATACTGTTTCGAGGCCTGAAGAAAAAAATTCTCGTCCTCGTGAAAAAAATCAAAATAAAAATGAGCACATTAATACTCAAAAACCACCATCTAGAACAAGTGGTGAATATCGTAAGCGTTCTGATGTGGAAACTGGAAATACACAAGGTATTTTGAAGTATTCTTTTAATGAACCAACTAATGATCCAATTGAAGTTGGGGCACCCAATCATCCATATTCAGATAAATCTGAAGATATTGAAACATCATCTGATGAACCATATGGCAATCAAAATACTAAGACTAAAAAATCTGAAACAACAGATACACCACCTAACAGAGATGAACGTTTTGACATTCAATATATTATCCAATCTCTCCAAGAACTTGCTTCTGAAATTAACTCTCCCCTAGAACACCTTTCTGCAATTGATGAGCACGGTGAAAGGATAACGGGTATTAATTTGCTTCAAATCAAAAAACTTGTACCTGAACCCAAACACCCTTCATGGATTGATTATGAAAAAGGGCGAAAATTATTGTTCTTACAACTAGATATAAAAGATCAAAATAGTTTTTCCTATCTCATCGATATTCATAAAAATAAAAATCATGAAGCATTTTGTGCTTTTCTTATTCTTACGCAGCATCGATTAACAAATGAACAAATCAAAAAAATTTGTATTGAGCTAGAAAGTGCCAAAGGAATCAAAAAGTGGGTACTCTACTGTGATAGTTTCATTCATAAAATGATTGCAATAAAAAACATTTATATGCAACACCAGATGAGTGGAAAAATCGCTTTAAAAATTTATTTATCAGCTTACAGAAGGATAACCCTAACTAAAGAATATTTTTCATACAATTATATGTATATGAAATTACTTGGTATTTCATGTTTTCTATAAACTTTCGAAATAGAAAAGAGTGAAGTTTTAGTTCAGTTTACCTATACTAACAGTTCAATTTAAATTTCTATTCGTATTCACACACTTAGGCTTTTGACTCCACCCTAGTTTATTTACCCATCTGTTTGTAAATAACTCATCACTGCCTAGTGATGTGGTGTAGTTGCTTGTGTGTTGTATATATCACATCACTAGCCTTTATCTAAAACTATATAAATAGGCTATTTTTATGTTTTCCAATGTACAAGAACAATAGTTCTCGAATATCCGTGGGGATGTACTTGCAGGACTGAAATTCTAAAGAAAATCCGCTCTTTCCGCAGAATAAATCAAAATAATCATATAGATGTTCATAGCAACCCTATTACTAATTTCACTATCCTACACCGTAAGAAATGGCTTGGCTTGATTAAACAAAATGGTATAAAACCTGCTCGACTTTTAAATGCGGCTTTATATGCTTGGTTATACCGTAATGACACAATTTGGTTATTAGAGACCAATCAGGCATTTCATCAAAAATACATTCCTCAAGGCACTAAAGTTGACTGGCATAGTCGTGACGTATTCTTCGTGAAAAAACTCATTAGACTCAACAATGATTTACTGTGGAATTTAGATAGTCCTAGGCGTTCAGCAAATTGGTGGATGAAACAGATTTCCCATGCATCAACTATTGAGAAAAATTTAAATACATTACCCTTAACCAAATTATTCTTAAAAAGATATAGTGAAAGCATTGATTGTTATCAAATTCGTCGTATCAGTAGAACACTCATAAAAATACAACTTGAGCACAAAAATAACCATCGATGCTGTGTATTAAGGTTGTAAGGTCTGAGTGAGGAAAGGCTTACAAAAGAAGCTAATTCTTTTTTAAGTTTTCTCGTATCCTAAATTGTCGATTTTACATCTGAATCTGCATTGCCAATTTTTCAATACTTACCTTAATCTCTTCAGGAGTATGTGCGGCATAACCAAACAATACAGCAGCTTTTTGATGGCTATGCTGACAATATCGGGATAGTGGCTGCACTGCTAAACCCGCTTGGCTGCATTGGACTATAAAATCTTGCTCTGTCCAATGCTCTTTTAGCCAACATACCAAATGAATCCCTGAATCAGTAGGCTGCACGACTAATACATCAGACAGATGATGTTCAATTGCTGCAATTAAAACTTGCTGCCTTTCATAACAGGCTTTACGGACTTTACGTACATGCCGAGCATAATGCCCATCTTGTATAAATGCAGCCAGTGCTACTTGTTCAAGATAAGAACTACGAGTATCAGTATAATATTTTGCCAAACTAAAAGTATCAACTAAGGCATCAGGAACAACCATGAATCCAAGTCGAAATTCAGGAAACATTATTTTAGAAAATGTACCTGCATAAATCACCCTCTGCTGTTGGTCTAAACCCTGCAACGCCTGAATCGGAGGAGTACCATAACGAAACTCGCTATTATAGTCATCTTCAAAAATCCATTTTTGTTGTTGGGCTGACCAGTCCAATAAGGCAAAACGTCGAGCAAGACTTAATGTCCCTCCAAGTGGGAACTGATGTGAAGGAGCAGTATAAACCAGTTTACTACCTGTATAATGCTGTATAATTTCTGGAACTTTCATACCTTCATCATCACTTTCAATTGGTTGTACCATCACCCCGAAACTACGAAATACATTTAAAGCAGCATCATATCCAGGTTCATCTAAACACACTTGATCATATGGTTGTAACAAGGCATAAGCCACCAGATGAATTGCCTGCTGTATTCCATTCACAATCAGAATTTGTTCTTCGTTACAGTTTAACCCTCGTGTCGATTGAACATATTGGCAAATTGCCTGTCGTAAAGGTAAATATCCTCGTGGGTCATGGAATTGTCCTAATTGATAATAAGACTGCCGCCATGCTCTCCCCAATAGTTTTCCCCAAAGTTGATGTGGAAACAAATCTATACAGCCCACACCAACATGAAACATTTTCTTTTCTTGACAAGATAAAGTTTGCTTATGCCAATCAGGTAATAAACTGGCAATATGAGGATTGATATTTAGTGTTTGTGCAGACTGCTGTATAGCATGTAATTGACTACTTTGAATTTGAATCAGTTGATCAGGAATAATATCGGCAACATAAGTACCTGAACTAGGCTTTGTAATCAAATAACCTTCATCTAATAAACGGTCTAATGCTGCCAATACCGAATTACGAGAAATAGACATCATTTCCGCCAATGTACGGCTCGATGGTAATTTGGTTCCCGCAGACAAACGCCCATCTAAAATGGCATCACGTATAGCACAATACAATCCATCTTTGATATGTCCTTTAGGGAGAATCAGAGATGGAAAAGATGATGACATTGCCATAAGTGGTACTTTAAAAAATATTAAAAGTGTATCTTATTTAAATACCACAAGTAAAACTAGACTTCATGCCTCTTATTTTAGAAAGTTACTAGGGGCTAATTATGTATTCTTTTCATTCATCTAGCCGTTATGCACAAGACCTGATTCCTCCAATCATTGCAGGATTAATCTCAGTAATTGTCAATTATGGTGGTACATTTATTTTAATATTCCAAGCTGCACAAATGGCAGGACTTAGCCCTGAACTTACTGCTTCATGGGTGTGGGCAATTTCTATCGGTGTTGGTATCACAGGCATATTATTAAGTTGGTACACATGAGAACCAATCATTACTGCATGGTCCACTCCTGCGGCAGCATTTCTAATTACAGCTCTAGTCACAGTACCCTATGCTGAAGCGATTGGGGCATATTTACTTTCTGCCTTAGCCTTCGTAATTTTAGGGGTTACAGGCTATTTTGAAAAACTGATTCGTTTAATTCCAATTGGTATTGCATCAGGTTTATTGGCAGGAATTTTATTACAGTTTGGGATTGCAGCCTTTACGAATATGTCCATTGATCCATTTCTGGCTATTTCATTATTTCTTATTTATCTCATTACTAAACGTTTTTCTGCACGATATGCCATTGTGAGTGTTTTAGTTTTTGGGTTTATTTTCTTAATGTTGCAAGCACGAATTGATTTCACTGGATTTGAATTAAAATTGGCATCACCGATTTTTACCGCTCCTACTTTTTCTATCAATTCAGCATTAAGTATTGCTTTACCTTTATTCTTAATTACTTTAACAGGGCAATATATGCCAGGTTTATTGGTATTGAAAAATGATGGTTTTAAAACTAATGCCAAACCAATTCTTAGCATAACGGGTTTAGGTTCTTTATTGATGGCACCCTTTGGCTCACATGCATTTAACTTAGCAGCAATTACCGCAGCAATCTGTACAGGTAAAGAATCACATGAAGACCCATCAAAACGTTGGGTAGCAGGCATTGCCGCTGGAATATTTTATATTTTGGTCGGGATTTTTGGAGTCACATTGGCAGCGGTATTTGCAGCGTTTCCAACTGCATTTATTAGTTCGTTGGTAGGACTTGCCTTGTTAGGCACAATTGCAGGAAGTCTGACCAATGCCATGAGTGATGACAATGGTCGAGAAGCAGCTTTAATTACCTTTCTTGCCACTGCTGCCAATATTACCTTGTTTGGAATTGGTGGAGCATTCTGGGGACTGGTTTTGGGGTTAATCTCTTATTTTGTATTTAATACGCGAATCTCAACTTTCTAAACTCTTGAAATAAAATGGACATAACACAATTTAGATTTCGACCAAGAAAACTACCTCATGTTATGTCCATTTACGAATTTATCATTTCTGTGTATTTATTCATAGATTCTTGCTATTCACTTATCGTCACAAAGCCATTAAGAACGAGAGGATTTCCTCCAGCTTTAACCGATATTGAAATAATTACTATACAAATTGTAGGTGAATTTTTAGGATTGGATTCTGATAAAAATATCTGGAAATATTTTAAACACAATTACTTAGACTGGTTTCCAAAATTAGGTTCTTATCCTAATTTCTGTAAACACTGTGCAAATTTATGGCAAGTCAATCAGCAAATTATGACCAAGATTAGAAAAACCTTTATGCACGATAATATTCATTTTATTGATGGTTTTCCTATTCCTGTTTGTCACTATGCTCGAGCAAAAAAACATAGAAATTTTAAAACCGATGCTGGCTTCAGTTATTGTGCAGCTAAACAAGAAAAATATTATGGTTTTAAAGGACATATTGTGATTAATTTCTCAGGAATGATTACAGATTATACTTTTGCTCCAGCAAACTGCGATGAACGAGATGTTGCACCTGAAATTACACAGAATATTCATGGTTTGCTTGGTGCTGATAAAGGGTATTTAAGACCTGAACTAAAAAAATATTATGATTTACAGTAGATCTCTTGCGAAAGTAAAAATCACCTCAATCTAAGTTTCATGAGATATCAGAAATTAAACCGTTTTTCAGATTCTGAATTCAAACGCTTGGTTGGCGTACCTCGACTAGTTTTTACTGAAATGGTAGAAGTTTTAGAAAAAGCAGAATCACTTAAAAAGAAATCAGGTCGCCCTCATACTTTAGCTATAGAGGATCAGTTGTTATTAACACTCAATTACTTACGGAACTACAGCACTCAACTGGAATTGGCGGCACACTACCATATCGCTGAAAGTAATGTGAATCGAACCATTAAAAAGGTTGAAGATGCATTGATGAAATCAAGACGTTTTACTCTGCCAAAACGAAGCATTACCACAGCAGATGAACACTTTAACTGGGTCATTATCGATGCGACAGAATGTTCAATAGAGCGGCCGAAAAAAAAATCAGAGTAAGTTCTACAGTGGTAAAAAGAAGAAACATACGCTAAAAGTACAAGTGATCTATCATCCGAAGAGCAAACAAATCATAGGAATAGATGTATCAAATGGCAGTCAGCATGACATTAAACTGGCAAGAAAAACGGTTAAGAAATTCAAACATTGTGAATATGTTATGACTGATTTAGGGTACTACGGATTAGAGCAAGATGGCTTTAAATTATTGATGCCAATAAAGAAAAAAAAGAATTTATCTTTGTTTGCTGTTGAGAAAAAGTACAATAAAATGATTGGAAAAATACGAGTTGTGATCGAACACATCAATAGTCAATTGAAAACATTTAGAATATTAAGTGAACGCTATCGAAATAGACGGAAAAGATTCGGTTTACGCATTAACTTAATCGCTGCACTGGTAAACCGAATCAACTTGCAATAACGACTTTCGCAAGAGATCTAGTCTGTTGATTTACAAACACCATTTAGAAAAAATATGGTTGACCATCGACCCAAAGAAGCGATGAGAATACTGATGAATGCGCGAAGGAAAATTGAAACAGTCATAGGACAACTAACAGTGCAGTTTAATATACAAAAAGTCAGGGCTAGAGATCTATGGCATTTATCTCATCGTATCACTCGAAAAATTCTTTCACATACAATTTCAGTCGTTTTAAATTCTCAATTAGGTAATCCTCCTTTACAGTTGGAAAACTTAATTAAAAGTTGAGATTGGCGTATTTAATGGTAAATTCAAGACACGTATAGCTTTCTGATCCTTAGTCGCTAAATTATAAGTAATCTTTTGACCAAAAAATATTTTATAAACAGCATATTGACTTTCTCTATGCTGTTTTTATTTATAGAAGATAAACAATACATGTTTAAGATATCTACAATCAAACTGGTACTCTAAAAATCATTAAAACTGTATCTTATTACATATCCACAAACAACCTACACTATGATCTTTCATTTCCTAACACCTAAATATTGAGGAAAATATTGATGCAAAGTCAAGAGGTTAAAGTTATTCCTATTCAACAAGAGGATTATCAACAGTGGATACCGTATTGGTTGGCTTATCAGAATTTTTATAAAGTCTGTTTATCAAAAACCGTAACAGCAACCACATGGCAACGCTTTTTTGATGAAGCTGAGCCAATTTACTGTGCAGTTGCCAAGCAAGGTGATAAAGTTTTAGGCTTTGTACATTATGTGATTCATCGTTCGACATGGGCTGAACAAAACTTTTGTTATTTAGAAGATTTATACGTATCACCAGATGTTCGTGGTCAACAGATTGGTAAACGTCTAATTGAGTATGTGCAGCAGCAAGCAATTATTTTGCAATGTGGGCGTTTGTATTGGCATACACAGGAAATCAATCATACAGCACAGAAACTTTATGACTGGATTGCCGAAAAACCTGGCATCATTGAATACCGTATGCCTTTAGAATAAAAAATAAGAGTCCATCCTTTGAATAGGGGGACTCTTTATTTAGATGTGTTATACAGGTTGATCTTCTTCAGTTGTTTGAAGAATTTCTTGCATTTTTTCAGTAGCAGCATGTGCAACTTTAGCTTCTTCTTCTGCGATAGCATAGCCTAAACGAGCATCAGTTTTTTGGAAAGTTTCAGCGATCTCTAAAAAACCTTCGCACTTTTCTGAAGAAATATTTTTGCCGATTGTACGTTTAAATCCGTTAGACATTAACTTAGCAGTAGCTTCTCTACCATATTCCTGTTCTTTCTGTTGAAGTTCACTTAACTGACACAAAAGAGAAGCGTTACCAGATAACTCATCACCACGATCGTTTTTCATGTATTACTCCTATAGTCTTGCTGAAGCTGTATAACTTCAAATTATGTTCAATGATATATTTTTAGTCCCACAAATACATCACTGTAAGATAAATATATAAGCATAGTACTTAATTTTTCAAGCTCAATTTATCATCAAATACATACCAACATACCTTATCTACAAAAAATCACCATCTATTCCTCTAAAAGAACCTGATACAGTAACTGAACAATATTTGTTATTTCCACTTCACTCACAGCGGCAAAGCCAAAGCGGATATAGAAACTATTTGATACATCTTGCAACAATGAACCAAATTCATACTCAGAATCAATATGTAGCTGTTTAAGAGCTTTTGCAAACTCTAAGCGATAAGGCAGCTTAAATTTCACCCATAATGCCATTCCGCCAGCAGGTGTTGAGATTTCCACGAAATCTTTAAATACTTTCTGAAAAGTCATCACCGCAAAATCACGACGGCTTTGATAGATCTTTCGCATCTTTCGAGTATGTCGTTTGATTTCGCCTTGCTGCATTAGTTCAGCAATTGCTAGTTCAGTAATCGCATTACCCTGTTTATCAATCAATAAGATATCCTGTTTCATAGCCTGAATAATATCCAGATCCGCCACGACATAACCCACTCTTAAACTTGGGGCAAAAACCTTAGATAGTGAACCAATATGAATGACTTTATCAGCAGATGGCAAACTGATTAAGGGTGGAATAGGACGGCTGTCATAATGAAATTCATGGTCATAGTCATCTTCAACAATATAGAAATCAAAAGTTTTGGACAGTTCCAGAAGTTTTAACCGCCTATCCATCGACATGGAAACAGTAGTTGGATATTGGTGATGTGGCGTGGTATACACTGCTGCAACTGCATAATTTTCCAATATTTCGACTAGGTGGTCAGTGTCTAGGCCATGTTGGTCTAATCGAACCTGAATAATTTGAAAATGATTGGATAAAAACGTTTCTACTGCTGGCGGATAAGACCATTGTTCCACCACAATGACCTGACGTTGTGGTTGTTGTTTGGCAAGCACACGAGCCGCAAGAAATATCCCCATTTGGCTACCACGAACCACACAGATATGTTGTAGAGTCGTTTGAATGAATCGTTCCATTGACAGCATATTCAATAAGGCTTGACGTAATTCAAGACACCCTTGTGGATCACCATAACCCATAATTTGTTGTCGGGTCACATTAATCAAGGCATGACGATAGGCACGAGAAAACAGCTCGTAAGGAATTAGTCTGGTATCAGGAATACCATCATTTTTAATGCCTTCTTGTGGGGGCGATAAATTAGTAGAAGCGTGATCGGATGTCATTAGAACAGGTATTGATTCAAGTTTGAGATTAGGCAAATGTTCAGATACAAATGTACCTTGTCTAGATTTTGAAATGAGCCAACCTTGTGCTTCTAAATCTTCATATACCGATTGTACTGTTTTACGGTTAATTCCCAATTCTTCAGATAATGTCCGAGAACCTGGCAAACGTGTACCCTGAACTAATCGTCCCGATAAAATTTCCTGAATAATCTGATTCGCCAATTTTAAAAAAATGGTTTTTTCTTCACGCTCTTCAAGATGTAATCGAATTTTCCACGGCTGTTGCATATTTTACTGGACCATGTAAGTTTTAAAAACTGGATATTTTAAATCACCCACAGATTTCTTATTCTGCCCGTGTCGCAATGACAAATCAACCGAATAGGAGATCTTATGGAAACCGCACTACTTGATAAGCAGCAGTTGATGCAAAATGCCCAACAGAGTATGCAACGGCTTTTTAAAGATGAAGGCTATACCGATAAACAAAAACTTGCTTTAACTTGCCGTATCTTATTCGATCATGGTCATGATGCTGGGCTTGCTGGGCAAATCACCAGTCGCACCGAAAAAGGCAATACCTTTATTACCCAGCGTTTCGGTTTAGGCTTTGATGAAATTACCGCAGCAAATCTGTTAGAAGTTGACCAAGACCTCAAGCCATTAAATGGCGAAGGCATGGCAAATCCAGCCAATCGTTTTCACACATGGATTTATAAAGAGCATCCTGAAGTGAATTGTATTATTCACACCCACCCAACGCATGTGGCTGCATTATCCATGCTTCGTGTGCCATTAATAGTCTCACATATGGATACTTGTGCTTTGTATGAAGATTGCTCTTTTGTAGAAGACTGGCCAGGTGTACCTGTTGGAAATGAGGAAGGAATTTTCATTTCAGCGGCTCTAGGTAAAAACCGTGCTGTTTTACTTTCTCATCATGGACAACTTGTCACGGGAAAAACGATTGAAGAAGCCTGTAATCTGGCAATCCTGATTGAACGTGCAGCACGTTTACAGCTTTTGGCAATGGCAGCAGGACAAATTCAACAAATTCCACATGAACTTGCCAAAGAAGCCCATGACTGGGTTTCAACAGATAAACGTAATAAGGTCAATTTTGCCTATTACGCTCGTAAGGCTTTAAAAAATCATTTAGATTGCATTGAGGGATAATCACCATGAAATTAGAAGGCATCATTGCTTACCCAATAACTCCCTTTAAAGCTGAGAGTCAGGAAATCGATTTCGATGCCCTGACCATTACCCTAAATGCTCTACTGGAACATCAATGTGATGCGATTGCACCTTTAGGTAGTGCTGGTGAAAGTGCTTATCTGTCTTGGCAGGAATGGCAACAGGTTGCCGAAAAAAGTATTGAAGTGGTCAATCATCGTGTACCTGTAATTTTAGGGATTTCCGAACTCACCACCACAATGGCAATTCAGAAAGCAGAAAAGGCTGAAGAATTGGGTGCAGATGTGATCATGGTCATGCCAATTTCGTATTGGAAACTGACAGATCAAGAAATTTATGATTATTATCAGCAAATTGCAGCAGCCACCAAACTGCCAATTATGATTTATAACAATCCTGCCACCAGTGGCGTAGATATGTCACCAGAATTAATTGCCAAGATGTTTCAAGAAATTGAGAATATTTGTATGGTCAAAGATAGTACAGGTGATATTCAACGTATGCATAAATTCCATGAACTTACAGAAGGTAGACTACCATTTTATAATGGCTGTAATCCGTTGGCATTAGAGGCATTTTGTGCAGGTGCAAGTGGTTGGTGTACAGTTGCCCCAAATCTGTTAGGTAAATTGCCAAATCAGTTGTATTGGGCAGCAAAAACTGGTGATCTTGCCCAAGCTCAAAGGCTATTTTACAAACAACTCCCATTGTTACGCTTTATTGTTCAGGGCGGTTTACCAAAAACGGTAAAAGCAGGTTTAAATGAATTGGGCTTTAATGTGGGTGATCCAAGAAAGCCGTTACAGAAGGCCAATCCATCTGAAGTGAACCAATTGAAGTCATTAATGAAACTGGCAATGGCAACTTAAATTGAGACAATATATTGCTACCTAGTCAAGATTTTTCCTTGTCTAGGTAGTAGTGATTCAAATTCATTTTGCAGGGAATGAAATGTATACTTTAACTGTTGCAACACAGTGGGCGATTGTATTTAGTGGTATTTTTCTATGGATTGGCATGCTTACAGGTGTCTGGAAATATTATCAGATTAGACATACTGAACGTGCAAGAGCACATTATTATGTCTTGCCCATCGTAGTAGTTTACTGTATGTAGCCGCAAGCTTAATCTTGGCAACACTCAGCCATTTTACCGTGTTATCCAATCCTGTAGCCTTACTTTGTGTACTAGCGAATTTGTTCTTTTTTACCTTTGCCATTTTATCTTATATTCTGCATGGGCTGCTCCAAGATACTACCAATCAGTTTAAACAGCCTCACCAACTTGGATACTGGACACTTCCTAGCTGGTGCATGACCTTTATGATGGTGGCATTGATCATAGCGGAATTAAGTACAACAACTATTCTTCTACTAGGGACAATCTTCAAATTTTTAACCTAAAATGATTAACCTTGACCTCTATCCAACCTTAACATACTCTCCGCAACTCCATGTTCACCTCTAGCCTGTAACTCTTTAACAACTGAATTGAAGTCTCTCGAGTCTCGGTTCTGGCTCAATTTAGACTTAGCGATAATTCGGGAAATTGTTATTTCAAAAACAATAATCCCTGCTAGTTCTTCCATAAGATAGTCTATTGGAGCATCTGACATTTTCCAACCTGATGCACCATTTGCCTTTTGCTCACTTTGCTTGGTTAACATGCCAACAGCCGCCAGTTTGGTCTTATTACTGGTAAAAAAATTGATCTTACCGTAGATATGGATTGCCTGATAATGAACCGTACCGGGTTTGTCGGAGAGTCAATATTCTGAGAGACTATCCCGATGACAAAATTAAAATATACCCCTGAAATCAGAGAAAGAGCGGTTCAATTATTGATTGAATCTGAAAAAGATTATCCTTCTACTTGGGCTGCAATCACAGCAATTGCGCCTAAGATTGGTTGTACTCCTGAAACACTTCGTGCCTGGCATCAAAAGCATTTAGATCAGCAAAATCCTATTAAAGTACAACAGATATCTGATCAAGAAAAAATGAAGCAAATGGAACGTGAAATTAAAGAATTAAAGCGTGCCAATGAAATTCTACGTAAAGCAGCCGCTTTTTTCGCCCAGGCGGAGCTCGACCGCCCACACAAATAATGGTGGATTTTATCCATAATAATAAAGAGCTGTACGGAGTCGAGGCGATTTGTAGAATTTTACCGATCGCACCTTCAACCTATTACCGGACTCTAGATCTCTGCGAAAATCCAGAACATCGAGCAAAGCGAGATTTACATGACTTGCATCATGCTGAGGAGATTAAACGAATTTGGAAGGAAAGTTCAGGTCGGTATGGTGTACGTAAAGTCTGGCAAAAACTGAAACGTGAAGGCTATATTATTGCACGCTGTACTGTTGCTCGATTAATGAAAAAGCTAGGTATACAAGGTGTTTGGCGAGGTAAGAATAAACAAACCACCCGTAGCCGAGATGACCAAAAACGAGCACCTGACTTGGTGAAACGGAATTTTAGAGCTGATCAGCCTAATCACTTGTGGGTTGCTGACTTTACCTATATTCAAACAAATTCAGGCTGGGTCTATACCGCCTTTATTATTGATGTGTTCTCACGAGCAATTGTTGGATGGAAAGTATCTACACGGATGAATACAGATATGGTACTCGATGCACTTGAGCAAGCATTGCATGATCGAGGCATGCCAAAGAATGTGATTCATGATTCCGATAGAGGTGTTCAATATCTTTCTATTCGCTATACCAATCGTTTAGAAGCTGCAAATTTACGAGCATCAGTCGGTACAACTGGTGATTCATACGATAATGCTCTGGCTGAAACGGTGAATGGCTTATACAAAACAGAGGTGATTGAATATCTAAAAGCAGATTGGCAAGGTTTAGCAGATGTACAACTTGCGACACTAAACTGGGTAGATTGGTTCAATAAAAAGCGTGTACACAGTGCACTGGGTTATGTATCGCCTTTTGAGTTTGAAGCAATGTACTATGATAAGATTAACCCGTTAGGTCAGGTGGCCTAACTTAAATAAAAAAGTCTCCGACAAACCCGGTACGGTTCAGTATCTGAATGGGGCTGTGATGCTTGGGATTATCAACAGGTTTTACCTTATTTTAAAAAATCTGAAGCCAATGAAGCTTTAGGTGATCAATACCATGGGCAAGCAGGCATCTTACCTGTCAGTGAGAGCCGTTTCCGTCACCCACTGACCTTAGCATGTATTCGTGCAGATCAAGAAATGGGCATGAAGTATATCAACGACATCAATGGCCATGATCAAGAAGGTGTGGGTTTTTATCAAACCACGACTAAAAATGGTGAACGTGCAAGTACGTCCAAAACCTTCCTAAAATCAGTCATCAACCGACCTGAATTAACCCTACTCACACAAGCGCTCGTGCATAAAATTGAAAGACAAAATGGCACAGCGACCGCGGTGCAGTTTAGCCAGGAAGGTAAAGATGTACAAACCGTAAAAGTGCGTAAAGAAGTGATTGTTTCTGCCGGTGCGATTGGTAGCCCTAAAGTATTGCTTTTATCAGGCATTGGTCCTAAGCAACATCTGGATGAAGTCGGTATTGAATGTATTCAGGAACTCCCTGTAGGTGAGAATTTCCATGATCATTTACATATGTCTGTGAATGCAACAATTACGACTGGAAACAGTATTTTGGGTGAAGATAAAGGCCTTAAAGCGATTAAACATGGCTTGCAATGGCACTTTACCCGCAGTGGTTTGCTCACTAGCAATATTTTAGAAGGTGCTGGCTTTATTGATACCTCTAATTTTGGTCGCCCCGATGTTCAATTCCACTTCTTACCGGTACTGGATAACTTTGACAATACACCAGGCGAGAAAGCCGCTGCGGCCGAACATGGTTTAACCATCAAAGTGGGACATCTTCAACCGAAAGCACGAGGTACAGTACGCTTGAGTAGTGCCAATCCAAGTGAATTTCCAGTTATTGACCCTAATTATTTAGGGCATGAAGATGATATCTCAGCCAATATTCGTGCAGTACAAGCAGGTCTTCGTTTACTACAACAACCCGCATTAAAAAATATTGTTAAAGACGTCATTGAGCCAGCCAATATCGATCTAGATGACAGTAAAGCGATTGATCAATGGATGCGTCAAAACATTAAAACTGTTTATCACCCTGTGGGCAGTTGCAAGATGGGGAATGACCCGAAAGATGCTGTAGTCAATCAGGAATTGAAAGTGCACGGTTTCAATAATTTACGTGTGGTGGATTGTTCTATTTGTCCGCAAGTTCCAAGCGGCAATACGAATGCGGTGGCAATTATGATTGGTGAACGTGGGGCTGACTTTATTTTAAATGCTGTAAGACATTAATTTTAAAAGTATTGAGTTAACTCTAAATCAAATTTAAGAAGATTGAAAATATGAGCCAAGTAGAAATTTTAAATGAAGTTACAGCGTTTCTGAAACGTCAACACGGACATTTTATTGCAGGGAAAAGCTATCTTGATGAACAAGAAGCACGTATCGACATTCTTAATCCTGCTACAGAAGAATGTATTGCTACAGTTGCAGATGCATCAGAAACAAGTGTGTCTTTAGCAGCGCAAAGTGCACATGAAAGCTTTAAAAATGTCTGGTCTAAAATTACGCCTTATGAACGCAGTTTAAAACTGAATAAATTAGCAGATTTGGTTGAAGCAAATGCTGATGAATTGGCACAACTCGAAACTCTGAGTTCAGGCAAACTCATTATCATCGCACGCCACTTGGAAGTTGCGCAAACAGCCGTGTTTTTACGCCATTTCGCCAGTTGTGCAACCAAAATCGAGGGCAAAACGATTCAGCCTTCACTGCCATCTATGCAGGGTGAACAATATACGGCTTTTACCGTGCGTCAACCTGTTGGTGTGGTTGCAGGGATTGTGCCATGGAATTTTAGCCTGATGATTGGCGCATGGAAAATAGGTTCAGCTTTATCCACGGGTTGTACTATTGTGGTGAAACCAAGTGAATTTACATCGCTATCTTTGTTGCGTTTAGCAGAACTCGCTATTGAAGCCGGTATCCCTGAAGGTGTGATTAACGTGGTAACGGGCTTGGGTAAAACAGGTCAGTATTTAATTGATTCACCTTTCATTAAAAAGGTTTCATTTACCGGTTCTGTGCCTACAGGTATTCGTATTGGTCAACAAGCTATGCAAAATGACCTGAAACGCGTCAGCTTGGAGCTAGGTGGGAAAAATGCAGCGGCATTACTTTCAGATGTCAATATTGATGAAATTTTGCCTGTACTTATTCAGTCTACTTTTGTCCATCAAGGACAAGTATGTGCAGCACCTGAGCGCATTTTTGTTCATCAATCTAAATATGAAGAGTTTGTTACAAAAGCATCAGCAGTGTTAGAAAGTATGCCAATGGGTTCACCATTAGATGCATCTAATATTTTCGGCCCACTTTCAAATAAAATACACTACGATAAAGTACAACATTATTTGAATTTGGCACGTGAAAAAGGTCAGATTCTTAGCGGTGGTGAACATATTGAAGGCACTGGATATTTTGTCAAACCTGCATTGATTAAAGTCGATGATGTTAATGATACTCTGTTCATTGAAGAAACATTTGGACCTGTGATTTCAGTGATATCTTTTGATGATGAAGATGACTTACTGACGATGATGAATGACTCAAGATTTGGCTTGGCTGCCAGTGTATGGTCAAATGATATGAGTAAAGTGTTCCGTTTAATCCCAAAAATAGAAGCGTGTAGTGTTTGGGTTAATATGCATACTTTCCTTGATCCAGCTGTGCCTTTTGGCGGAATGAAAGCTTCAGGGATCGGCCGTGAATTTTCAGATGCCTATATAGATGATTACACAGAATTGAAATCTGTAATGATGCGATTCTAAACAAGAATATTTCTGATATTTCCTTTTCAAAAATTGAAAGACAATATTTAAAGGGGCTGTAGTAGATTATCACAAAGCTAATCTACTATAGCCTCACTTCAGGAATTGGTACGCTGTGCAGGCCATTACATTGTGTGGCTTCCTAAATATAGCCCGGACTTAAATCCAATAGAAAAAATGTGGTCACGAGTAAAGTCGATAAGAAATAAATTTCGAATCAAAGATATTGATGAATTATTCAAAAAGTATTGTGATATTTTATTTGGTATTTAGCTATAGAAGCAGTGACTGGTTAATTAATTTTGAATAGTCACCCATATTTAGACACTTTTTGCTGAATATAAATATTTGTTTAAATCTAAGTGCTTGATACTTTGTACAAGCTAATTATATCCCTAAAACAACCTGATATGGTTTAAATCCTTCTAGTACAGCTTCAGAAACCAATTTAATAAAGGCTTCAGTTTTGCCATAAGCCATCCATTGATCTAATGCTTCATAGTAGGCTAAGCGATTTTCGACTGTAATAACGCAAGGAGGATATCCAGCTTTAAGTAACTCAAGGTTCATCAAGAGACGTGATGTACGTCCATTGCCATCAATAAATGGATGAATGCCAACAAAATCTGCATGCACTTTAGCTGCACGTTCAATAGGGTGTAGCTTATATGCCTCCGAATTGTACCAATCAATGAGCTGAGCCATCTTGTCATTCAATAATGTATAGTCAGGTGGGGTAGTCGTAGCACCTGAAATCAATACGTTTTGTTGGCGATAACGTCCTGCATTGTCATCATCAATATTTTTTAGAATGAGCTGGTGGATATTTCGAATCTGCCATTCAGAAAAAGGTTCTTCTTTTCGAATAATGTCTTCAACGTAGTAGATAGCATTTCTATGGTTGATTGCCTCGAAATGTTCTCGTAATGCTTTGCCACCAACTGTTATACCTTCCAAAACAACTTTTGTTTCTAGCAATGTCAGAGTATTGCCTTCAATTGCATTTGAATGGTATGTCCAGCGAATAATAAGATCTTCTTGTAGATTTTTTACAATTGCAGGGGAAAGAGGGCGATGCTGATCTAATTTTGTTTTTAAAGCATCAATATTTTCAAACATAACCTTGTTCCTAAAGTTTTTACTATTGAATGATACATGAAAAAAAGAAATATAAAAAAGTAATGATATAACATTTCATTTTCATTTTGTATCAAATTTACATGTGTTAAACTCAGTACCCAAGTTCAAATCCTAAAGCGGCTTTGAACAAAATTAGTTTTAGGATTCAATGCACTAAATCTAATTTGGGTAAAAAGTGGGTGCAAATTTTTTCCAATATTAAAATTTATATTTAAAATTATTGGTTTAGCTTTTGAGTTCAATCGACGCCATCTCTAACACAGCTTAAGATCCAATCCTCATATTCTTGTAGTGTTTCTCGGAGTATATCCATAGGTCGTACGATGTAGTGCCTTTCAACTAATGCACTTGGTTTATGACCTGATATTTGTGCTAATGATCCTTCATTGATTTGAGCCCAAATAGCTAACGTTTTATATGACCTTACGAGCATCGTCTAGTTTCCATATATCAACATCACCGATTTTGATACGACGGTTTTGAAGACCAATACGACCTTGGAAAATGTAGCTTTTATTATTTTTAGGTGTAACTTTGACACCAAATCCAGGTGTTCTCTCATCCCAAAAAAAGTTGGTTTAGTCTTATCTGAGCAATCAATTTTATCAATGGTAGGTTTTGTTAATTTCATTCTAGTAAGCAGTTGGTAAGCAAATAGTACGAAAAATCAATATATATTAAGCAACAAAAAGAGTGAATAATAAACTTTATATAAATTATAAGTGTATGATAATATATGTTTTATTTTTATATCTTGTTGGTATTTTGGTTGTGCATAAACGGACTCATAATCCGTTGGTCGACAGTTCAAGTCTGTCTGGGCCCACCAAATTCATGTGTTTATATAGTAAAATACATACTTAAACCCTTAATTCTAAAAGAGTTAAGGGTTTTTTTAATGTCTTAAGAATACTCAGGTGTACTCGTATAAAAACACCCTATTTGTATCCTGGCTTGTATCCTGTATAAAAAATAGAACTCAGGATACAGGAGCCTAGTTTAATCTAGGAAAATCAAAATTTTATGGCTAAATCTAAATTACTCACAGATACCCAATATGCAGTGTTAAAAGCACAAGAATCTGAGTACAGAGTTTCCGATATTTCAGGTCTGTATTTAAAAGTTGGTGTAACAGGTAAAAAGTCATGGCAGTTAAGATTTAAGAGTACAGTTGGTAAGTGGACATGGCTTGGGTTAGGAAGTTACCCCGTAATCTCAGTCAAAGAAGCACGATCATTGGCGATTAAATATCAAAATGGTGAAATTATTTTAAAAACTAAAAATGAGAAGTTATTGGAGGCGAAACAACAAGAGAATATGTTGTTTGGTAATTTACTGATTAAATGGATGAATACGAAAAAAGGTGTATGGACTGATAAAACTTTTAAGAAAGAATATCAGTCTATAGAAAGGCATATATTGCCAGTATTTGGTCAACGTCTATCTAAAGAAATTTCTGCGTCTGAGTGGAAAGAATTTTTCAGAAAAAAACAATTAAATGAAGGGATATTTAATCGTCTTGAAAAATTAATTTCGTATTGTCGTAATGCGTATGATTATGCAATTGATGATAATTTAATCAGCTACAACCCTCTTGCAAGAGTACGAAAAGGCCTAGCAAATCATACTGCAGGTTCAATGAAACATGTCGTAATGGATGAACTTCCAGACCTTGTTAATGCAATCCGTAATTATCGCTCTGAAACTACTAGTATTGGACTCGAATTGCTAGTAGTGCTATTTCCTAGGCCTGGTGAGTTAAGAGCCGCACGTTGGGATCAATTTGATTTTGAAACAAGCGTATGGCTTAGACCTGCAGATATTATGAAAAGGAGAATAGCTCATGCGATACCGTTACCGAAGCAAGCAATTAAATTATTGCTTCGATTAAAAGAGATTTCAGGGGATGGTAATGAATATTTGTTTCCATCAAGAAGTAATTCAAATGAAAAATTTATATCTGACGTGACCTTCAATTCAGCATTGAAACGAATGGGGTATGCGGGGAAGCAAGATCCTCATGGATTTCGCCACATTGCGAGTACCTATTTGAATGATGTTTTTAGCGACAAAGAGCAAGTGATTGAATCAGCATTGTCTCATCAAAAGTCAGGTGTGAAGGGTGCCTATGATAAAGGTGCTCACTTAAGGGAAAGGGTGGATATTATGCAATTTTGGGCTGACCACTTGGATTCGATCTGCGGCGAAAGAATATTTGATTAGCGTGTTCTTGTTATAATTTTAGAAGCCGAAACGTTATTTTCGGCTTTTTTTTTTGCCAAATAGGACGGTTGAAGATGTCATTTTTCTAATGTGTGTATATTAATTGGTTTTGATAGGTGTAATAACTTTATGAAACCTTTACTAAATCCCCATAGGAACATAAATCCAACTTTAATCAAACTTCGTGAAGAAAATGTATGGCGTTGTTCAAGCAAGTAGTTTAGTATGTGAAATTTTAGAAATTAATCGTCAGCAACTCATCAAACTTCTAAATGCCTTTCCTAATTTTCCAAAACCCATGAGAGATCGAGAGACTCGACAAGCAGTGATGTACTTTGATGTTGATGAGATTTTTCAGTGGTGCATAAATGAATTTCATTCTGATTTTTGAGCAAAATTGAACGAATCGAGACGGTTGGAAAAATATTTTTTTTAGTTTGCTATGATTTTTTCTTTTTTTGAAAAAATACTTATGTTGGAAATGAATATACCACAATCAACTGTAATTCAAGCAAGTGAACCGTTCGCTTTAAAGTTTAATGATGTAGCCAAAAAATTAGGATTATCGAGGACGGGACTAAACTTTTTGATCGCAAAGAATCCCGATTTTCCAAGACCTTTTAAGCTGTCAGATGGTGAAAAAGCGCATAACTACTTTGATTATATGGAGGTGTTCAATTGGTATGAAATACAGAAAAATAATAGATCTTCTGTTAGTAATAAAAAATAAAGTGGTTTATATAGGAACGTTTAGATAATGGAGCAAGGTTAGAGAGGTGATTTTATAAAACCAAGATTTAAATTTACTTTAAATAAAGTACTTCACGAGGAAAAAGCTATTTTGATCCTTAAAAAAACCACGTTAGGTGGTTTTTTAATTTTCTAGTCTTCAGATTCTATATGCAGGGTCGACTCTAGTTATGATCTAAAGAAACAATAAATTTCTCAATCATTCTTCGCTCAACCTCAGGTAATTTTTGCAAAGTGCTCATAATAGGATCAACACCTAATGCACTCATCTCTTCACTCCGTCCTAAAATGTAATCGGCTGATATATTAAGTACGACAATGAGCTTATAAAAATTTTCTAAAGAAGGTTTACGTGAGCCCGACTCAAAATGCGCAATAGAGGTTACGGGTATTCCCGTTTTTTCAGCGAGTTCTTGCTGTGTCAGCTTTCGTATCTTTCTAACTTCTTTCAATCGAATCTTAAATTCATTCGAGTCTAATTCAAGTGTCATTATTACCGCCAAATAGACAATAAAAACTTGACGTTTTAGTCATGTTTTTATATAAATATAGACATAGTTTAGATGCTTACTTGTGAAACGAGAAGCAACTAAATCATTACTTGATAAAAATCTAAATCAATTGAAGGCCAAACGCTCATGATGAATTATTCTTCGAGTCGAATTTTGACATCGATGCATCCTAGTATTCGCCATCTCAATATTCGCAATGTAGCTAAAATTGTAGCCTCAAAAATTATTTGTAATACGCAATTACAGTTGCAATATAATCCTGATTTTTGTAGGCAACTGGGCGTATCAACTTATCTCAACACGCACATAGGATTAGCTTATTTCATTGATGATCGCTATTTTGACCATTATGGTTTACAACCAGAAAACTTAATAAATTTTTCAGATGTCTATGCTCAATTGTTGCATGACTTTTATGAGTTTTCAGGTTATCAGCCAGATCAGCTATGATCTAGGTTGCGACGGCGTACACAGGATCAGTAAAACCAACATGCAATAGCGTAAGACGGTTAGTGCCTTTCCATTGTTTTGGGATACTAGCTCAAACTTAAAAGAATTATTTAGACTGCTGTTCATGCTGCAAGATAGAAATTTAAACTGCAGTCGTTCCATGAGCTTTTCCTCAGAGATTTCAGAAGATATAGCAATCTGCCAATATTTTTCTGGAAATAAAGAATAAATTCCTGTCAAAAATCGATTTGCTAGCCTTATATCAGCACTATTAAAGATTAATCCAGCATGTGAAATGTTGGCTTTCATTTCAAAAATATGTAGTGCATTTAAGATGTTTGCATCATCACTTTTCAATTTATTAAGCCGTTTAAAAAAATACTCTAAGACTATTTTTTCTTCCTTGGTTTCAATATGTGGAAGTATGCGTTGTGATTTATCAGCATCAATAATGAAGCGAGGTCGGTTCTTGCGATTTTTGAGTTGTTTGAGCTTAAGTATATTTTGTTGCCACATCATGAGTGTCTTAATTGGAAAGTCATACTTTTGAGACAGAAGCTCAGGTGTATAAGATTGATCTAATGCTTTGAGTATTTTTATGATCAGTGCAGACGGATATTCTGATCGAGCAGTACCATAGATGCAATCATCAGTAGGTTTTTGCTGAATTTCTTTTTTATTGATTGGCATACTTGATTGTTTATCTATGCCTAATGGTATTACATGAGTCGCTTGAAGCATTTGAGTGTCAAAACTGCTGAGGTGGATCTCTTGAGCATGTTTCAACGGCGTTATTAAAGTTGGACAGATTTTTTGAATAATTTGGGTGGAAAGCATCAGATCAAATTGACGTAATTGAAAACCTGCCATCACATAGCTGAGATCGATATAGCTTCGGAAGGTCTCGTTTGGTTCAATATGACCGAGCAGGTGCGCAATTAAATACCAGCTGTCTTGTGGTGCTTTAGAGCGTAATAGATGACTTCTGATGAGGTTGTAATGATCGTTTGAATAGTCCGTGAATGCAACTACAAACTCGTAGTCCATAGTCAAAATTATAGCGAGGTTATTCGCTGCAGTATGCCGTAAAGAATGAAAAGAATAACGATGACCAGGCAATATTGCATCTAGGATGCGTTGAAAAGGAAGTGTCACCATATTAGGTTTAAGGCGTTCAGTACTGTTCCACATCGTGAACAAGTATTGACTGGGCCTATAAGCACGGCGCCGTACTTGACAGTAATGTTGAAATTTAAGATGCTCCTCTTGAGTTAGTAGAATTTGAACGTTGAGATTGCGTTCAGCACTATCTGTTTTAAGTAAATGTTGTTGATGCTTTGCACGATATGGACGTATCCAAATTGAACTGGCTTGAATACCTTCAACATCCTTGATTCGCATGCCGAGTATTTCATTAATCCGCATGCCCGTACGAAACGCTATCGTATATACGATACTGAGCATTTCTAAATCATGGGCTGTATAGCTTGGGCTTTTATAGTATTCAAGTCGCGCAAGCATCTGTTGGAATATTTTTGCAGAGATGATTTCGGCTTTCGGTGAGCTTAAATGAAACCTTTCATTCTGCATTGGGAACACATCAGCATCAAATATGACACGCTGAAAGTGATGAAAACGTTTTAAGAGATCAAATTTTTGTGATTTAGATTTACCGACGCCGTTTAACATACGCTTGTAGATCACTTCTAGGTGATCATTGAGATTGCATTCTTCTATAAAATCGGTGCTATGTAATAACCATGACTCGGCAAGTTTGGTGTAATAACTATAGATTGAAGAATGACGAATCTTCTGCTGATGATTGATATAGAGTAAGTACTTGTTTTGATCGAGCTGATAAAGCTCTGTGATTTGCTTAATATCTTCTGTAGTCGGACGAAATAAGCTAAATAGCCAAAACCCAAGCCGTTTCGCATTTTCTGGAAGATAGGCATGTTGGCTGTGCAGCAGGTTACATAGATCCGAGGTAGTCTTATGCCTATTTTTAAAGAACGTCAAAATTTGTTTATGCAAAGCAGTAAGTGCCTCAAGAGGATCTTCAGTGTGTAATTTTTCCTCTTTTACTCTGTTGTTGATATTTTGGGGCTGTGGTTCTTCAGTTTGATCGGAGTGGTCAAGTATTAGCTGAGGTGAGAGATAGCGTTTAAAAGCACTTGGACTTAAGCCACAGCTTTCTATTTCTTCAGTTAAACACTGTGCAAGCGCAGGGCTTAATTTGACCTTGTCTAGTTGCATAAATGAATGACTGGAGGTTTGTAAAAGCTGATTAAATTTCTTCTGGTTAAAAGAAAGCTCTAAGGCATTAAAAACGTAACGGATATAAGTGTAACAATCGTGTTGGATATCTATTAATTGTGTCTTAAATCGAGTAATCCAGAGCTGTGTTAGCCGGTCTGGTACAAAATTTCGAGATTTCCTTAAGGTTTGTTTAGGATCATATAAATCACCATATTGCGGCGATTGAGGTTCTAAGAATAGAAGCGGAAGTTGTAAGGTCTGAAGATGGTAGATTGCTTCATCAGATTTGAGATGTTCAAGTAAAGCATTCAAGCTTGAATGATGTGAAAGTCCGCCGTACAGGATTGCACTTATAAGAAGATTGCCAACAATTTCATCATCCGAAAAATATTCTACAGTATGCCAATAACGCCAGAGTCGCTCTTTTAAATATGTGAGATATTTCGAATTCTCTAACCAAGATTCATTAAAGAGTAAAGAGGCTCGTTGAATAGAAGCGAGGTGCTGCGTAGGCAGTGGTAAGTCTGCATCATTGGTGCGATTGTATTGAATGATGTGTTTGCGGAAGTGCTGATAAAAGCTCTTTTTTAAAGAAAAGCTTACTTTTTGTTGCTCTAAGTGCTGAATCACTTGGTTATAGAGATCTGGGAAATTTTGTGATTGTTGTGCCTGTTGTAATTTTTCTTGGGAGAGAAACTCCTCAATAATCAATTGAATATGTAAGCGCTCTTTCATTTGTTTTTTATTTCTATCTTTAGCACGGCGCTCATGTGCATAATGTTTTTGTTTAAGCATGTTCATACATCCCATCAATTTGGTAAGCGTGCTGCATATCGTTGAGGCAGTTGGCGAGTTCTTTATATTGTTGAAGCGAAAGACTTGAGAATTTTTGCCCCATTTCTTGTTGGTTTTGCTCATGCCCAAACAAAGCCAGAATGAAGTTTTCATCTGCTTTTTCGGTGAGATATGCACGAGCTGTGTGCCTAAGCCAATTGGCATGATCAAGTTGCATAATACGAGTGAAACTGTTGACTAAATGAGGGCTGAGGGCTTGCCATTGACCATGTTGATAGACACTGAGAAGGGGTCTTTTACTGCTTAAAATTTCTTGAATATACGGTTGATGCTCTGGGTGTAGTTGTTTAAATTCATTTAAGTAGGTAATGAATAAGCGGATTTCCTTCACAACAAAATCACATAATGGGATTAAACGCCCATCATCCGTTCTTGAGTGAATTTCTTTATCAGAAATCCAAAGCCACTGTTGTTTTAAATCGAAATTTTTTAAGAAACCCGGGAACTCGCTGACAGGTCGAGCAGCACTGAACAATAATAAAATATGCCACAGCCAGACATTGTAATGATTGAACATCTCAAGCATTTGCCCATGGTGTTTAGCTTGAATAATCTGATGTTGTAAATATGCAAATATCGCCGTCACTGTTGCAGGTTTCGGCGCTTTACAGCTACCAAATCTTTCTCGATCATCATCAATGACATGGATTTCTTTTGCTAAATCATTTGATAGTTGTTGTACTGTACCCTGATAGCTTTGCTGCAAACGGTAGATTGGATACGAACAATATGAAATAGAAACTGATCGATTTGCATCGATGCCTGTAAGAATGTCGGCTAGTTGTTCATTTTGAGTGTAATGGTAAATACAGTGATGTAATAAAACACTTATTTTTTTAGTTGATAACGACGGAATGAAGAGTTCTTCACGGCATTTTTTTAATGCATGTGCGACCTGTTCTTGCTTCACTGTTGGCGGTTGTCTTAAACCCTCTACCAGCTCTTTTACTAAAGGCAAATCGAAATGGGTCACCTGATTAAGCAATTGGTCTTTGTATTCAAAAGCAGAGTCCTCAAACAGTGTGAATTTGGAACGTAGAAAATATTGATCGTTTTCAAAAATGACCTTCTGTCGTTTATTGAGTGCATAGCGTTGTCTGGATTGTAGATATAGCCATTGCTCAATAGGAACACCACTCAAGAAACTGAGTAAGATAAAAAGATATGCTTTGTTTTTTTCTGGATGATTTAAATAGAGTTGATGACAATGTTGTACAAGTAAGCTCAGGCTATTGAAGTCTGGATAATGCTTGCTACACATAAAATCATGCTGCTGTCTAATAATGTGTTGTTGTGTGAGCTGGCTAATTTTATGTTGTAAAAAACTAGATTGGCTTGTTAATGGCGATACCTGTGCTGTATTGATGGAGTATTGCTGATTTGGCTGTTCATCCTGTAATTTCTCGTAATATAGAGCAGGATCTTCCTTTTGTAGTATGTCTTGTGGGCAGCATAAAATTGCGCCGTACTCATCTAGATAATGTGGTTCATCTATGTGTTTGGGCGGTGCTGAATAATTTTTTTTAGGTTTCAGTGCCAACACATAATCATAAAAACGCCGTAGATCTAGAATGAGTAAGTATTGAAAGCGATTGAGCTGAGGGTTGGCCTCTAAAAGGCGTAAATATTCAACGAAGTCAGCTAGTGATATTTCATCCTTAGGAAGTTGCAGCCATAGCCATAAATATTTTTGTTGAGACTTACTGAGCTGTGTTTCTTGCTGCGATGCAGCATAAGCTTCATTCGCTAATCTAAATCGGTCAAGTATTTTAATAATTGTGGTCTGATGATCTTTTTTAGCTGCATTTGGAATAGATTTAAGAATGCAGGCAGCATGTAAATTATGGACTGACCATCGCTGTATAACAGAATGCTGGGAGTGCTGTTGTACTGAATAAATATAAGCACAAATAGGATGTGCTGAAACAGAAGGTGGAGCAGGTAGAAACAGTGATTGGTGATTCTGCTCTATCTCATTATCGAGCTTTAATAACTGCTTCAGTTCAGGAATATCAACTGTGCGATTTAGGTATTGCTCAAGTACTTCAGCATAATGATCGTGTATGAACTCTTGCTCTAAAAGGCGCTGAATTAATTGCTTAGCCTGCATGTTGCGCTCTCCAAAAAAGGTTTGGGCTCGGTTCAGAATGTTTGAGTGCTTCGCATTTTTCAGTGAGTTGCTGGATTTTTTCGGTGTAACTAGAATGGATTTTTTTTTGTTGATGCAAGAGCTGATTACGACTACAGCCGATAATTTTTGCGAGCAAATCAAGCGATAACTCACAGCGTGGTTTATCATGATAAAGAGCGTTTAAATCGTAAATTGCTTTTTTTGAAAGTGAAGCATTGAATGTATGTAGTACGCTATTTGGATTAATGCGTTTAATATCAATTTTAAGCTCAGTGATTAATTTGAATAAGCGTGTACTGAGTTGATATTTGAGCAGAGGTAGGTCGATGTCAGTTTGCACAATATAGCGTGCATTGATGGATAGACTTTGTGTTTTGGAAGTATATAGAAGCAGAAAGTTATCCAAGACTAAGAACTCATTCTCTGAAATTGTTGTGGAATAAAGTAATTTGATATCTGGCTGATAAATTGAAGGCAATTTTGCTGCCTTTAAGATTTGTGCATAGCAATTGTAAATTTTACTTAAAGGTGGGTATGGGGTAAGGGTAACCTGATGTGAGTCAAACTTAGCTTTAGCGTATTTCTTCTGATTTGAGTGTTTAGATGCCATGTTCATGCTCCTTATTTTAGTAATGTAAATAAAGACATGGCTAAAAAATTAATTTCAAAAAAAAGATCAAGAAAATGGTTATAAATGTGGATGGTTTTTGATGAATTTGAATTTTTTTTAAAACTAGGCTAAGGGTTACTTAGATAGATTTTTTTATTTAAGTTATTGATTCTTTGTTTTTGAATGTGGCTGGTTTAACTGTGTTTTGTATTTTTCTTATTTTATTTATACGGAAGAACAGCCAAGATTGCGTCCACCGGAAACTGATGATAGGACGTTTATTATGTTCAATTTTAGCTAGGGGTAAATGCTCATTTAGTTAGGCATAGATATTAACAAAGAACTGGCAACTAACATGAGAGCTGTGCCATATTTGGATCTAAAGATTTTGGTGTTTGACCTGATTTTTATATGACGGTGGGCACAACACATAGCTAGATGAGGATAATGAATAATGAATTATTCCGAAAATGATAGTCCGATATATATTGCGTCAGTAATAGGTGAGCGCCTAAAACGCATCCGATTGAATCAAGATATGACACAAGCGGAGATTGCTAGTAAAGCTTGGGTTAGTCGAAGAGCTGTCCTCCAAGCGGAAAAAGGTGATGTTCGACTAGCCGAGCTGATCGCTATTTTAGGTGCGCTCAATATGTTGGGTAATCTAGATCAATTGATACCTGAAGTATCATTTTCACCGATACAGTTGCTTAAGCTCAAAGGTAAAGTTCGCAAAAAAGCCTCAGGTAATAATAAGCGAACTCAAAAACTGGTAATACAGACTGCAAAGCCAGAATTAGATTGGTGATATACCTTCACGATAAAGAGCTTGATAGGTTTGAAGGAGTACCAAAATGGTATGGACAGACGTGAAGGGCTTACTAGAACAAACTTTTAATGATCGGTGTATTTTATATCAACCTTCAATCTGGCCCATTGCTCATTATTGAGCATAAAGCTAAAAATTTCTTTATTTTCAATAATACTTAAAAAACTCATAGGCATACTAATTAATATTCTTTTGTACAGTCTATCTCTAGCAAAACATGTTGTAAATCAGGCACAATGAAACTATAAATTTCAAGTTTTTATAGCCTGAGTGCTAGCGGTATTTTTTAATGACAAATAATAATTTTTCACAAGTAGCAGCTTTTATCTGGTCGGTTGCCGATCTTCTGCGTGGTGACTTCAAACAATCGCAATATGGTCGTGTGATTTTACCGTTTACGCTGTTGCGCCGTTTAGAGTGTGTACTTGAAGCCAGTAAGGCAGATGTATTAGCAGCCAATGAAAAAGTGAAACTCATGCCACTGCCAGAGGAAGCTAAAGAAAAGATGCTGCTGAAGGCAACCAATGGCCTGTCATTTTTCAATACCTCAGAGCTGGATTTAGGCAGCCTGGGTCAAAAAGACATCCGTTCAAACCTCAATACTTATATTCAAAACTTCTCCAAAGATGCACGTGAAATCTTTGAACACTTCAAGTTCGATGAATTTATTGGTCTCCTGGATGATGCCAACTTGCTTTACAAAGTCGTTCAATATTTTTCAGACCCTAAAATTGATCTCAGCCCAAAAAATATATCTAACCATGAAATGGGCTTAGTGTTTGAAGAGCTGATCCGCCGTTTTGCCGAAGGTTCAAATGAAACTGCAGGGGAACACTTTACCCCGCGTGACATCGTTCGCTTAACCACAGGTCTGGTATTTAGCAAGGATGATGATGTGCTGAGTAGTGACGGTATTATTCGGACCATTTACGATCCTACGGCAGGTACGGGGGGATTTTTATCCTCAGGTTCGGAATATGTCTATGAGCATAATCCAGATGCGGTGATGCGCGTTTTTGGTCAGGAGTTAAACCCTGAGTCTTATGCGATCTGTAAAGCAGACATGCTGATCAAAGGTCAGGACGTGCGTAATATCAAACTGGGTAATACTCTCTCCAATGACCAATTGGCCTATGAGAAGTTTGACTACATGCTATCGAATCCGCCATTTGGGGTGGACTGGAAGAAGATCGAATCAGATATTAAAGACGAGCATGAGCAAAAAGGCTTTGAAGGTCGTTTTGGTGCAGGCTTGCCACGTGTGTCTGATGGATCTTTGCTGTTCCTGATGCACCTGATTAGCAAAATGCGTGATACTGACAGCAATAGTCAGGGCAGTCGTATCGGCATTATCCTGAATGGTTCGCCGTTGTTTACAGGCAGTGCAGGCAGTGGTGAAAGTGAAATCCGTCGTTATATCTTAGAAGCCGATCTATTGGAAGCGATTATCGCGCTACCCACTGATATGTTCTATAACACTGGTATTGCGACCTATGTGTGGGTACTGAGCAATAAGAAAGATGCTGAGCGTAAAGGCAAAGTGCATTTGATTAATGCTACTAGCCTCAGTTCAAAAATGCGTAAGTCTTTAGGCTCGAAGCGTAATTATTTATGGGAAACATGAGATCGGATGCAACTTTAGAAACTATCTTCCAGCAAGATATCATTGCACAAATGCAATCACATGGCTGGATTGTGGGTTCTGGGCAGGGCTACAATTGTGAAAAAGCCCTGTATGGGCAAGATGTACTCGACTTTGTACAAAAGACCCAACAGGTCGAGTGGCAGAAGTTTAAAAACATCTTCCCCAATGATACCGAACGCCATTTTCTAGATACCGTGGTGGCTCAGCTTAAAAAAGCTGACATCAATGCCACCGATGTCGAATCTCGCAGCTATGGCACATTGGGCGTATTACGGCATGGTATCCGTACCCGTGGGGTACGTTTTTCATTTTGCCAGTTTAAACCTGAACATGGCTTAAACCCTGAACTGAATCAACGCTATCAGCAAAACATTTGCCGTGTGGTGCCTGAACTGGTATATAGCCCATACGCCAGCAAAGCCGAACTAGAGGCAACAGGCAAACAAGCTAAGAAATGGCGCATCGATCTGGTCCTGTTTATCAATGGTTTTCCAGTGGCAACCATGGAACTCAAGTCTGAGTTTAAACAGGCTGTGCAAAATGCCATGACACAGTATAGAAAGACTCGCTTACCCAAAGACCCTGAAACCAACAAGCCTGAACCCTTGCTGATGTTTAAACGTGGGGCATTGGTGCATTTTGCCGTCAGTCAGTATGAAGTCTATATGGCGACGCATTTGAATGGTGACAGCACCTACTTCCTGCCATTTAATAAAGGCACCAAAGAACAGGGTGCAGGTAATGATGTGCCTGAAGATGTGAATGAATACGCCACGGGCTATTTATGGAATGAAGTCTTAACCCCGGATAGCTTGCTGAATATTTTGGGTAACTTCATTCATTTACAGATTGAAGAAAAGGAAGACTGGGAAGGGCGCAGATACAAAAAAGAAAGTCTGATCTTCCCCCGTTATCACCAATGGAAAGTGGTGAATAACCTGGTTCAAGATTCATTGGCAGAAGGCACAGGGCAAAAATACCTGATTCAGCACAGTGCCGGTTCGGGTAAATCCAACTCGATTGCATGGACGGCGCATCAACTATCTAGTCTGTATGATGCCAACAATAAAAAGATGTTTGATTCGGTGATTGTGGTGACAGACCGAACCATCCTGGATGCACAGCTACAAGATACCATTTATCAGTTTGAACATGCCGATGGTGTCGTGGGGCGGATTAACAATAAAGAAGGTGATGGCTCAAAATCCGAGAAACTGGCCAAAGCCTTGGAAATGGCCCAGCCGATTATCATCGTCACCATTCAGACCTTCCCGTTTGTACTGCGTGCTATTGAAAACAGCGCCAGTTTAAAAGAACGTAAATACGCCGTCATTGCCGATGAAGCCCATTCATCGCAAAGCGGTTCCACGGCGCGTCAGCTCAAAGAAACTTTGATGATTGAAGAGCGTGATGAAGATGAACAGCTTTCTTCTGAAGATGTACTCGATGCGGTGATGGCATCACGTAAGGGCAGTGCAAACCTAAGCTTCTATGCCTTTACCGCAACCCCAAAGGATAAAACCTTACAACTGTTTGGACGCTTGCCCGATCCAAGCATGCCGCCGTCTAAAACCAATATTCCTGTGGCATATCATGTCTATTCAATGCGCCAAGCGATTGAAGAAGGATTTATTTTGGATGTGCTGAAGAATTACACCAACTATAAAGTGATCTATAAGCTGAAGCAGAAGATCGAAGAAAAAGATGCTCAGGTCGATGCCAAGAAGGCCAAGACCAAGCTGAATCAGTGGGTACGCTTACACGATCATAATATTTCGCAAAAAGTGCATATCATCATTGAGCATTTTAAGAAAAATATTATGGGTTTACTCGGTGGACAAGCCAAAGCCATGGTGGTGACCAGTTCTCGTAAAGAAGCGGTACGCTATAAACAAGCCTTTGATAAATACATTACTGAACAGAACTATGCCAACATTCAAGCCATGGTGGCATTCTCAGGCGATGTAGAATTTAATGCCAATGATGCAGACAGTAGTCATCTGTTAGGTCAAAAATTTACCGAAAGCAATATGAACCCGAATATGAAAGGTCGTGAGATGCGTAAGGCATTCGATAGCGATGACTTTCAGGTGATGATTGTGGCAAATAAGTTCCAGACCGGCTTTGATCAGCCGAAACTGTGTGCCATGTACGTGGATAAGAAATTGGGTGGGGTGGAGTGTGTACAGACCTTATCGCGCTTAAACCGGACTTATCCGGGTAAAGCGGAGTCAGGCACCTTTGTTCTGGATTTCTTTAACGATCCACAAGACATTCTGGATGCTTTCCAGCCATATTATCAAACGGCGGAACTGGCGGATGTATCCAATCCTGATCAGGTTTATGATCTGTTTGAAAAGCTGAAAGCCTCAGGCATTTTCCTCTGGACTGAGGTAGAACAGTTCGTTGAGGCCTTCTACAGCAAAAATAAATCCAGTGCAGCACTCGCTAACATCTGTAAGCCCGCTTTACAACGTTGGCAGCATCGCTATAAACAAGCCATCAATGATTATGATGTCACCAAGAACCGTTTAGAACGCTGTAAACAGACAGGTGACGCCGTACTGATTGCCAATGCTGAAAACGAATTTGCTGAAGCGAAGAAAGCCCGTGATGCTCTGGAAATCTTCAAAAAGGATTTAGGCAGTTTCACCCGTTTCTATGAATTTATGTCTCAAATCGTGGAATATGATGATCAAGAACTTGAGAAGCTCAGTCTTTTTGCGCGTAACTTACGCCCAATGCTGCGTGAACAAGCTGCAGATGAAGATGAGATTGATCTGAGCAATGTGGCGATGAGCCATTACCGCTTGTCTAAGTTACGTCAGCAAGATATTCAGCTTAAAGCAGACAGTACTGAGCATAAACTTGAACCTGGGAATAATTTGGGTACAGCCAAGGCGAAAGACAAGAAAGAAGACTTCCTGTCGGTGATCTTAAGCCGCGTGAATGAGATCTTTATCACGGATAAGCTGACTGATAAAGACATGATTAATTATGTTCATACCGTGGCAGATAAGATGTCTGAGAACACACGGATGATGAAGCAGATTCAGAACAACACGCGTGAGCAGGCGATGCTCGGTGAGTTTGATACGGCGCTTGATGACGCCGTCTTGGATAGCAATGATGCCCATACTGAGCAGATGACACAGCTCATGAGTGATCCAACGAAGATGAAGCAGTTTGCACATATTATTTATGATGTGTTGGTGAATAGAGAACGTTAGGTTTTGTTATAAATAAAGATATTTCAGAGTAAAAAAATATGAATTTTTGGCATATGCAGATTCATCCTAGTGATAAAGAAGCTGTTAACCGTACTGAAGCAAAAAGAATTCTTCTCGAAAATGGTGTTATAGGTTTAGGGAATCAATGGCCGAATGATAGAGGACAACCACAAAAATTTAATACGGATGTCCAGATAGGCGATGTTGTACTCATTAGAAGCGATGGTCCACTTGCTCTAGTAAAAGTAATAAGTGAATGCTATGAGAATGTAGATAATAGTATTTGGTTCGATTTGGTTAGAAAGATAGAAATTTTATCGCTAGAAGGCAGTTTATATAAAGGAAAATTTAAGAAATATTATCACGGTAGTTGGAATGATTCTTTATATTTACCCACAACTATTGAAATAGCTAATAATTCAGACTTTATTAAATTTTGGTATCAAGATATAAATGGAAAAGTGGTAATGGATAATACGATTAATTTACTTACTTATAAGTACCAAATAATTTTACAAGGTCCTCCAGGAACGGGGAAAACTCGTTTAGCAAAATTGATCGCTGAAGACATGATCAAACCAAACGTGCTTGGTCATCCAGAAGAAATTATCGATAGTGAACTAAAAAAATTTGATCCGACTAGCGATCATATTCAAGCCACTAGAAAACTCCATCAACGTCTTCGTAATGAGTTTTTAGAACAATTTCCTAAAGAAAGTTTAGACCAGCAATTAACTTTATATAAATATTGTACTGGTACAGGTGAGCGAGATAACTTTTGTTGGTGGATTGAGAGAGGACTTCAACCTTTGGGGTACTATTTCCCAGGATCATCTCGTTCATACCAAATCTATTGGAAAAAGAGTACACAGGAATATAGTAAGCACGGATTTATTAAAAATGTCACTGATGATGAAGCTGCGATGAAAGAAGTAGCACAAAAACTTCATAATTTGGTAAATCAAAAAAATCTTGATGAGGTTGTCAAGTATTTCGGTGATAGCTTCATGTTAAAAATTTTAAATACATACTATCCAACAGAATATTTTCCTATAAATAGTGAAAAAATGATTAACCATGCTTTAAAAGTTTTTAAATTTGATTGCTCAGCTCTAAATTTATTTGAGAAAAATAAAAAGCTTTATGAAATTTATCTGGATAAAAAAACAAAATTTAATTTAGATATTTCAGTTTTTGAATTCTCAAATATTTTGTCTACCAATTTTAATTTAAAAACTGGAGAAGATATTAGTGAAAAAAATGAAGTGATTAGCCAAGGTGAATATCAAATTATACAATTCCATCCAGCATATTCTTATGAGGATTTTGTAAGAGGGATTGTTGCAGAAACTGATGATAATGGAAGTATATCTTATAACGTAGAAAATAAAATATTAGCAGATTTTGCAAAAAAAGCTCAAGAAAATCCAAATGGAAAGTATGTATTAATCATTGATGAAATTAATAGAGCCAATTTACCTTCAGTACTTGGTGAACTTATTTATGCTCTAGAGTATAGAGGAGAATCAGTGGTATCTATGTATGAATATGGGGATAGTGGAAGGGAGATTATTCTCCCTAAAAACCTATATATCATTGGCACAATGAACACTGCTGATCGATCTGTAGGACATATCGATTATGCAATAAGAAGGCGATTTGCATTTGTTGATGTGCGACCAAATGAGTCCATTATTGAAAATCAAAAAGCTAAAAATCTTTTCAAAAATGTAGATTCATTATTTAAAGAACATCTGTCACCCGATTTCCAGAAAGATGATGTCATGATTGGGCATAGTTATTTTTTAGTCCAAGATGACAATAAACTAAAAATTAAATTGGATTATGAAATTAAACCAATTTTAAAAGAATATTTGAAAGATGGGATTTTACTAGAGTCTGCTGCAGCACATATTGAGAACTTAAAGGTCTAAAGTGAATTTACAACAAACATTTGAACATTTGCCTCTTAATATCACAGTAGATAATTTGGCTAATGTCAAAGAAATTATTTTTTGTGATAATAAGGAAAAAAAGTGTATAGAGCTTAAATTTAGTCAAGGTGGTATTACCTTACGTACTAATTATTATGTTGGTGTTGATTGGCTTAAAAAGAATGACACAGCTATTTATGTAGCTCCAAAATTGAATGAGGAGACAAAAGAAACTGACTATTTCCAGATGTTATTCTCATGTATGAAACATTCTGATATATCAGCGTATTCAAAGGATTTGTACGAAATTAAGTTTGATGAACCATATATCGAGATCAATCAGAAACAGGATTTAATTACACCACTGTTAATGATCAGGTATCTGCAAGTTTTAAAATCTGTAGTTCGAAAAGGGTTAAAAAAGTCATATTACCGAGTAGAACAGAATTTAAGTTCTAAGATCAAAGGTAAGGTGCTTGTCTCAAAGACTTTAAAACAAAATATCTTAAAGAACAGACCTAATAAGACTATATATAATTTTGAAGTCTATGGTGTCGATTCTATTGAAAATAAAATTTTAAAGTCTGCTTTGAAATTTGCAGAGATGTATTTGGCAAAATATCGGCAATTTTCGGATTATTTTTTGCCTCTAATAAGCTTTTGTAAACCAGCTTTTCATGAAGTAGATGATAAGAATTTTGATCTTCATTTAACTAAACAAACGAAAATAAATGCTTTTTATAAGGAATATAAAGAAGCACTCGATTTAGCAAGAATGATCATAAAGAGATTTGGTTACAATCTTAAGGAAATTGATGACAAGGTAGTAAGTGTTCCACCTTTTTGGATTGATATGCCAAAGCTCTTTGAACTTTATGTATTAGGGCTACTAAAAGAGAAATATGGTAAGAAAATTCATTTTCAGGAAAAAGCCAATTATGGTGAACCAGATTTTCTATTAATTACTGAATCTGAAAAAATAGTGATTGATACAAAATATAAGCAGCTCTATCAGGATAATGAGAAAAATAGGGGGCGATACAATTCTGATGATATAAGACAAATTGCAGGATATGCTCGTGATAAAAAAATTCTGAAATGCTTTGGTTATAGTGGTGAAGAAATGGAGAATATTGTTGTAGATTGTTTAATTATTTATCCAGATCAACGATCTTTCGAACAATTACCCAAATTATTAAAAGCTCAGCCAATTGATCAATTTATAAAATTTTATAAGATGCCTATCAAATTACCTACATTATAATTTTATATTTTGAATAGTAGTTTTAAATATTTTGTTACATTTGTGGTGGAATATCTACGGTTGATAATAAATTTAATAGCTTCATCTTTAAACATCTGGGATGTATCCTTGTCCACTCATAATGTTCTCTCCTATGTGAAATGAATAGTCAAAATTTGTCTAGGAGCGGGGCAGACCAAGATTAATCACTATTCAATATTTTTAACTTCCCATATATTTCGATCTATTGTGTTTAGGTATTGTTCAAATCTATTTTTGTGTATTGCTATACATAGTAGCTGAGTTGCTCGTGAAAACCCTACATATGCCATTTTTGTTGATTGTTTCGCTCTTTCAGTGGTTAGATTAAAGGGATTTCCTAAAAATTGATTTGCAAGTCTTTGCGACTCGTAAGATTTAGCATTACTGCCTTTTCCATCTTCATAATAATATGATTCTAAATATAGTGTTGCATCATGTGTTTGACCTTTAACAGAATGAACACTAGTAATTTCAATTTTTAGATCATTTTCTTCAATAATATTTGAAGTAGAAGTTTGATTGTTACTAGTTTGGTCAATACCAGTTGTATCATTGTTAATAAAATTACTGCACGTTAAAGAAAGACTATAATTTTCTTTAAAATAAGAAAGGAATACAGGAATATAAGTTTGTAAATCAGACAAAGCCTGATTCGGTTCATTTTTAATTATCTTTAAACAAATTTGATATACTTTTAAGTTTAAATCTGCATAATTTTGCTCTGAATTTACCTTTAGGTAATTAATTAAATTTAAAATAGTATAAAGACGATTTTCATTTGTCGAAATCTTTTCGATTCTTAAGATCTTAAGTAGAGCATGAAAAATATTTTTTCTAATCATAGATAGAGTGGTGTACTTTTTATCATAGAAATGAAGGTAACTTTTTAAGCATTTATAATCCTCTTTAGGTTTTTGTTCATTTTTTTTAAAAACTTGATGATAATCTTCTAATCTAAGTTTAGACGGGTTAGTACGACTAGCTTCATCTTCTTTCCAATCGGTATTCCAACTTATGACTTTTATTTCTAGAGGTTTATCTTGACGAAAGTTTAGTTCACCAGAACCTTTATATTGTTGTACAAGTTGAGAAAAATGTGGGATAACGTTCTTAATAGATGAATCTGAAAATAATAATATATGCGGTTTAAGCTGGCATTCATTCATTCCTATTATGCTTGAGCAGTGTTCAGGATATAGTGCAAAATTTTTAACAATATTTGCGATTGGTCTACTTAAACGCTGGCTATTTGAAAGGTGAAAAACATTGTCCCTATCTTGCCAAATTGATTCAGTTTTTATTGAATTATAAATAGATTGATTTTTGTCTCCTATTCTTTGAATTGTACTATTTGTATCCTTATTTTCTGTAAATATATTTTCAATGAGCTCATATTGGTGAGTATCCATGTCTTGCACTTCATCAATAAATATGTATTGAAACCTTTTATTAATAATTTTGTAAATAATAGGATAATTACTTAGATATTTTTGTGCTAAAGCATAGCAATCGCTAAAGCTAAGAATGCCAGTTTTTAGTAAATTAAGTTTTATGTTTGCTAATTCTTTATATGTAGTTGTATGGTTACCAATTTTTGGAATATTTACTTCTTTATTACTCCAAAAATGCTGAAATATTTCTTTATTACTTATAAATGAATTACTTAATATGTCAATATAATTTATGCCACGTTTTGAAAGAGCTATTTTTGTATTGTATGAAAGAGCAAATTCTATTTGTTCTGCATATATTTCATTATCAATACGTAGCGGTTTTTTCTTAAGTTTAAAATTATAATAAGGAATAGCTAAAAACTCATTTACAAAACTTTGTATCGTTCCAATAAAATTGGGATAACGAAAAAGCTTTGGGCAGTATTGATGAATTTTTTCTTTAATTTCGTCTACGGCTGCATTGGTATGAGATAGAACTAAAATTCCTGAACCATCAGATAAAGGGAGCTTAGTTTCTAAAATTAATAATTTTGCCAAAAGAGCTGTTGTTTTTCCACTACCAGGAACAGCTTGTAAATCAGAGGTGGTCCCACTTGTTTGAACAACTAAAAGCGTATTTATAAGTGATATTCCGCTCTAGTTAAGCCACCTTGTT
>NZ_JACAIJ010000018.1:0-72676 GCF_030325485.1 Acinetobacter sp. R933-2
AAACAAGGTGGCTTAACTAGAGCGGAATATCACTTATAAATACGCTTTTAGTTGTTCAAACAAGTGGGACCACCTCTAAAACGTCTGTTCAGTAATTGGCTAAAGCAACTCTTTTGGTAATAATGAAGTCGATAAAAATACTCGCCAATAATTTGAGAAAGCAAGCTTATGAATATTTTAATTGTACATGCACACCCTGAACCGCAGTCTTTTACCAATGCGCTAAAAAATACAGCGATTGAAGAATTAAAAAAATTAGGGCATCAGGTTGAAGTTTCTGATCTTTATGCCATGAATTTTAATCCTGTTGCCTGTGCAGCAGACTTTACTGAACGCGGTAATCCTGACTATTTAAATTATGCCTTAGAACAACGCCATGCCAGTAAACAACATGCTTTAGCTGATGATATTCAAGCTGAAGTGGAAAAAGTCCAAAAAGCGGATTTGCTGATTTTAAATTTTCCAATGTATTGGATGTCTATGCCTGCAATTTTAAAAGGTTGGATTGATCGGGTATTTGTATCAGGGATTTTTTATGGCGGTAAACGTTTTTATAACCATGGTGGCATGTCAGGAAAAAAAGCCATGCTGAGCTTTACCCTTGGTGGACGTGATCATATGTTTGGAGATGGCGCAATTCATGGTTCACTTGAAAATATTCTGATTCCTATTCAGCGCGGAACACTGGCTTATGTCGGCTATGAAGTGTTAACTCCTTTTATTGCCTATCATGTGCCCTATATTTCTCATGAAGCCCGTGAACAAATGCTCATAGACTATCGTCAACATTTACAAAATATCGAAAATTTACCCTCTATTGCATTTCCAACCTTAGAGCAGTTTGATGACAAACTCTATCCTCTAAATCAAAATTAAGACCTATGCAGCATAAGTGCATCGCTTGTGCTGTATTTTCATAAAGTGAGCTTAATCTTTGTTCGTTTTTATCTTTTCTAAATCTAAGCATGTTTTAGCGCTCACGCAAAACAAAAAAACCTTTCATCAAGAAAGGTTTTTTAAACACATCAAGCAGTCATTTAAGGCTGTTTTAAATAAGGCCATGCCGCTTTTAGGTAAATGAACATTGACCAAAGCGTCAAGATCACAGCAGTATAAAGTAGTGCATAAGCCAACATTTCTAATGGCTGCCAATTCAGTAAAAATACCGTAATCGCAATCATTTGAAATGCCGTTTTATATTTCCCTACTGTAGATACAGCGACATTGGTACGTGCGCCTAATTCTGCCATCCATTCACGTAATGCTGAAACGGTAATTTCACGTGAAATAATCACAATCGCAGCAAATGCCATTGCAATAGAAGGCTGCCATTGAACTAACACAATCAAAGCCGCTGCGACCATCAATTTATCTGCAACAGGATCTAAAAACCGCCCAAAAGCAGAAGTCTGATTCAAAGTTCTAGCAAGATAACCATCAAACCAGTCTGTGATTGCGGCAATTACAAAAATTGCCGTCAAAATCAAATGACGAGTCATGCCACCTTCATGCCCACCAACCCCAATTGCAGGAGGCCAATAAGCGATGGCTAGAAAAACAGGAATTAACGCAATACGAGCTAGCGTCAAGATATTTGGAATATTCAGGATACGACCTGTAGTCATAGACACCGCCAGTAAGTCCCCTATTTACCTATGGAAAAGGCAAACTGTAATTTAGAGTAAAGCTCTATTTCGTTAATACTTTAAACGATTCACATGAAACTGTCGACTAGGTAAAGACTGTTACTGTCTGTCTGGCAATAGCAATAAGTCGATTTTCACTGTCCCACAAATAAGCATGTTCAGTGGCATAACCATGCTCTGCATAATCTGTAACCACTTGATATTTAAACCAGTCATGTAAATGGCTTTGTAAAGGATGAACAAAAGTCACCTGCCAAGTCAAAGTACTCGCTGGTGCAGGTTTGCGAAACATCGGTAAAACCCCAGGTGGCCATACATCCATTAACGTTAAAATATCAGGTAAAGTCATTGCACGTTGAGTATGAAAATCAGGATCAAAACGGCATAAACCTTTGAAATCAGGTATTTTACTGCCTGACATTGGATATTGCCCATCTGTCCAAGCCAATTGGAAATTTTGTACACATTCAGGGAATGGCAAGTTTTTAGGTAAAATATGAATATCATCTATTGCAGGGAAAGCAGGCACTTTAGGTTCAAGTGCAACCTGAATACGTGACTCACGCTGACTGCCAAAACTTGCAATTAAAATACTTTGTACAGCATCATTTTGCCATAAACGTACTTCGATGGTGGTGACAGACTTACCCTGACGTAAAATTTCCGCAGTCAGTCTGACCGCTTTTTCCTCAATGGGTCCAACAAAAGTCACACTGCAACTGAGTAGTTTTTTGCAAGCGTCATCAATGGTATGTGTGGCTTTATGGATCAACACGCCTGCCACCAAACCACCAAAGATTGTTCGTCCTTGTAGCCAGCCCTTTGGAAACTCAAATTCGCTGTTTTGTTCAATATCCTGATACAACTGTGCCAATACAGACATGGGTTTTCTCATTAAAACGTTGTGGTTTACTATGCCTATAGATAGTTCACGTGTGAATGATCAATGACTGTCGGGTCAATGAGTATTTCGGCAAATGAATACTGCAATGCTTACAAATTTTCAAGATTTAATACAAGCGGTTCACCTAACCACTGTGCCCCCTCAGTATGTGCAAGATATTCATTCTCCCATACAGGATGAATCAATACAGATAGTCCCAAATGACGACGATCCAATGTATTTTTCAACTGCGGCAAAACAGCTTGATCAAATGCCAATTGAAACATGGGTTTGGTATGCGGTCCTACCAGTTTTTGATGTATACGACCATAACTCATGGTTTCACCAAACTCTTGCTGTAGTTGCACATAAAGCGATTCTATCAGCTCAATTTGCGTCAAATCAAAATAGATATGTGCATGATATTTCATAAATTTATAACATCCAAAACGTTTAAATCTGCATTGCAAAAAATTTAAATCAAAGGCTGCCTATTCGTGTAGCACCTTATAAATAGTTCTCGCCATCACATCACCCAAGCCGGGCACAAGTTTCAGATCATTTTCAGAGGCTTTCAATACACCCTGAATCCCACCAAAATGGGTCAATAAATCACGACGGCGTTTTGGTCCAAGCCCCGGAATTGCTTCCAACACAGAACCACCACGACGCTTATCTCGTTTGGCACGATGTTTGGTAATCGCAAAACGGTGTGCCTCATCTCGTACCTGTTGAATCAGATGCAAAGCTTTATTGTCCTCAGGCAACTGAATTTTAGTGCCATCGGTAAAATGTAAGGTTTCCAAGCCCGGCTTACGTCCCTCACCTTTGGACACACCGACCATAAAGGCATCTAGTCCTAGCTCCTGCATCACTTCCATTACCATATGGAGTTGACCTTTACCGCCATCGATCAACAATAAATCAGGCAACATGGCTTTTTTATAGCGTCGGGTCAGTGCCTGACGCATTGCCGCATAGTCATCACCGCCTGTAATATCTTCAATGGAAAATTGGCGGTAATCACGTTTACGTGCGCCACCTACATCAAAGACTACACAGGATGCAATGGTCGCTTCGCCCATAGTATGCGAAATATCAAAACACTCGATTCGATCAATAGGACGCCCACAGACTTGTTCCAGTTGATGAAAGCGTTCATTTAACTCCAGATGATTCGCCAACTTGCCTTTAATGGCATGCTGCACATTCATTTCCGCCAACACAAGCCATTCGGCACGGGTTTCACGTACTTTGTGTTTAATCTGAATTTTCTTCTCAAATTGCTGTTGTAAGCCTTCCTCAAGCTGTTTTTGATCGGGAATGGCAACATTGACAATCAACTCACTCGGCACTTCATCGGCGACCTGAAAGTAGAAATTTGCCATAAAATCAGACAGCATTTGCCCCAAATCATCGCCCTGCATGTCAGGAAAATAACTTTTTCCACCCAGCATTTTACCGTTACGTACATGCATGATTTGCACACAGGTCACCCCTGCTTGATAAGCAATCGCCAAAATGTCCGCTTCGCCTTTGACTTTATAAATGGCTTGCTGTGCCTGTACATCACGTAATAAAGCCATGCGATCGCGATAGAACACCGCTTTTTCAAATTCTAATTTTTCTGCCGCTTGTTCCATTTTCTGAATCAATTCCTGATTCAGTTCTTTGGTATCACCTTTTAAAAAACGGATCGAGTTCTGCACATCTTCATTATAGGCTTCAGGACTGATCAAATCGACACAAGGCGCAGTACAACGCTTGATTTGATACTGTAAACACGGACGTTTACGCTGTGAAAAATAGCTATTTTCACATTGGCGCACATTAAATAATTTTTGCAGAACCAATAAAGTATCTCGTGCATTATAAGCACTCGGATAGGGTCCAAAAAACTTACCGACCTGATGTTTTCCTTTACCTCGTCCCGAAGCAATTCGTGGATAAGGTTTATCTGCGGAAACAAAGATATAGACGTAAGATTTGTCGTCCCGCAGCATGATGTTATAGGGTGGACGATGCAGTTTAATCAGGTTTTGTTCGAGCAATAGAGCTTCGGTTTCTGAACGCACGATCAGTGTTTCTATATTATAAATACGTGCAACAAGCGCCTGCGTTTTTGGATGTTCAATGGTTTTAACAAAATAACTCGACACACGATTTTTTAGATTTTTAGCTTTGCCGATATAAAGTAAATCACCATCTTTGCCCAACATCTTGTAGACGCCTGGCAATGTGGTCATATTGGCTAAAATCTTTTCGATATTTTCACGTGCGTTTTCGTTCACTGTTGACCTATCATTCTCATTTCTACTGCATAATGTCGTGCTTTTTCATCCAATTTCAAGCACCCATTCTACAAAGTATGCAGAATGTAGAAATTTAGCAATGACCTGATTGTTAAAAGTGATTTTTATCAAAAGAAATAAATGTGTGCGATTAAGTTCAGTGCAAGAGAACATGATTTTGCTTCACAGTAAAATCATGTTAAGGATCATTTATTTTAAAATATTGTGATAGGAAAACGCCCTTTCGAGCGTTTAAATGTAAAGTATTTGGTGTCTAGTTTCTTAAATAACGCTCAAAAATTTCTGAAAAATCATAATTTTCAATCTCTTTAATACGCTGGTTTGCATATTCTTCAACTTGATGTGCTGTTTGATTAATAATTTCAGGTAAATTTAAAATCACTTGCTCACTCAGCTCGCGCAAATTAAACATTTTTTGCACATTTTCATTACTTTGCAGCAAAATATTACGTTTACGATTAATTTCCCTACATGTTTCACCAATGGTAAATAGGGCTTTATATAAATCACGAATTTTTTCGATTTGCTTTTTATCAATATCAATAGAGAATGTTTGTTCACCTAGTTGAAATTTAATTTCTGCATCTAAATCCACTGTACCTGCGGTTTCAAGCAATACATTTTTGATTGGATGATGTTTATATAAGTAACGGTAAAGCATGCGCTTTTTGCTCATGGCACTTTTACCATCTAGGTGCATAAAAGCTACATTGGTAAAACAATATTCATCAGTCTTACTTTTAATGACGAAGAAAATTTTTTCATTGTCTTCATGAAAAATATAATCATCAATATCGGTTTTATTAAATTCATGCGGTTCAATAATGACCCCAATATCACTTGTTCCCATGACTTCAGAGGCTAAATTTTTAAACATTTTTTTATTCCATTCTAATAAACACCCTTCTCAATTTAACAGTTCATGTGTGCTGTACAAGCTTAAAATTGTTATTTAGCTGCAAAATCATTTCCCATAAAAAAACGCCCCAAAAGGCGTTCTATAAAATACAAACTGCGATTTTAAAAAACATAAGGACGTACAAAAATAAGGAAGAAAATTCCTAACATCAAAAACCATTTTAGAAAATAATACAATTTACGATTGGTTTTCTTTAATGCTTTGGCTTTGATCCGAATTTGGTAAACATAACCAAAAACTTTATTTAAACCACCTGTTTGATCACCTGCTTCATTCGGTGAACTCGCAGCAGTCATCACTTTTTTACCAAACCAATGATTAAAACGTTCCATCCATTTTGTGGTTAATGGACGCTCAACATCAGCAAAGAAAATGATACGATTTTGATCAGTTTTATTTTCAGCATAATGAATATAGGTTTCATCAAAGACTACGCTTTCACCATCACGCCATGAATATTTTTGCCCATCGACATCAATAAAACAGCGGTCATCATTGGGTGTAATTAAACCCAAATGATAGCGCAAAGAACCCGCATAAGGATCACGATGGCGAACCAAACGACTATCAGGCGCAAGCTCTGTAAACATCGCGGCTTTAATGGTTGGCAATGTTTTTAATAAAGCTGTAGTTTTTGGGCAAAGATCTGCCGCAGAAGGATGTGCGGAGTCATACCATTTTAAATAAAAACGCTTCCAACCTGTCTTAAAAAATGAGTTAAAACCTAAGTCATCATAACTGCTCGACGCTTTAATACCACCTTGTGTATATAAAGCTCGTGCTTCATCACGAATCATTTCCCAGTTCTCATCCAACACTTTTAAGTCTTTAAAATGTTGAGTGTCAATATACGGTTGATTTGGCACTTTAGAGAACATATACATTAAGAAATTAATCGGTGCGAGGATCGTGGAATGGTCAAAAAATTGACGATAAAACGAATGTCGCACCTTACCGCGATTTTGGATATACAACGCTGAAATCACAAAAATCGCCAATATGATCCATTTAATCATATAGCACTCTTTCAAATATTCAGGGGGGAATGCACCTTGTTAAAGGTGTAAGTTCGAAGGATAGAACCTTAAGATGATCAAATTTTAGCAAAAGCAATAAAGAAAATCTGTACTATTTTTATTCTTTATTCTTTTTTACTTACTCACTACCATAAAAATACCCCTACTTTTCTCAATAAAAATAGGGGCATAGCACAACCAAATAAAATAATATTCACTTAATCAAATTTAGCGATCCCAATTTAATCCTCGTAATGAAACTAAAGATTTTGCTGCCGTTTCATTATAGATATAACAACCTGTGTTAATTTCTGCGATACGTAATTGAGTATTTCGTTTCTGCTGTTTATCTGTCAAAGTTGTCAGTAATTGATTTAATACTTTTGCTTCTTGTTGAAGTGTTCGCTCAAAGTTTGGATTAAACTCGGCTACATAGAGTCGATTTTGGAACTCAACGGCTGTGCCATCTTTTGGATTTATTCCAAAATCTAAATCATAAACGGTTGACCACGGAATTGATTGCCAAATACCACTTGCATAACGATAGTTTAAACCATTTTTTTGCTGATTAAGCTGATCAACATACATTAGATTTTCATCATCAAAATCTTCAAAAGACTGCTTAATTTCATTATCAGTGTTGACATCAAAGTTGAAAGAATCTACTTGATCTTTTTGAGAAATAAGACGATAGCAGCTACTGCCATTTGGAAAACGCTCTGATCCATAACTATTTAAGAAAATACGTGCATAAGCATAGGCATTCTCACTGTCAAAACCAAGTTGACGATAAGCAGGAAAAACCGTATCAAACATATTTTTGCCTGATAAGTTAACTTTTTCAAATCTCCAATCAGATTTTACAGCACCAATGGTATTGAATGTCCAATGCGTTAAACCATCTAAATCAATTGTATTTTGTGCAATATCTTTGGGTGTATAAAGCTTATTTTCAGTTAATAGATAATAACCAAGTGCTTTATTTGATTTTGAGTCTTTAAATTGTTTATTTTGAACTTCAATATAACTCGCTCTTAAACGATCTGTAATTTTAGATGTTGAGTATTGTATATAATAATAACGAGTACCATTTGCTAAAGAGTCTTTAGATTCAGTGTTATAGTCATCACCTGAACCACCTCCACCACCACAGCCAGTCAAAACAAAAGATGTAGCGACCATAGATAATAATAATTTTTTTGTGAACATTTTCACTCAACTTAATTCTCATTTTAAGTTTAAAATAATATCTATGTCTCAAAAAAAGTACAGTTTTCTTTTTGCATTTTGTTTAACCAAAATCATTATTTTTTGTATCAAGCATTGACCTAAATGACCAAAACAATACAAATAAATAAAAGCATCTTAAAACACTTTTTCATGAAAAAAGATTTGTATTTTCTATAAATTTATAATAAAAATAATGTATTAACTATAGATATAAGCACAACAATCAAAACTCAACCTCAATGATGAGATTTATGCAAAAAAAAATTCATGACCCTTGCGTCACGGCTTGATACAACTTGTTATGTTCTTTTTAGATATAGTTATCGTAAGATTAGAGAAGTCGAAATGTGTGTAGAAAAAACACACATGTACTTCAAAACATCAACGTAGAAGTCCTCCAAAAAAAGGAGATCAGGGCATGATCCACGCTGGCAATGCCATTACCGTCCAATTGCTTTCGGACGGAATCGCAGAATTCCGCTTTGACTTACAAGGTGAGTCGGTTAACAAATTCAACCGTGCAACGATTGAAGATTTTAAAGCCGCTATTGAAGCTGTAAAAAATAACAGTGAAGTAAAAGGTTTAATCGTAACAAGTGGTAAATCAACATTTATTGTTGGTGCAGATATCACTGAATTCGGTGAAAATTTTAAACAAGGCGAAAGCGCAATTGTGGAATGGGCAATGCCTGTTCACGAAATTTTCAATGCTTTTGAAGATTTAGACATTCCTAAAGTCGCTGCGATCAATGGGATTGCATTAGGTGGCGGTTTTGAAATGTGCCTTGTATGTGACTATCGTGTCATGTCTGAAGCAGCTGTAGTCGGTCTACCTGAAGTTAAACTTGGGATCATTCCTGGTTTCGGTGGTACTGTTCGTTTAAGCCGTGTGATTGGTATCGACAATGCTGTCGAGTGGATTGCAACGTCAGCAAACAAAAAACCTGCTGCTGCACTTAAAGACGGTGCTGTAGATGCGGTTGTTGCTGCAGACAAACTTCAAGATGCTGCGATTGATCTTGTTAAACAAGCAATCTCTGGTCGTTTAGACTGGAAAGCAAAACGTCAAGAAAAATTAGAGCCTGTTAAACTCGACATGCTTGAACAAATGATGGCGTTTAACTCATCTAAAGGTGTGGTTCTTGCGAAAGCAAACCCTGCTCAATACCCTGCGCCTAAACTTCTTCTTGATTCACTGCAAGCAGGTGTCAGTCAAGGTCGTGATGCAGCATTGAAAATTGAAGCTGAAGCATTTGCTAAAGCTGCAATTACACCACAAGCAGGTGCATTGATTGGTTTATTCATCAATGACCAAGTTGTGAAAAAAGCATCGAAAAAACATGAAAAAGGTGCTCATCCTGTCAACCAAGCAGCTGTTCTAGGTGCGGGTATCATGGGTGGCGGTATTGCTTACCAAGCGGCAAGCAAAGGCACACCAATCATCATGAAAGATATTGGTAATCCACAACTTGCTTTGGGTATGAAAGAAGCAAATGGCTTGTTGACTAAACAAGTTGAACGTAAGCGTTTAACACCTGCGAAAATGGGTGAAACTCTTGCGCGTATCCGTCCTACTTTAAGCTATGACGAGTTTAAAGAAGTGGATATCGTGATCGAAGCGGTCACTGAAAACCCGAAAATCAAAGAAGCTGTTCTTAAAGATACAGAAAGCAAAGTACGTGAAAACACGATCATTGCTTCTAACACATCAACAATTTCAATCACTCGTCTTGCAAATGCATTAGAGCGTCCTGAAAACTTTGTTGGTATGCACTTCTTTAACCCAGTTCACATGATGCCTCTGGTAGAAGTAATTCGTGGTGAAAAAACTTCTGAAGAAGCGATTGCAACCACTGTTGTGTTAGCTCAAAAAATGGGTAAAACACCAATCGTTGTCAACGACTGCCCGGGCTTCCTTGTAAACCGTGTACTTTTCCCTTACTTCGGTGCGTTTGACCTTCTTCTTAAAGATGGTGCTGACTTCCAACAAATCGATAAAGTGATGGAAAAATTCGGCTGGCCTATGGGTCCTGCTTACTTGATGGACGTTGTTGGTATCGACACGGGCGTTCATGGTGCAGAAGTCATGGCTGAAGGCTTCCCTGACCGTATGAAACCTGATTATAAAGGTTCAATCCAAGCGATGTATGAAGCAAAACGCCTCGGTCAAAAGAACGATGTCGGTTTCTATAAATACGTTTTAGACAAGAAAGGTAAGAAAGCGAAAACTGTTGATCCAACAGCGTATGACGTGATTGCATCAGGTGTTACGGGTGAAAAACGTGAGTTTGATGCTCAGGAAATCATTGACCGTATGATGCTTGCATTCTGTAACGAAACTGTTCGTTGCTTAGAAGACAACATTGTTGCGACACCAAACGAAGCAGATATGGCGATGATCATGGGTGTAGGTTTCCCTCCATTCCGTGGCGGTCCAGCACGTTATATCGACCAGACAGGTGTTGCTGAATATGTTGCGCTTTGCGACAAGTATGCACACTTAGGTAAGGCTTATGAAGCGCCACAGATGTTGCGTGACATGGCTGCTAACAACAAAAAATTCTACGGTTAAGGAGCGACGTGAATGGCTACTTTAAATCCGCGTGACGTTGTCATCGTTGATGGCGTACGTTCTGCAATGGGTAAAACCAAAAACGGTATGTTCCGCAATGTACGTGCTGACAGCTTATCTGCTGAGTTAGTTCGTGCTTTAGTTGCTCGTAACCAATTTGATGTCAACGAAGTTGAAGATGTGATCTGGGGTTGTGTCAACCAAACTTTAGAACAAGGTATGAACATTGCTCGTAACATCGTACTTTTGGCAGATCTTCCTAAGACTGTTGGTGGGCAAACTGTCAACCGTCTTTGTGGTTCTTCTATGCAGTCAATCCACACTGCTGCGGCTCAAATTGCAACCAACCAAGGTGATATTTTCATCATCGGTGGTGTTGAGCATATGGGTCACGTTGGCATGATGCACGGTATCGATCTAAACCCTGAAGCATCTAAACACTATGCAAAAGCGTCTAACATGATGGGCTTAACGGCTGAAATGTTAGGTCGTATGAATGGCATTAGTCGTGAAGAACAAGATGCATTTGGTGTTGAATCTCACCGTCGCGCTTGGGCTGCTACACAAGAAGGTCGTTTCAAAAACGAAATCGTAGGTGTTGAAGGTCATGATGCCAATGGTTTCAAAATCCTATGTGATATCGACGAAGTGATTCGTCCAGATGCTAACCTTGAAGCATTCCAAGGTTTACGTCCTGTATTTGATCCTAAAGGTGGTACGGTAACGGCTGCGACTTCTTCTGCATTGTCTGATGGTGCATCTGCAATGTTGTTGATGTCTGCTGAACGTGCGCAAGCTTTGGGTCTTAAGCCACGTGCTGTGATTCGCTCTATGGCAATTGCAGGTTGTGATGCTGCGATCATGGGTTATGGTCCTGTTCCTGCGACTCAAAAAGCACTTAAACGTGCTGGTTTGAGCATGGATGACATCCAAACCATCGAGTTAAACGAAGCCTTTGCTGCTCAAGGTCTTGCAGTAATGAAAGGCTTGAACATTTATGACAAGCAAGACAAGATCAACTTGAACGGTGGTGCGATTGCGTTAGGTCACCCATTGGGTTGTTCTGGTGCGCGTATCACGACGACATTATTGAACGTGATGGAGCAACAAGATACGCAAATCGGTCTTGCGACCATGTGTATCGGTCTTGGTCAAGGTATCGCGACAATTATCGAACGTGTTTAAGTTTTAATTAAACTCAATAGATTGAAAATCCTCGCTTTTGCGGGGATTTTTTATTTAAAAAATAGATAGATATTGTAGAATATTATCATTCTTAGTATATTAATTATGCCCATGCTATTGAGTATGGGGAAGGCTATCTGTTGTCAAGTATTGCACCAAACAATATTAGAACAATTTCTAGTACATCTGGTGAAACACCGCAAACTGCTTGGAAACATATACAAACAATGTATATTGAACTCCACAGAATGTAATCAATGCTTCTCATAGTATAATCCTTTCGTGATCTAAAGACGATGTAGAAGTTTTCTTCTAGAGGGTGCGCAATTTGGGGTACTTGGGTATGCTCAAGGAACTCTGTTCTTAGAATAGGGCGTGTAATACGAGGATCATCGTCAGCCTTTCCTTGAGTTTTCTAAATGACCATTGATCATAATTTTTTTAAAGAGCGTCAAAAATCCTATTTGCATTTTGATTACCCTCTTTCTTCAGAAAAAGTATTCACCTACGTTACTGATCCTAAAAATATTGAAAAACATTCATTTTATCCATTTATTCACTTTGAACTTAGCTCATATAAAATAAAGAAAAAGGGTTATAAATGGGTTGCTGGAAAAAAGAAAGTTATCATCGAAAAGCAAGCTCCCAAAATTAGACCAATTAAATACTCTGCTCATATTGATGGACATATCTATGCTTATTATTCATTTTTAATGTCAGAAAATTATGAAAAAAAATTGTTAGAAAAGAATATTAGTGACTCAGTATTAGCATTTAGAAAACTACCCAACTCTCCCAACAATATACATTTTGCCAAGAATGTATTTGATGAAATCAAAAACCGTCAAAATTGCTCTGTTCTTTGCATTGATATTAAAAATTTCTTTAATGAGCTAGATCATCAGCTCTTAAAAAAAGCTTGGCAATATGTTCTTGGTGTAGAAATTCTTCCCAATGATCACTATAAAGTTTTTAGATCAATTACTAATTTCTCATATGTACTTAAAAGAGATGTATATCAACATCTTGGACTATCAGCCAATAGAAATCACAAAAATTTGAAACGACTCTGCTCCAGTCAAGAATTTAGAGAAAAAATCAGAAAAAATAAAATAATACAAAGAGAAATCAAATGTAAAGGAATCCCTCAAGGTTCAGCCATCAGTGCCTTTTTATCTAATATTTACATGATGGATTTTGATGAAAAAATAAATAGTAAAGTACAAAAACTAGGGGGTAAATATTATCGGTATTGTGATGATATTTTAATAGTCTGCGATAGGAAAGATCACATACATTTACTTAAAGACATACAAGCTTTTATTCAAAAACTTAAATTAGTCATTCATCCTGAAAAAACAAAAATTATTCATTTTGAAAATGGAATCCGAGTTTCAAAAGATGAATTGCAATATTTAGGTTTTACTTACGATGGGAATCAAATTTTATTACGTGATTCAGGCTTAGCTAAATATTCTCATAAAGTGATGAAAGCTATAAAAATGTCAAATAAACACTTCTTAAAAACAAATAAAGCTAGGATTCAGCGTGGTGAACTACCTTTAGAACCATATAAAAAGCATATTTATAGAAGATTTTCATTTATTGGTTCAAGAAACTATATAAGCTATGCACTACGAGCAGCCCGAATCATGAATGAACCTTCTATAAAAAAGCAAATTAAGCCACATTGGAAAAAAGTTCAAGTACACCTAACTAAACACGAAATTAATAATTCTTTCTATTATTGTTCAGCTTGGTCACCAAAAATAAACCAAAAGAAAAAGCCAATCAACTGATTGGCTTAAAACTTAATCTCACAACTCCTCTTCAATCTCTTCTGCATTTTGTTTTTTTTCTGTTCAATCTCTTTATTTAACTTTAAAACGTCCTGATACAACGCATTAAACTGCTTCACTTGCGCATCTTTTTGGAACATGATCTGCCCATTTTCCTTATGCCAATCATTTTCTTTCAACAATACAAACATTTGCTCAGCTTTATCTAAAATTTTCAGCTCTAATAAAATTAATGCACTTTCTTGATCTAATTTTAAATTCTTTTCCAGTTTTTCTTGCATAGATTGTTTTAGGTTTTGCTCGATCTTGAGCTCTTTAACTTTTGCCAAAGCTTCTTGTTTATCTACTAAATTTTGTTTTTGATATTGTGTCGTAATTCTACGTACTGCTTGTAACATTTGCTCAGTTTCAACAAAATTTTTCTTGCGATCAGTATCTAAACGATTAATATCCAAAAAATAATTCCATTTTGCTGCTTCTAAATCCCTTAAATAAGTATTACGAGTTTCAATATTTTTCAGCCAATAATTTAAAACAAATTCAGATAAAGTTTTATAATCACCTTTTAAACGTTCATCATGAACATCAAGGCTGACAGGTTTTGACCAATCCTGTGCATTTTTATATAAATGACGCATTTTTTCAGACATGACAATGTCAAACATTTGGCGCTGTGCTTCTTGCTGCTTTAAAGTGGTATGCTCATAAAATAAATAACTCGCAATACCTAAAATAATCACAATGACAACACTCACAATTCGACGCATGTAGAACTTAGTTCCTAATAAAAATGTAGAGTAACTGAAATTTTACAAAACTGTATAATATTTATGCAAAAATAACTGCTATTTCTATACATAATCTGACCAAAAATATGCCATTTGCCAAAAAATACTTTAAATCCAACAATGATGACGCTACCCTCCTCATTAACCTTTATAGTTTTAGAGATTTCCCATGCGTGTAGATATTTGGTCAGATGTTGTATGCCCATTTTGTTATATTGGCAAAAAACGTTTAGAAGCAGCAGCACAACAAGTTGGTATTGAACTTGAAGTGCATTGGCATAGTTTTGAACTTGATCCAGAAGCACCACCACGCCAAGAAATTTCAAACTCTGAACGCCTTGCTCAAAAATATGGTCGTAGCTTAGCTGAAGTTGAAGAAATGCAACGTAATATTGCCGCAATGGCAAAAGAAGAAGGTATTGATTTTAATTGGGAAAATGCCAATTCAGGAAATACTTTTAATGCGCATCGTATTATTCACCTTGCACAAAGCAAAGGTTTAGGCTCAGAAGCAAAAGAAGCATTTTTCTATAGCTATATGACACAAGGCTTGCCAATTGGTGAGCGTGAAACGATTGAAGACGTTGCTTCACGTATTGGCTTAAATCCTGTAGAAGTGGATGATGTACTCAACTCAGATGAGTTTGCAGATTTTGTTAAATTTGACCAAGAAGTTGCGCGTGAACAACTCAAAGTCACAGGCGTGCCATTTTTTGTTTTTGACCAACGTGTCGCACTTGCAGGCGCTCAACCACGTGAAGTTTTTGTGCAAGTTTTAGAAAAAGCTTCTGAAACGATTCAAAATGACATCGGCGCAGAGCCAAATGCAGTATGTAATGATGAATCTTGTGAAACGCCAGATGCTAAATAATTTGTTTTAATTTTTCATATAAAAAGCCCATTCTTATAGATTGGGCTTTTATTTAGAGCAAATATATAGATGATCAATCAATTTATTCAACCAAGAAACTAATTTTCAGATTCACGCGATATTCTGTAATTTTATTGTCTTTAATAATGACTTTTTGTTCATTAATCCAAGCACCTTGCACATTTTTTACAGTTTCAGTGACCTTTTGAATTCCTGTTTGAATTGCATCTTCAAAACTTTTAGCACTACTTGAATTCACTTCAACCACTTTTGCAATCGCCATAGCGACACTCACTTTCGTAGATAAAAATTGAGCATAAGCGATTCTGCAAGCTTTTCAATTTAGATTAAAAAACAATCAACACCATCTTACAAAATTTGCACAAATCCAATATTATTCAACTTATTTGTAAAATAATTACATAGATATGTATGTTTTTCACCCTATTAATTTTTTTATTTAGCCGATTTTTTTTTGTCAGTTTTTAACATAATTTCTTTAAATAACAACAGCTTTTAAATAAATTTTTCTAAAAAAATTCATTAAATCAACGATTTTTTTATAACAGGTATTTGAAATACATGTTCATATTATTCCAAGATTTTACAAAAATTGTCACTTCATGCCATTTATAGTGCTCTAGTTATCATTTTACAGGACTATTCATCTGATAAAACTTGTTATATTCTATATACAGAATTTAGTTCAACGAATTCATGCGCTGTAAGTTTCTTTTATATTTTCTTATTCTATAAGACTAGAGATCCTCCTTTATGGGGGATTTTTAGTTTCTATAAACATATTTTTTATGATTTCATTTATTTATAAAACTAGACCATTCCACTATTTTTGAACTTTAAAAGTTTGTATTTTAATCCTTGTACACATTGTCGTATTTTATTTACTTAATCAGATCAGGTGTAACCAAAAGCCAAGAAAAGTTTACAGCGTCACTACAGCATATCTCAGTATAGTCGGCTTATGATGTTTAAATACTTCATGTGATTTGAATGATTTCATCATGAAATTTTCTTTTAACAACTTGAAACTAAGAGAGATATTATGACTGATACAAACCAAAATCCTGATCTTTATTCCCATGATTCAGCTCTAACAGATTCAACTCCAACAGAAGCACAAAAAGACAAGAAATCACGTTTTTCTCCGACTGTAAAAGGTGTCTTGATTGGTGCAGTTGCAGGCAGTATTTTGCCAATTTTTGGAACTTTTAGTGGTGCCTTGGTTGGAGGAATTGCAGGAAAAGTATATGAAAAGAAATATTGTACTCAAACAACCTAAATATGACCTTTAACTAACTCAATATAGCCCCTCTCATGCTGTTAAACACGTCACCATCCCTTATTTTGTATAAGATAAGGGATGTCACTGATATGCCAACCAGACTCAAACGCTTGTTTATTGTAATAAAGATGTAATTTGTAAATTAATGCGCATGCATCTATTGAAAAATCAACTATAATTTTCTTTATTCATTCAATGGCTTGAATGAAATTTATAAGTATTTTATTTTAAATCAAATAGTTGAATACAGAATATTATGGAAAATATTACACTCTCCGTTCCATTCAATAAAGTTTATATCCTTCTATTTAGCTGTTTATGCAGTGCGTATAGCTATGCTGATCAGGAAAAAAATTCAAGCGCAGTACCGCCTGTTTATATTCCACCTCCTGCCTTAGAAACAGATTTTAATGTTCTGGACTATATCCCTAAATTATTAGACGCTACACCCAATATTTTACCTGCTCAATCTGATGAACCTATTGTTCCTCATACTGAGTTAACAGAAAATTCAACATGGATAGATCAAAAACAAAAAGGAATCCGCAATTGGGCTGATCGTACTGCAAACCGTATGAATAATTGGTTTGGAGAAACTGATCCTAATGACCCTGCCTCTGCAACTTTACGTATTTTGTTAGATAACCGTTGGAACGAACATGACGGTTATGAATTTAAACCTCGTATTCGAGGCAAAATAAAATTACCTGCATTGGAAAATCGCCTCAGTGTCGTATTTGGTGATGACTCTCTAGATAATGAGATTCAAAATAATATTGCCATTACCAATGAAAATCCCAATAGTACTTCTGATAAGTCGATTGATGGTAAACGTATTCGTGATGATAACAGTTCAATTGCGTTACGTTGGTCACAGTTATCTAAGCGTTTACCTTTTGAGGTCGATGCCGATTTAGGTATTCGTTCTGGTAGTGATATTTATGCCCGTTTAAAAGCTGAAAAAGATTGGACGTTAAGCAATGACTTTTATTTTCATGCAGAGCAAATTTACCGTTATGGCATTGATAGTGAAAACTATTTACGTACCAATTTAGAGTTGACACATGCTCGTCCTAACCAAGCTTTTTTATCGAATCAGTTTTATATTACTTATGCAGATGAGCAAGATGATGACTTAACATGGGACAACCGTACTTATCGTCAACATCAGTTTTTTAAGGGAAATCGTTTTAACTACGGTATATATACAGGCGGTTTTTATAATGATGAACAATTACGTTTGAATAGTTGGGGACCTTTTATATCTTGGCGCCAACCCTTATGGCGTGAATGGTTCTATGTACAAGGTGATTTAAACTATTTTAATGATCATCGTGAAGATCGAAGTCATTATCCAAGTGCCTTAGTTCGTTTAGAAGCTTTATTTTAATATGAATATTCACTGCATTTAAATAAAAAAAAGCCTATCTCTACGATAGGCTCTCTTCCAACATTTTACGACTTATTTCAGTAATAAGTTGTTAATACGTTTTACATATTCCGCAGGATCATCTGGTAAACCACCTTCGGCAATCACAGCTTGGTCGAAGATGACATTCGCCAAATCATCAAACTGTGCAGAACCTTCCAACTTTTTCACCAAAGGATGTTCAGGGTTGATTTCCAAAATTGGTTTAGACTCAGGAACTGCCTGACCTGCCTGTTTAAGCATACGCACCAATTGCGGAGAAAGTTCACCATCACCCGTTACCAGACATGCAGGTGAGTCCACCAAACGTGTGGTCACACGGACTTCTTTGGTTTTAGCTTTGAGTGAATCAGACAGCTTTTCAACCACAGGCTTAAACTGCTCAGCAGCCGCTTCAAGCGCTTTCTTCTCTTCGGCATCCTGTAAGTCGCCTAAGTCAACTGCACCTTTAGCCACGTTTTGCATTGGTGTGCCGTCAAACTCATGTACGAACTCCATTGCCCATTCATCAACACGGTCTGCCATGAGCAGTACTTCGATGTCTTTTTTACGGAACAATTCAAGTTGTGGTGAGTTTTTCGCAGCAGCCAAACTGTCCGCAGTCACGTAGTAAATAGCTTTTTGCCCTTCTTTCATCCGTGCTTTATAAGCTTCGAGTGAAGTTGAAACTTCATCATTGTTTGAGGTCGAGAAACGTAATAATTTAAGAATACGCTCACGGTTGCCCATGTCTTCGCCCAAACCTTCTTTGATCACTGAACCAAATTCAGCATAGAAGGTTTTGAATTTCTCTTGATCTGCTTCATCTTCAGATTTTGCCAAGGCATCCAAAGTGGTCAGGACACGGCGTGTATTCCCTTCACGAATGGTTTTAACATCACGGCTTTCCTGTAACAGCTCACGACTCACGTTCAATGGTAAATCAGCACTGTCCACCACACCTTGCACAAAACGCAAATAGTTTGGAATCAGGTTGTCTGCATCATCCATGATAAACACACGTTTAACATAGAGTTTGATGCCTGCTTTGGCTTCACGGGTAAAAATATTACTGGCCGCTTTAGATGGAATATAAAGCAACTGGGTATATTCCGTGCTGCCTTCCACACGGTTATGTGCCCAAGCCAATGGCGCTTCAAAGTCATGGGTTAAGTTCTTATAGAACTCAACATATTGCTCTTCAGTAATTTCAGATTTATTGCGTGTCCATAAAGCACTTGCCGAGTTAATCGCTTCCCATTCATCCGTTTTCACATACTGACCGCCTTTAGGCTCTTCACCCTCAGCGACTTCTTCTTCCTGCCACACTTCTTTTTGCATTTCGATTGGCAAGCTGATGTGATCAGAATATTTATTGATGATTTGTTTAACTTTATAGCTTTCCAGATAATCCAAAGCATCATCACGTAAATGCAGAATAATATCTGTTCCACGTGAAGCCTTATTGATCACTTCAACTTCAAAATCACCTGTACCACTACTGACCCAGCGTACACCTTCAGCAGTATCTAAACCTGCACGGCGTGATTCCACCGTAATTTTTTCAGCAACAATAAAGCCAGAATAGAAACCTACACCAAACTGACCAATCAATTGCGCATCAGATTTTTGATCACCTGAAAGTTTCGACATAAAGTCTTTGGTGCCTGACTTGGCAATGGTACCTAAGTTATCAATGGCTTCCTGCTGACTTAAACCGATACCATTATCAGAAATGGTAATGGTTTTTGCTTCTTTGTCCAAACTGACACGAACATGCAAATCTGGATCATTTTCATAATATTCAGGATGATTAATCCCTTCAAAACGCAATTTATCGCATGCATCTGAGGCATTTGAGATGAGTTCACGTAAGAAAATTTCAGGGTTGGAATAGAGAGAATGCGTCACCAGATGTAAAAGTTGGGCAACTTCTGCCTGAAAACTATGTTTTTGTGCGCTTTGCTCGCTCATAAATCACTCCTTAAATTCATAACACATTTTTATTGAATGCTTTAGAAATGGAGTGACTTAAGAATATTTCAATAGCAGATGCTAATTTTTTTTAAAAAGGACCTTGCTTATACACACGATCCATATAGATATCGAGCTTTTGTTGACGCATTTGATAAACATCACTGAGACATTTTACATTATCTTGGCACTGATCTCTCAGTTGCAACCATTTAACTTGTTGATCTTGAATGACGCCACGTGTGCCCATAGGAACCAGTTTACGGATAATATTATAAGTTGTTGCCATTTTGACATCGGCATCATTTAAAACTCGATGCTCACATATTGCATGTTCTGTTTTGGTTTTCGCTGCGTCACATTTAAAACTCGCAGCTTGTGTATTTGATAGTAAAAAAATACTTGCTAAATAAATGATTCCACATAATTTTTTATTGATCATTTTAAACATTCTTCCATATCGCTAGAATTTAAGCATAAGAAATTTCATTACCGTTTTATATGCTTTTTTTGCTCTTTTTTCAGTATTTTATGCTGATACAGATTTTCAAAGACTTTTAAATAAAAAACCCCAGCAAATTACTGAGGTTTTTCAAGTGAAATAACTTATTCTAAAACTTAGAATTTATAGCTATAACCTAATGTATATACAATTGGGTCGATGTCTAAATCGAATTTAGTTCCATCTACTAATGTAACTTCAGGGCTTAACTGTGCATAACGAGCATCAAAGTATACACCCCAATTTTTTGCATCAGCAGGTTTGAAGTTCACACCAATCTGACCTGCAAAACCAAAGTCTTCTTTAACGTCTTTTGCAACACCCGACTCGTCCCATGCAACAAATGCAGTACCACCAACACCTACATATGGCGTAAATGGTGAAGAATTTTTCAAGTTATATTTCAATGTTACTGTTGGCGGCAAATGTTTAATTTTAGCAACTTTTTCATCATTTAATAAAACATCATGCGCAATTGGAGTAGCCAACAATAATTCAGCAGAAAATGGTGTTTCACCAAAGATATATTCTACAGATGGTGTGAATGCAAGCTCATGATCAGCTTTTACAACTGCTCCAGGTGCGATCGTTGTATCTTGTGTAGGTGAAATTAAAGAACCACCTACTTTCACTTGCCAATCAGCAAAAGAAAGTGTTGAAATCCCCATTAATGAAATAAGTGCAATTTGTTTTAACATTTTTAAAAATCCCCCAAAATAATTATATTAATTATTAAACACATCAATTAAATTTGATGCAAGTCTCATTTTTAAATATTTTGTAATGTTATTTTTAAAATATTGAAATATTTAAATATTTATTTAATCCATATCAACCAAGTTGGTTTTAATCTCAACTTGGTTGGTCATTATATTGATTATCAAGAATATGATAATGAATATCATTTTTATTGCATTATAACGTTTTATTTAAAACTTTATAATACCATTGCAGCAATCCAACCAAAAATCATTAATGGAATATTAAAGTGAATAAAGGTAGGAATAACACTATCTTTCATATGGTCATGTTGACCATCCATATTTAAACCTGATGTTGGACCTAAAGTTGAATCTGATGCTGGTGACCCTGCATCACCAAGTGCTGCTGCTGTACCAATAATTGCAATTGTTGCCATAGGACTAAAACCAAACTGAATGCATAAAGGTACATAAATAATAGCAAGGATAGGCACTGTAGAGAATGAAGACCCAATACCTAAAGTAATCAACAAACCAATCAAAAGCATCAAAAAGGCAGCTAAAGCTTTGCTATTACCAATCCATTCAACTGATGCTTGTACTAATGCAGGAACTTGATTTGTTGCCTCAATCACAGATGCAAAACCTTGAGCAGAAATCATGATAAAGCCAACTAAAGCCATCATGCGCATACCTGAAACAATGACATCATCTGCCTCATTCCATTTAAAAATTCCTGCACAACTTAAAATTGCAACACCTACTAAACCAGCCAAAATCATTGATTCTGAATATAACTGTACGGATAAAGTTGCTATGATTGCAAAAAATGCCATGATCAATGTAAATGTTGCAATTTGCGGTTTGCCATCTTGACCTGATTTGACTGCATCAGAAATTTGTTGGGATTTATTTTCAACTTGAATATCTTGATAATATCGTGGTTTACGATAGCTGACGAACAACGCAAATAATAAACCCACAAACATGCCCAGTACAGGAATCGCCATAGCTTTGGGAATTTGGTCATAACTAATTGAAAAACCATAAGGCTTACCAAAAGTATTAATATTTTGACCCAAAATATCATTGAGGAAAATCGCACCAAAACCAACAGGAACTAACATATAAGTTCCACATAAACCGAATGTTAGTAAACATGTCACTGCTCGGCGGTCTAAATTCAGATGATTAAAGACGCTTAATAAAGGTGGGATTAGTACAGGAATAAAGGCAATATGAACAGGAATTAAATTTTGTGAAGAAATTGCAGCCAAAACTATCGTAAAAAAAATGACAAACTTGACTGTTTTTTGTGTAGAAACATTAGCATCAGCTTTTAACATGTTAATGAGTTTGTATGCTAATAAATCAGGTAGTCCTGATTTTGCTAAAGCAACTGCAAAAGCACCCAATACACCATAAGCCAGTGCAATTTTTGCACCACCCCCTAAACCATTATTAAAAGCTTCTAGAGTCCCTTGTAAACCAAGTCCTGCCAATAGTCCGCCTGTCATTGCACCAATAATTAGAGCAAAAACCACAGGTACACGAGCTAGAGATAGTCCAAACATAACTACAATAGCAGCAATAATTGCGATCATAAGATGAGATGAATAGAAAAAGGGGCATTTTAACAGAGAATTTGTACAAAACTGCCCCTTTTATCGAGATATTATTCAACTTATTTAGGTTGTATTAACTTTGATTTTTCGTAGCAAAATTACGGATATATTGAGCAATTTCTTGTGGACGACTTAAAACAGCCCAATGGTTTGCATCTACCTCGACACGTTCAAATTTTTCTACCCATTTTGGCATTTCATCAATCAATTCAGGGCTAACAAACTTATCGCGTTTTAAGACAACCGCTTGCACAGGACATACTGCATGACGTTGACGTGGTTTAAGTAATCTTGGTGCAAAGTTAGCACGATATAGTGCTATCCCATGTTCACCATCTTTTGAAATATTTGAATTCAGTGGTAGCCCTTTGGTTTTTTCCAGTTGGCTTAAAACGATGCCCCAACGTTCAGGATTGAAAAAATGCCAAACGGTTGGTGCAAGCACTGGAAGTTGGAATGCAACGATATACCAAGATTTAAATAACTGTTTAAAAAATTTAGATTTTTCATGTTTAAATTGATCACGCATCCAAAATGCAGCATGATCTAAACATGGACCTGAAATTGTTGTATAAGATAAAATACGACCTTTAAATTTTGCTTCAGTCACAGATTCCCAAGTTTGAATTGAACCCCAATCATGCGCAGCTAAATGAAAATTACGATCTGCAAGTAGAGCATTCACAACACATTCTAAATCTAAAGATAAGCGCGGTAATGCATAATCACGAATACGTTTTGCGACAGAAGACTGACCTGCGCCACGTACATCGTAGGTTACAATGTAAAAATCTGTTATTAATTGTTCAATAATTGGCTCCCATACTTCCTGATTATCAGGATAGCCATGTACCAAAACTAAAGCAGGGTTTTCAGGCTTACCCCATGTTTTTGCATAAAGTTTTTGTTGGTCTTGTGTCGAAATCCAATGAGTTTGTGCTTGCATTTAAATACCTTTTTATTTTCACATTGACTACGCAATGGCGGTCTTGGGCATTTCGATCAATGCCACATCACAATCGTTTATTTATTATGATCTAAAATATGTGAATTAGAATTGACCATGATTAGCCTGATCAAGAAACTACAGACAATCCCCTTAATTTCAAAATTTTTACTTAACCATTATTCACCTTATAAAGGCGCAGGTATTGAAATAGAAATTTTGGATCTTAAAAACTACCATATTCGTGTAAAAATGCCACTCACTTATAAAAATCAAAATGTCGTGGGTACACATTTTGGAGGTAGTTTATATTCAATGGTTGATCCTTTTTATATGCTGATTTTAATGCATCATTTAGGTGACCGTTATATCGTGTGGGATAAATCTGCCACCATTCATTTTTTACTTCCCGGGCGAGATACGGTTTATGCTGATATTCGTTTAGATCCGAGTGAAATTGAACATGTCAAAAATTTGGCAGAAAATTATACGCCTGTACATCGTAATTATATTCTCAATATTTTTGATGGTTCTGGTTCACGAATCGCCGAAGTACACAAAACTGTTTATATTCGTCGGAAAAAACCACGTCCATTTAAACGTTAATTTGTTAAAAATCCGAAATGAATTTCAAATATTTGTTATTCATCAATATATTTAGACTTTGTTCTTCTTCACCTCAGCATTTAAAAAAGATCATTTCCCATCATTGGAAAATTTAAACCTCACACTTGGTTGTTTTTTGCTATGATGGCATATCTCATTTTCTCTCTTTTAAAGACTTTTCAATACTGTGTCCGATATTTTTAAAGCTACTTCAGAACAAAATTTTGCTATTGCAGAGGCACAAAAGGGGCAATCATTTAAAGTCATTGCCTATGCAGGCACAGGGAAAACAACAACACTGAAATTGATCAGTGATGCAATGCCACAACGCCGTGGCATGTATTTAGCTTTTAATAAAGCAATCGCAACCGAAGCTCAACATAAGTTTCATCGTAATGTTGACTGTCGTACATTTCACTCCTTGGCTTTTCGCAGTGTGCCACGAGGTATTACTGATAAATTACGTCTCCCACGTTTAAGTCCAAGTTTTATTGCAAAAGAATATCGTCTCGAACCTATTACGCTACGACGTTTAATAGGTGGACGTTATGAACGCTATGCACTCATGCCAAGTCGCTTAGCCAGTTTAGTGGCAAATGCAGTGAGTTATTTTTGCTCAACCAGCTCACAATATCCTGCTCCTCGTCACATCCAAGCACCGAGTTGGTTACATCCTGATGATATAGAAAGTTTGCAAAAACATCTTTATCCTGCTGTAGAACGTCGTTGGTTAGAATCTATTGATCAAAGTCATCAGGCAGGTATTGGGCACGATATTTATTTAAAGTTGTGGGCATTGTCGAGCCCTATTATTCCTGCAGATTACGTTTTGTTTGATGAAGCACAAGATGCTGATCCACTTATGCTGGGTATTTTATTACGACAACGCAGTACGCAAGTGATTTATGTAGGCGATGCACATCAACAGATCTACGCATGGCGTGGTGCAGTCAATGCAATGCAGCAAATGCCTTTACCTGAGTCACGTTTAACGACTTCATTTCGTTTTGGTGAGTCCATTGCAGACGTTGCCAATAGTTTATTGGGAGCCTTAAATGAAACTGTTCCTTTATTAGGTAATCCTGAAATGCGCTCAAGTGTGGTCAATAAACCCCATACTAAAATGCGCGATGCAATTTTATGCCGTACCAATGCCCGTGCTATGGAGCTTTTATTGTCTGGTTTGGTACAAGGCGATAAAGTCAGTTTACAAGCCGATCATGCCAAATTAAATCGTTTTGTCGATGCAGCAAGTCTACTCAAACAAGGTAAACGTGTTGTAGATGTACCAGAGCTTGCATGGTTCAACTCATGGCATGACGTACATGAATATTGTGAAACAAATGATGGTAGTGATATCAAGCCCTTAGTCAAACTTGTAGATGATCATGGTACAGAACCTCTCAAAAAAGCACTTGCCAAAATCACCCCAATAGAGCAAGCTGATTATGTCATTTCTACAGCACATAAAGCCAAAGGTTTAGAATGGAATCGGGTACACATAGAAGATGACTATCAATTTAAAATCAATGGATTAGAGCATAAAATCAGCGATGAAGAACTAAGGCTACTTTACGTTGCTTGTACACGTGCAAAATTAAGTCTTAATATCCATCATATTTATGATCTTATTCAACAGTTAAAAATCAAAACTCCTTTAAAAGCTCAAATCACTGCATAAAGCTCTAAACTTTTATTTATATTTTGCAGGTATAGTATGAAAATTCTCTCTATCCATTTGCGTCATGTTTTTCATTTTACTGATCTAAAACTAGAATTAAATCCAACACAATATCCTGTTGCTATTATTGTGGGTCAGCAATCTTCAGGCAAAACTGCAGTTTTAAAAAACTTGTATCAAGCTCTGACATGGTTCTCAGCACGTTTTAAAGACTTACGTACTGCGGGTGTCGTCATGTTAGATCAAGATATTATGCAAAATCGAGTACAGGCAAAAGTTGATATTGCAATTAAAATACCCAATGAACTCGGTACATTAGCTGAAAATAGTCACTCTCATTCACAGGATTTATCTATCTGTTCATGGCAACTCTATAAAACATTAAATGCCAATGGTGTCGGGATCAGCCGTACAGAAATGGTTGAATTAGAGCAGCTTGCAGCTTTATATACAAAAGCAATTCAACAAGACCCTTTACAAGGTTTACCTCTGATTGCTTATTATCCTGCTGAACGTTTTATTAATGAAGTTAATTTACTCAGCAAAAACAATCCTGCGGTCATGCAAACCTCAGCAGCCTATGAGTTAACAGCGATTCCATTTACTACTTTTGCTCGTTTTTTTGAATGGTTTCGAGAAATTAGTGATATTGAAAATGCTCAATCTGCACAACTATTCCAACAAATTTTAAATGAAACTTCACTCAACAATTCAGCTCAAAATGATACACAAAATCTGCAAAATGCTTTATTTCAAGCACGTAGTCATTTGCAGACACCAAGTTTACAAGCACTTGAAAATAGTTTGAAAATTGTTTTACCAGAACTTGATGATATTTTTATTGAATATAAGCCTAAATTACAACTTATGGTGACTTACCAAGGCACAACGCAATGTTATCAGCAACTTTCCAATAGTATAAAAAATTGGATTGCCTTAGTTGGCGATCTTGTTCGCCGTTTATGTTTACTGAATCCTTTGAGTTTGTATCCTTGTCTAGAAGGTGATGGTATTTTACTGATTGATCATATTGATGTTGATTTAGATGAAACTTCTGCTTCAAATATTTTGCTGCGTTTACATCAAGCTTTTCCACAAATTCAAATCATTAGCAGCAGTTTGCACAGCTCTATTTTAGAATCTGCACATCAGTTCCAATGTTTTGAATTAAAAAATCAAAAAATTCAGGAAATCAAAATCAATGAATATCAAAATGATTTAGCAAAACTCTATGAACGTCTACAACATGTAGAAACAGAGCTTTCATCAAATGAAGTCGCAACAGAGTCAAACCCAACGGTAGAGCAACTTTTTGCTCAGTTTCAAAATATGTCGGAACAAGAACAACAGCAACTTCGTACTTTGTTACATATTGATGATGACCGTTCATCACAAACGTTTTTATCTTAACATGATGATGAAGTACAAATTTTATACTTGATTAGGCTCATAATTTTTCAGCTAAATTATTCTTATATATTTCGTTATATTTTTGTTTTTTATTCGTTCACTTAACCGAAATAAAAGCCTTGTAACTTTTAATCATCATCCTAAGGCGTACAATATTCTCGTCTGCGCAAAAAAAGGTTTGATGTTATTTTATTCATGTAATAGTATAAAATATCATTTATTTCTTAGTGTAAAGCTCGGCTTTATTTTTACATTAAGTTTCTCAGGTTGCGCAACACAACTTGTTTTCTTACGATTTTTTCGGCTTTCAAGATTTAAGTCGTTGGATGGTTCTTTGCTGTCCTCAAATGCTTGAAAGATAAATTCATCATAGGTTCTCGACCTATTCAAGACAATGGATACACGTGTGCTACCGATTATTATATTGCTACCGTTAATTCTAGGCACAACCCTTGTCTCGTGGCTGAAGCAGTTTTCTCGTGGGGCAACTGCATTCGGTGCGATTGGCATCAGTTCAGCAAGTTTAGGCTTGTTACTTTCACAAGCACCGCAAGTGTTTCAAGGTCAAGTCATTTCCGAATCATGGCAATGGCTTCCTCAAGTGGGAATTGATTTAAGCTTTCGCTTAGATGCATTGGGTTTAATTTTTTCGTTGCTAATCACAGGCATTGGCACGCTCATTTTTATTTATGCTTACTTTTATTTAAGCCCCAAAAATTCTTTAAGTAAGTTGTATGTTTTACTGATGCTGTTTATGGCAGCAATGCTTGGAATCTCTCTTTCCAACAACTTAATTATTTTGTTAGTTTTTTGGGAATTAACCAGTATTTCTTCCTTTCTCTTGGTTGGATATTGGAGCAATTATGATGCGGCACAACGTGGTTCACGTATGGCTTTAACCATTACAGGCATGGGCGGTTTAGCCATGCTGGGTGGTTTTGTGTTGCTCGGTCAAGTGACACAGACTTATCAAATTGATCAAATCTTAACGATGTCAGAGACGATTCAAAATAGTCATCTTTTTGTCCCTATTTTATTACTCATTTTATTAGGTGCATTTACCAAAAGTGCGCAGTTTCCTTTTCATTTTTGGTTACCAAATGCAATGGCTGCACCAACGCCAGTCTCTGCTTATCTGCATTCAGCCACGATGGTGAAAGCGGGTATTTTCTTACTGGCGCGTCTATTGCCTATTTTTGTTGGCTCAGCACTTTTTCATAATATCGTGACGACTGTTGGTCTTTTCACGCTATGTATGGCTGCATTTTTTGCCATTTTTAAAGAAGATTTAAAAGGTCTATTAGCCTACTCGACGATTAGTCATTTAGGACTCATTGTTTGTTTGTTAGGGATCGGCTCACCACTCGCTGTTGCTGCTGCAATTTTCCACATTATCAATCATGCGACATTTAAAGCTGCATTATTTATGATTGCAGGAATTATTGACCATGAAACAGGAACACGTGATTTAAGAAAGCTCAGTGGAATTTGGCAATTACTTCCCTTTACAGGCACTTTGACCATGATCACTGCTGCCTCTATGGCAGGTGTTCCGCTCACCAATGGTTTCTTATCTAAAGAAATGTTCTTTACTGAACTGTTGGCAAATTTATCAGGTGGATATGTCGTCCTTGCTGCCATTATCGCCACTTTAGCAGGCTTATTTGCTGTCGCTTATTCAACACGTTTGGTTCATGGTGTATTTTTTGATGGTGGTTTAGGCAAAAATGTTCCAAATAAAGACGCCCATGAACCACCGATAGGTATGCGTGCACCAGCAATTTTATTGGCTGTTTTATGTATCGCCGTTGGTCTAATGCCTGCGCTACTGGTTGAAAATATTGTCAATATGGGCACACGTGCCAGTACACAACTCCATCAATTTGAAGGTGTACATTTAGCAATTTGGCATGGTTTTAACTTGCCATTGCTCATGAGTGCGATTGCTTTAGTGGGTGGTATCATTTTTTACTTTGCTTTAGCCAAAGGCAGTCGTATTCGAGACATAGATTTAGATCCAAAACTTGGACCTTTTCAGGGCTATGTGTTATTTGAAAATTTCCTTAAATATTTGTTGCTCTACGCACGTAAAATTAAACAAAAAACAGAAACAGGCTCATTACAAACTTATCTCTTTTGGATCATCGCCTTTAGTGTCGTTTTAGTTGCAACGCCTATGTTTAATCAGGGTTTAGCGACAGGCACACGCGAACTGACCAAAGCACCAATCATCGCAATTGTCTTATGGATGGTTTTATTCTCTGGTTGTTGGATGATGCTCTGGTTCCATCATGAGCGTATTAAAGCAGTGCTTATCAGTGGTGCTGTTGGTTTAGTGGTGACGATGGTATTTGTCACCATGTCCGCACCAGATTTGGCATTAACCCAAATCACAGTCGATGTGGTCACCACTGTTTTATTATTAATGAGTTTGTCGTTATTACCACAGCTTACACCGTATGAATCTAGTCGTACCCGACGTTGGCGTGATGCAGTTTTAGCAATAGGTGGCGGTTTAGGTATCGGTTGGATTGCTTGGCTTATTTTGACACGTGATCATAACTCAATTTCATGGTTCTTTGCACAGCAGTCTATGCCTTTAGGCGGTGGCTCTAATATTGTCAATGTGATCTTGGTGGATTTCCGTGGTTTTGATACTTTCGGTGAGATTACAGTTTTAGGAATTGCAGCTATTGGGGCACTCTGCCTTATGGATGGTATGCGTGCGCATGGCACAACCATGACCCAAGGCTTAACTTTCCGTTTTAATCCCTCTCCATTGATGTTTCGTATGACTGCTTCATGGGTTCTACCATTAGCTTTAGTTGTTAGTCTTTATATTTTCTTACGTGGACATAATCTACCTGGTGGCGGCTTTATTGCAGGTTTAATTACCTCAATGGCATTGGTGATTCAATATATTGGTTTGGGGCAAGATAAAGCGGAACAACTTTTACGTGCTAAATCAGGTCGTTTATATGAAATTTGGATTGGTTCTGGTTTAGTCATTGCAGGAATAACAGGTCTTGCTGCTTGGTTATGGGGAAGACCATTTTTAACGAGTGCTCATATTTATGCTGAGACCAGTATTTTTGGTACCTTTCATCTCGCTTCAGCCGCAGCTTTTGACTTAGGGGTATATATTACTGTTGTTGGTGCAACCATGTTGCTCATTTCTGTTCTTGGCGACTCTCGACATTCGAGTATGTCAGGCCCTGTACCTAAGGAGTAACTTATGATCAGTTTAGAATTTTTACTTGCCTCTGCAATTGGTCTATTGGTTGCAACAGGAATTTATTTATTACTACGTGCCCGTACTTTCCCTGTCGTTTTAGGTCTAGCCATGATTGGTTATGCGGTTAATTTATTTCTATTTGCTATGGGGCGTATTCAGACCAATTCACCTGCTATTTTAACCAATGCGGCTAAAATTACCGATCCATTGCCTCAAGCTTTAGTATTGACTGCGATTGTGATTGGCTTTGCAACTACTGCCTATATTGTACAACTTGCTTTACGTAGCCGTTATGAATCAGGAACAGATCATGTGGATGCCAAAGATGAGCCGAGCAACTTTGACTCACGTGAGGATGCGCCATAATGAACTTCCTTGATTTTTGGCTTCAACATATGCCTATTTTCAGCATTCTTATTCCTGCTTTCACAGGTTTTTTGCTGATTTTATTGGGTAATCCTGGTTCTGGTTCACTGGCAAGTGACTGGCGACAACCTTGGCGTCGTAGTATCAGTTTAACTTCGGCTACTTTAGGTTTTGCAACAGCAATTTATTATTTATATCAAGCAAATACAGGTCAAATCTTTGTTTATGAACTCAGTGAATGGTCTGCTCCATTTGGTATTGTACTGGTTTTAGACCGCTTATCTGCATTGATGCTGGTTTTGACTTATGCGCTTGCAACGCCTTTAATTTGGTTCGCAAGTAAAGAATGGGATGCACGTGGACGTTATTTCCATGCAATTTCTCATTTGTTGTTAATGGGAATTTGTGGTGCATTTTTAACAGGTGACTTATTTAACCTGTTCGTATTTTTTGAAATTTTGCTGATGGCATCCTATGTATTGTTATTACATGGGCAAGGTAAAGCTCGTTTTCAACTTGGTGTTCACTATGTCACCATCAACTTACTGGCTTCTGCACTCTTCCTCATTGGTTTAGGCATGATCTACGGCAGTGTTGGTAGTCTAAATATGACGGATGTTGCTCGAATCATCCCGACTTTAGAAAATGATCAACATACTTTAGCCGTTGCAGGTGGGTTATTACTCTTTGTTGTTTTTGGTATTAAAGCAGCTATGCTGCCTGTAGGGTTTTGGCTACCGAAAACCTATGCAGTTGCTGCAACTCCGATTGCAGCACTGTTTACCATCATGACCAAAGTGGGTATTTATGCCATTTTAAGAGTCAATGGAACAGTCTTTCATGATGAATGGGGACAACAGATTTTTAGCAATTGGCTATTACCGATCGGACTAGTGACTTCGCTATATGGTGCAATTGCAGCGCTTGGTGCAGAACGTTTAAGACGTTTTGTTGGCTTTATGATTTTGTCTTCTGTAGGCACTATTTTGATTGCTGTTTCATTGCTCAATGAAGCTGCATGGATGGCAGGTCTATATTATATGGTACACAGTACCATCATTGCTGCCTCATTTTATTTATTGTGTGGTTGGATTACGTCACAACGTGGGCAATTTAAAGACCATCTCAAAATTGCACCTAAAATGAAACAAGACAAAATTGTTGCAATCACATTTTTTATCATCGCTTTGATGATGGCGGGTTTACCCCCCTTCAGTGGCTTCTTAGGTAAAGTTCTGATTTTACAAGCGACAGCAGATTCTCCATATCAAATATGGATTATTGTGATTGTTTTATTGGTCAGTTTGTTGAGCATTATTGCATTTACACGTGCAGGTTTTGTACTGTTTTGGCGTGCAACGACGCCTGAAGATAATCCAAAAGAAGAAGCTTTTGCTGCATATCAAAAATTACCTCATCAAGCCCCTGCTCGTAATGATAAAACCATTTATCTGTTATTAACGGGTTTGATATTCTATGTGATTTGCGCTCAACCCATTGTTCATTATTTAGAACTGACAGCAAAACAGCTCAAAGATGCTGACTTATATCAAAAAACGATTTTAAAAACAGATCGTGACCAAGAGTATATTAGCGTACAACCTTTTGATCCAAACTACCTACCTGAAACAAAATATGGTGGCGAAAACCCAGATGCAAATGCGCATTTTATTCCTTATATTATTTCGCCAGATACACTAAAAGGTGATCATATTTCTGAATATAAGCAACGGCAAATTCAACATCAGGAACATGAGTTAACCCCGCTTGATGACACTAAATTACAGCCTATGGAGCAATAAATGAAAAAAAATATTTCATTCCTTGACCGCTGTTTACCCCATCCTTTTGTTTCTTTAGTGGTGGCTTTAAGTTGGCTCATGTTGGGGCATAGTTTTGATCCTTTTGATATTTTTTGTGCTGTCTTATTGGGTTTAATCATTCCTAAGCTGATACAACCTTTTATTGTACGTACGCCAAATATTCATTGGGCTTTGGCATTTAAGCTATTTTTTGTCGTACTCTGGGATATTATTATTTCCAATATTCGCGTGGCTAAACAAGTTTTAGGTCTAACCAAAAACCTAAAACCTAAATGGTATCGTGTACCTTTGGATACCGATCATGAGCATGTGAATACATTATTGGCAATGATCATTACCACAACACCCGGTACAGTGACCGCAGGAATTGACCAAGAACGAGGGGATATTTTGGTTCATTCTCTCAGTTCGGATGACCCAGAAGCAGAAGTTCAAGAGATCAAAAGCCGTTATGAAATGCCTTTAATTGCCATTTTTAATGCCACTCAAGGAGATGATCAATGATTATTTTGCAATATGCATTGGGAATTTTTTTAGTGGCGCTGACCATCTCAATGTTCTTATGTTTATATCGTTTAATTATTGGACCTTCTATTGTTGACCGTCTATTGGCTTTAGATACTTTGTTCTTAAATGCAACTTGTTTAGTCATTTTACTCAGTATTTATTGGGCAAGTACCAATCTATTTGAAGGTGCATTATTAGTCGCTATGCTTGGTTTTGTTTCAACTGCCGCTTTAGCACGTTATTTTACCATTGGTCATGTCATTGATTAGGAGCACGATATGGAAACAAATATGCAACTGATCATGGAAGTTATTGTTTCGTTCTTTTTGATTATTGGCGCATTTTTTTTATTGGTTGGTGGAATCGGCATGGTTAAATTGCCCGATTTATTCATGCGTTTACATGCACCCACCAAATCCAGTACCTTAGGCTTAGGTAGCGTATTATTAGCAGCAATGATTTATGCTGCATTTCAAGGACGTTTTGGTTTTGCCGAGTTACTCATTACGCTATTTGCATTTATCACAGCACCTGTATCTGCAAATTTAATCGCACAAGCAGCCATCCATTTACGTTTACGCTCAACCTCAGGAGATGTACCCGAAGCTTTAGATCGACCATTACCATGGCAACGTCAGCGTAAAATCAAACAATTTGAAGATGACGAGATCTAAACAGGTCATTTAAATCAATGAGCATTTTCAATCTGTAAATGCTCGTTTTATAAAAGTTAATTTTAAATACTTAAATCTGGGCTTTATAAATAAAGACGATAACGTGATCAGCATTTTCAAAGATAAAAAAACCAATGCTGAACATTGGTTTTTATAAAATTTTATTTAGCTATACAAAGGTGGATGTACATCTTCTTGGAAGCTCTCCATCCCATAATCATCTGCTAATTTTTCTTTCCAATATGCCACGATTTTTGAATAATCAATTTCATCAGGGTGAAAATCTGCTTTGTAATACGACAAGTATTCAGGAATCAATGAAATCAACATCTTGGAAATCATATACATTCCAAAAAGATTTTGAGGTACTTTTGGTAAGCTTTTCTTCCAATCCTGCATAAACAAACGTGTTGCAGAATAAAATGTCAAACTTGCAAAACCAGTTGTCACATTACGCATGACTGAACGGCGCACTTTATCATCATGATAAATCGCTTGATATACATCAAAAGCCACAGCGCGATGTTCAATTTCTTCAATCGCATGCCAAACCCAAAGCTTAATCGCATCATCATCTAAAGTTTGTAACACTTCAGGGTGACGTAAAATATAGCCACCGAGCAATGCCGTAAAATGCTCAAAAGCTGCAGTTACCGCCAATTGTAATTTTGGATGTACGCTTTTAATAAATGCATCACGACGTCCTAACCAAGCTTGAAAGCTATCTAGATTATAATCATCACGACGCCATGCATCATTAAAATCTGCATGTGCCTTAGAGTGCATCGCTTCCTGACCAATAAAAGCCGCAATCTGAGCCTGTAACTTCTCATCCGTAATTTTGTCACGAACATTACGTACACTATGCACAAAAAACTGTTCACCAATTGGAAAGGTTGATGAAAGTGCTGTCAATAAATGCGACATTACAGGAGAATTCGCAAAAAAATGTCGACGAATATTTTTCGGATTAAAGCTTGGCTTACGCACTTTAATACCAATCGCTTTAGGACGATTTAAATATGATTTTTCTTTCGCAACCTGAGCAACTGTCATAGGGATAATCCTACATTTGTTGGAATTTGACCCTATAGTGACAGATCAAATTCATTTGTATATTGCCAAAATGATCACACAATTGACAAAAAAGATAATCATGTCATTTAAGCCAATAACTAACAAAATATAAAACCAGAAATCAAACATAAAATATTGAATAATAAATATTTAATTAAAAAATAAAAACATAAAATTTTACATTCTTACTTTACCTTTCATCGTAAAAACAAAACCCGCATTGCTGCGGGTTCTGGAAATGGGTCTTTGGAGTTTTAACGAGATCGTCCAATCAAACGTCAAGGTAATCCAAAATACCTTCTGCTGCCTGACGACCTTCCCAAATTGCAGTTACAACCAGGTCAGAGCCACGCACCATATCGCCACCCGCAAATATTTTCGGGTTGGATGTCTGGAATTTATATTGTTGCTGTTCCGCTGCAATCACACGACCTGAACCATCAAGGTTAATGTTTGAAGCACCAAACCAATCAGCAGGAGAAGTACGGAAACCAAATGCCAATAAAACTGAATCTGCTGGTAACACTTCCTCAGACCCTGGTACAGGTTCAGGGCTGCGACGACCACGGCTGTCAGGTTGCCCCAATTGAGTCGTTACAAATTTGACGCCAGTCACTTTGCCATTTTCACCCACAATTTCAATCGGCTGACGGTTAAACTGGAATTCCACACCTTCTTCACGCGCATTTTTCACTTCACGACGTGACCCTGGCATGTTTTCTTCGTCACGACGGTATGCACATGTTACAGACTGAGCACCCTGACGAATCGAAGTACGGTTACAATCCATCGCAGTATCACCACCACCTAAAACGATGACTTTTTTGCCTTCTACACTAATGTATTCAGATGGATCTTTTTCCCAGCCTTGAGTACGGTTGACATTGGCAATCAGGAAATCGAGCGCATCCACCACACCATCCAGATCTTCACCTGCGAAACCACCTTTCATGTAGGTATAAGTTCCCATGCCCATGAACACAGCATCATAGTCTGCAAGCAATTGGTCAATGGTGATATCTGTACCAATATCAGTATTTAAGCGGAATTCCACGCCCATGCCTGTGAAAATTTCACGGCGACGTTTCATCACATCTTTTTCCATTTTAAATTCTGGAATACCAAAAGTCAGCAAGCCGCCAATTTCAGGGCGTTTGTCAAAGACGACTGGTTTTACACCATTGCGCACAAGGATGTCTGCACAACCCAAGCCCGCAGGACCTGCACCAATGATCGCGACTTTTTTGTCTGTCCATTTCACAGACGACATGTCTGGACGCCAACCTAAAGCAAATGCCGTATCGTTAATGTATTTTTCAGCATTACCAATAGTCACTGCACCAAAACCATCATTCAGGGTACATGCCCCTTCACACAAACGGTCTTGTGGGCATACACGACCACAGACTTCAGGCAAAGTATTGGTCTGATGGCACAGTTCAGCCGCTTGGAAAATGCGACCTTCCGCAATCAATTTTAACCAGTTCGGAATGTAGTTATGGACTGGACATTTCCATTCACAATAAGGATTACCGCAACCTAAACAACGGTGGGTCTGATTGGCTGCCACTTCTGCTGTATAAGGTTTATAAATTTCCACAAACTCTGCTTTGCGGACATTAATATCTTTTTTCTCTGGATCTTGGCGTGCTACATCCAGAAACTGAAAGTCATTATTGAGGCGTTCTGCCATGTCAATCTCCGTGGGTTGGATGTGGATCACTTCTATACCATTCACTTGTGTATATCGTTGAAGTTATCCACACCTACCTAATATTTGAGTCGTAGAATTATTGTGGATCTGCTTGAGTTCTTTTCAAAAGCGTTTGTAAATTCGCCGCTTTTGGTTTCACCAGCCAGAATTTACGGCTGTAGAAATCAAACTCATTGCGGATCTTATACGCCCAGGCACTGCCCGTTTCAGCAATATGTTCATCCAGAATACGAAGCAGGAATTCTTTGTGTTCTTCCATTGATTCTGTAGAAATACGGTTTAACTCGATCAGTTCATGGTTGTAGTAATCTACGAAATCATTATCCAAGTCAAGTACATAAGCAAAACCACCAGTCATACCTGCACCAAAGTTGTGTCCAACTTTACCCAGTACAGTGACAATACCGCCAGTCATATATTCACAGCAATGGTCGCCTGCACCTTCAATCACGGCAAATGCGCCTGAGTTACGGACTGCGAAACGCTCGCCTGCTGTACCTGCTGCAAATAACTTACCGCCAGTTGCACCGTACAAACAGGTATTACCAATGATTGCGGTTTCCTGTGTCTGGAATGGTGAACCTTTTGGTGGGAAGATCGATACACGACCGCCTGCCATACCTTTACCGACATAGTCGTTGGCATCACCTTCAAGGCTGATGTGTAAACCGCCTGCATTCCATACGCCAAGCGACTGACCTGCTGTACCTTTCAGGTTCATTTTCACAGGATGTGCTTCCATACTCAGGTTGCCATAACGTTTGGCAATTTCACCTGAAATACGCGCGCCGATTGAACGATCACAGTTACCCACTGTGAAGTGATATTCACCACCCGTACCTGCTTCAATTGCAGGCAGCATTTCTGCCACCATTTTCTCCGCCAATACACCTTTATCGAATGGCTCATTGCCCTGAACCTGACAATATTGTGCTTTACCTTCTGCAGATGGATGCGACTCAAGCAATGCACTTAAGTCTAAATGTGTATGTTTAGCGGTTTCACCCGGTAACATTTCCAATAGATCTGTACGACCAATCAAGTCTTTCAATGATGCTACGCCCAATGCCGCTAACCATTCACGGGTTTCTTCCGCAATAAAGTGGAAGAAGTTGATCAGCATTTCAGGTTCACCGATGTAGTGTTCCTGACGTAAATGATCCTGTTGTGTTGCAACACCCGTTGCACAGTTATTTAAATGGCAAATACGCAGGTATTTACAACCTAATGCAATCATTGGCGTAGAACCAAAACCGAAGCTTTCTGCACCAAGAATGGCTGCTTTTACAACGTCCAAACCTGTTTTTAAACCACCATCGGTTTGTACACGAACTTTGCCACGAAGGTCATTCACACGTAGTGCCTGATGCGCTTCGCTTAAACCCAATTCCCACGGTGAACCTGCATGGTGAATCGAAGAAAGTGGAGATGCTGCTGTACCACCGTCATAACCTGAAATGGTAATGAAGTCAGCATAGGCTTTTGCCACACCTGCAGCAATCGTCCCCACACCCGGCTCAGACACCAGTTTGACAGACACCATCGCTTGAGGATTGACTTGTTTTAAGTCAAAGATCAATTGTGATAAATCTTCAATGGAGTAAATATCATGGTGTGGTGGTGGTGAAATCAGAGTCACGCCTGGTACTGAATAACGTAAACGTGCAATTAAGCCATTCACTTTACCACCCGGTAACTGACCGCCTTCACCCGGTTTTGCACCTTGTGCCACTTTAATCTGCAACACTTCCGCAGATGTTAAATAAGCAGGCGTTACACCAAAACGACCCGATGCAATCTGTTTGATTTTCGAGTTACGGATTGTGCCATAACGTGCAGGATCTTCACCGCCCTCACCTGAGTTTGAACGACCACCAATGGTATTCATCGCAATCGCAATTGCTTCATGCGCTTCAGGAGATAATGCACCCAATGACATGCCTGCTGAGTCAAAACGTGGCAGAATTTCTTCAACTGACTCAACTGCTTCAAGCGGAATTGAATTTTCAGTTTTCAGTTTTAATAAGTCACGAATGGTGGCAATCGGACGTTTATTCACAAGCTCTGCATATTCTTTAAAGTCAGCATAGTTGCCTGAACGTACTGATTTATGTAGCGCATTGATCACATCAGGGTTAAATGCATGGTATTCCTTATCGAATACAAATTTCAGTAAGCCACCCTGTTCAATTGGCTTACGTGATTTCCACGCCGTTTCAGCCAATTTTTTCTGATCATTTTCCAGGTCTTCAAAAGTCGCACCTTTAATACGGCTTGGAACACCTGTGAAACATTTGGCAACCACTTCGTCAGACAAGCCCACCGCTTCAAACAACTGACCGCCACGATAAGAGGCAACAGTTGAAATCCCCATTTTCGACAGAACTTTCAATAAGCCTTTGTCGATCCCTTTACGGAAGTTGGCTTGTGCATGGATTGGATCACCGAGTAATTCACCTTTGGCAATCAGGTCATTGATGACATCATAAGCAAGGTATGGATAAATCGCAGTTGCACCAAAACCTAAAATCACCGCAAATTGATGCGGATCACGCGCAAGCGCAGTTTCAACAATGATGTTGGCATCGGTACGTAAACCGACATGAATCAAGTGGTGGTGAATGGCACCGGTGACCATTGCCGAGTTTGCCGGTAAGAAACCTTCACGGATTTTCTTGTCTGAAATCACCAATAATGTTTTGCCATCACGCACAGCTTGTGCTGCTTCTTCACAAATTCGTGAAATTGCTGCTTCCAGACCTTCTGATTCAGGATAGTTCAGATCAAGATCAGCAATCTCATATCCTTTACGACCACTGGTACGAATCTGATGCATTTTCGAATTTGACAGAACAGGACTTGAAACAATCAAGCGATCTGCATGTTCAGGACCTTGCTCAAAGACATTTTGCTCACGCCCCAAACAAGTTTCCAATGACATTACGATGGACTCACGCAATGGGTCAATTGGCGGGTTGGTCACCTGTGCAAATTGTTGACGGAAATAATCAGTCACATGGCGAACCTGGCGTGACAAAACTGCCATCGGGGTATCATCACCCATGGAGCCAACTGCTTCCTGACCGCTTTCAGCGATTGGACGCAACAATTGATCACGTTCTTCAAAAGTCACCATAAACATTTTCTGTGCAGCTTTTAAGGCATCGCCTTTTAAGCCTTGGTCACATAAATATTCTTCAAGCTCAGGACTGCCTTGTACACGAACTGAGTTTTCACGTAGCCATTCACGATATGGACGCATTTTTTTCAGGTGATTGCTGACATCTTTGGTATCAAGCATTTTGCCTGTATGCGTATCAATGACCAAAATCTGACCTGGACCGACACGACCTTTGGAGACTACATCTTCAGGCTCGTAACCCCAAACACCAATTTCTGATGCCAGTGTGATATAACCATTTTTGGTGATGACCCAACGTGCAGGACGTAAACCGTTACGATCCAACATACAAATCGCATGACGACCATCCTGAATCACTAGTCCCGCAGGACCATCCCAAGCTTCCATATGTTTTGAGTTAAACTCATAGAATGCACGTAAGTCAGCATCCAAAGTTTCCACGTTTTGCCATGCTGGTGGTACCAACATACGTAAGGCACGGAACAAGTCCATACCACCACCGACCAAAATCTCAAGCATATTGTCCATACTTGAAGAATCTGAACCGGTACGGTTTACGATTGGGTTTAGATCGGTCAACCCTGGTAATAATGGGTTTTCAAATTTAGGGGTACGTGCTGCTGCCCAGTTACGGTTCGCTGTAATGGTATTGATTTCACCATTGTGTGCCAAATAACGGAATGGCTGTGCCAATGGCCAGCGCGGTAAAGTATTGGTCGAGAAACGCTGATGGAATACCACAATGTGAGAATCTAAACGCTCATCTGCAAGGTCAGTATAAAAGTCTGCAATATATGCAGGCATCATCAAACCTTTATAACTAATCACAGTCGAGCATAAGGTTGTGACATAGAAATACGGGTCATTGCTGATTTGCTGCTCAGCACGACGACGTGCCATAAACAATTTACGATTGAACTCAACCTCTGTCACACCCATTGGGCAATTGACAAAAATCTGTTCAAATGCAGGCAATGACTGCATGGCGATTGAGCCTAAAGCATCATTATTGGTTGGCACAACACGCCAGCCGATCACTCGGCAACCTTCATCTTCAATTTCTTTGGTTAAAATTTGTTTGGCGTGTGCTGCAAGTGCAGGATCCAGATTTAAAAATACTGTGCCGACTGCAAAAATTTCACTGAGCGTAATATCACTAATTTTTTTTGCTTCTTCACGGAAAAATGCTTTTGGCATTGCCAATAATAATCCGCAACCATCGCCTGTCTTACCGTCTGCAGCAATACCACCACGATGCGTCATGCAACTTAAACTATGAATTGCGGTCTTGACTAAGTCATGACTTGCATCACCCTGCATATGGGCGATCAAACCGAAACCACAGTTATCTTTGAACTCATCCGGTTGGTATAAACCTTGAGCGGGAGCTACAGTATTAGGCGATGGCATGTGCATAGCGTACCCTTCTTTTAATCAACGCCCATATGGGCAAAAAATCTAATATTTAAAATCATTTAGCGTATTAAGCTTCTATTTAGTAATACACCTTAGATTCACACTACTCCAGTCAGTTTTGGATTAAATTGCAAGAAATTTTTTCTTACTTCATGCACTCATTTAAAGCAATGGTTCTGACCAAAATTGTACACTAATTAAACTATATTGCTCCAAAAGAGGGACAATCAACTTCATTAGTGCACCAATAAAGCAAAAAATATGCCAAACTTTATTTTCATTCACTAAACAACTCAAATCTTATAAAAATAAAGTATCTTTTAATATTCTGGCTTTATTTTACCTATCTTTATTTGCACCATTTTTGTGCTATTGCTTTTATTTCGCTCCAAATTTGCTCTATTTTAGCACCATTTAGTTAAATGGATCACTAATTTCATGCGTTACTGGCTTTTTTTCTGTCGTCGTTGTTGATGTATTGGTAGGTGCTGTTTGTGACTGTGTCGTTGCTACAGGTTTTTTAACTTCTGCCGTTTCTTCTTTACGAGGACTTACAGCTGCGCTTGTATTTGTTGTTGTGCTACGTTGTGGCTGCTGTACAACAGGCTTAGGTTGAGCAGCCAGTAAGGTTTCATCAATGATAGGTAATGGTGCAGATCTTAAGTTAATGGCATATAACTTATTTCCACCAAGCATTTCATCTGAGCCCAGATCATTCACCAAACTTGAATAAGCTTCTAAATTTACAACTCTAGGTTGAATTGAAGGTGGAAGTTTTAAAGCAGCAAGTTGCTGTAACCCTGCTTTCGCTTGGTCATCATTTTTATAGACACCATATGCAACAACATATTGCTCTGCTTGATCTTCTGCACTTAAACGAAAATAAATAAAATTTTTACGATCAGTTTGCTTAATTAAAAATCCACGAATCACATCTTCATTTGAAGATTTAAATAATTCTACGATGTAATTTTTTTTATTTTCGTCAAAAAAGCGATTACCACGAAATTCTGGCTCATGATCTCCTGATGCCACGACACGTGTTGTCAATTCTAGTGGTCGTACTTCATCCATCAATGCACCAAGATGAGTCGTTGCAGCCACTTTTTCAGGTTGAATTTGTACTTGAGTTTCTTCTATAGGATTGACAACTTCAACCAATTCTTTGGTATCTGTTAATGCCCAAAAAATTAGTGCTGCAACAAAGCACAGCAATCCTATAATTAACCAAATATATTGTTGAATATTTTGCCAATTTTTTCGAACTGCTGCCATGTAAAACGTACCTTTTTATATTTGATTCGCTAGAATTGCTTGCTTCATCAGCTCAACATCAAAGTCTTTCGTGATGACGGCTTGACCAAGTTGCTTCAGTAATATTAAACGAAGTTGCCCATTTAATACTTTTTTATCATGCGACATAAATGCTAAAAATTCATCAAGTGGAATTTTAGGACATACTATAGGTAATTTCGCACGTTGTATGATTTTTTTTGTACGCTCAAGATCTTCAATCGAAATCCATCCCATACGTTGTGATAAATCCGCTGCCATCACCATACCTGTTGCAACAGCTTCACCATGTAACCAAACCCCATATCCCATATAAGATTCAATTGCATGACCAAAAGTATGACCGAGATTTAAAAGAGCACGTTCTCCTTGCTCTTTTTCATCATTGGCAACAATACGTGCTTTATGCGCACATGAACGGTAAACAGCTTCTGCTAAAAGTTCAGGGTCCTGGGCAACCAAACCATCTATATTTGCTTCTAACCACGTTAAAAATTGTTCATCCCCAAGCAAAGCATATTTAATAACCTCTGCTAAACCCGCTGATAATTCACGTTCAGGTAATGTTTTTAACTGTGCCATATCGGCTAAAACAACTTGAGGCTGTTGAAATGCACCAATCATGTTCTTGCCTAAAGGATGATTAATACCCGTTTTCCCTCCCACACTTGAATCAACTTGAGATAACAAAGTGGTCGGTACTTGGATAAAATAAACGCCTCGTTGGAAACAAGCTGAAGCGAAACCAGCCATATCACCAATCACACCACCACCCAAAGCCAACACAGTACTATCACGATTAAAATTCGCTTCAAGTAATGCATCAAAAATCAGGTTTAAATGATTAATATCTTTATATTTTTCACCATCAGGCAAAATACAAGTCGCAACTTTTTTACCTAATTTTTCAATTGACTCAACATAATGATTTAAATACAACGCTTGTACAGTCGTATTGGTTACAATCATCACTTGCTGTCCTTTGATGTAAGGCTCAAGTAATTGTTGTGGATTTAAATGACTACCAATAAAAATTGGATAACGACGATCACCAAGTTCAACATGTAAAGTTTGCATGAATACCTATGCCTAACAACTCGTACTAAATAATTTCTTTTGAAATAATCAATTGTAAAATGCGTTGTGCTAAATCTCGTGCCGCACCTTGATTAGTCTCAATAATATAATGAGCAACATCACGATAAAGTGGATCTCTTATATTCAGGAGCTCTCTCAGTTTTTGTTCAGGATTTTCGACTTGCAATAAAGGACGATTCTTATCTCGATATGTTCTTTGTAATTGAAGCTCTACAGGTGTATATAAATAAATTACAATTCCACGATTTTTTAAATAATCTCGATTTAGAACTTGAGTGACTGCACCACCGCCTGTTGCTAAAACTAAATTTTGTTTCTTGGTTAATTCATCTATAACTGTAGACTCTCGAGAGCGAAATCCGTGTTCACCTTCTTTTTCAAATATCCAAGGAATTGTTGCGCCAGTTTTGCGCTCAATTTCATGATCACTATCTAAAAAATCACGCCCTAACAGATCTGCCAAATGTCGACCAACAGTGGTTTTTCCTGCTCCCATTGGCCCTACCAAATATAAATTTGGTAGGGAATCAAACTCTTTGCTTGGCAAGGAGTCACCTATTGAATTGCTTTCATTGAAAGTATATTAATGATTTCTGCTACGACTGTCATTAATAATTCTTGGTGTAACAAAGATTAACAACTCACGTTTATTATCTTTTTTCACATCTTTTCGGAATAAGCTTCCGATATATGGTAAATCACCAAAGAATGGAACCTTAGTCGTGGTGTTCTGAGTTTCTTGCTCAAAAATACCACCCAATACTACAGTTTCACCATTATCCACCAACACATTGGTATTGATTTCATTCTTATTCAAAATGATTTCCCCATTTGGTGCAACACCACCTGCAGAATCACTACTAATATTCAACTGCATTTGCACTTTACCATCAGGTGTAATACTTGGTGTCACATCTAAACTAAGCAAAGCATCTTTAAATTCTGTAGTTGCAGTTGATCCTGCTGCTGAGTTTGTCGTCGTGGTATATGGGATTTGTTGACCAGAAGCCACTTTAGCTTTTTGTTTATCTGCCGTCATGACCTTTGGCGTAGAAATCACTTCACCATAACCATCAGCTTGTAAAGCGGAAAGTTCTAAATCAAGCATAAAGTCAGACAAGCTAATTAAACCAAATGCGATTTTACCCGCAGCATTTGCCACACCTAAATCGACGTTTAAGTTTTGCGGTCTTGTAATCGTATATTTACCTTCATCATCAGGTGTCTTTAAATCCCAAAGTGTTTGATCACTACCACCAACAAGTAAGTCATTATTACGCGTTACACCCTGAGAAAGAATGCCCCACTTCACGCCCATTTCTTTGGAGAAACCTGTAGATGCACGAACAATACGAGCCTCAATCATCACTTGTTTTACAGAAACATCAAGCAGATCAACCATTTTACGAACTTTATCAATATTTGTAGCCGTATCATTGATAATTAAAGTATTGGTTCGTGTATCAGCAACTGCACTGCCGCGTGAGCTGAGTAAACTTTCAAGGGCTAGAGAAGTATCATTTGCCGTTCTATTTGCTTCCGCCCCTTTACTATTACGTGAATCTTCTAATAACTTTAATACATCAGCAACTTTGGCATAACTTAGCTGAATATATTCAGTTTGAATTGGTGCAAGTTTTATACTTTGAGCAATCGCTTTTGCTTCATCTTCTTCAGATTTGATTAGCTCAGGTACAGGTGCGATCCAGATCACATCACCACTGCGACGTTTATCTAAATTTTTCGTTTTAAGAATAATATCTAATGCTTGATCCCAAGGTACATCTTTTAATCGCAAGGTAATATTGCCCTGAACTGAGTCAGCAGCAACCATATTTACCCCTGTAAAATCTGCAAGAAGTTGTAAAACACGTCTAACTTCAATATCTTGGAAGTCGAGTGAAATCTTCTTACCTGTATATGATTGGCTAGACGCTGGCTTATTTGGTCGTGTATCTTCAGGTCTCTTTAGACTAATCGTCAGTTTATTTTCAGCCTGATAAGCCATGTATTCATAGCTACCTGTAGACTGAATCGTAATCACACCATTACTGCCATCATTATGTGCATCAATCGTTGCAACTGGTGTAGCAAAATCATTGACATTCAAACGACGAATCAAATGTGCTGGAATTTTATTGCCTAAGACACGAACAACAACTTTACTGCCTTGTTGCTGAACATCTACAGGCGTATTCACACCAGCTAAATTAATGCTGACTTGACCTTCACCCTTATTTCCACGTTGGAAACCAATATCAGCCACACCTTGAGCAGGTTGTGTGACTTTTGGTCCTAAATTTTCCAAGGCATTGGTTTGATTTGCACTATTAATTTTTAAAATAAAAGTGTTACCTTCAACACGTGTTGTAAATGCACCACTATTATTTAAATTAACAGTTAAACGTGAACGCTTCTCATCAGAAGCAACATTAATCGAAGATGCCTCAGAACTTGATACAGGAATTGCAGTTTGGCTCAGTGCTGGCTTTGTATCATTAAAATCGAGTACCAAACGAGATGGTGATTCTAATTGATAAGCTTGAGGTTGTGGTGGTAAGCCATTGAACATTACACGAATTTCAGTACCTTGTCCTGGTAGCTGCATAGGTACAATGTTCGTCATTGTTACTTGTGCTGCCGCAGCTTGCATCACTGCGATTGACACTGCTGCCATCGAAAATTGACGTAAATAAGTGTTCATAAATATGCCGTCCCCACCCCAAAAATTTTTAATACTATTTTTCATTGTTATTCCTTCATTCATTCTCAATCTAATTGACCGATAAGTATCAAACTACGAGGTCTTTCAATATAACCGTCTCTGCCGTCTGGTACGATTTCTAAAAGATCAATTCGAGTTGGATTGATTGAAATAATTCGCCCTTGATTCATCCCCAAATAATTACCTTTTTGCACACGTTCCACTTTGCCATCAGGTGTTTGGATTAACCCAACAATTTGCCCACTCTGTGCTTTCATACTGCCTTTGAAATTTAAGCTTTCAAGCGCATAACTTTCTAATTGTTCAAGTTGTCTAGCAAGATTTGGATAAACCCTTTTTCCAGCCATAATTTTGAGTTCATTTGCCAATGAACTTGGTAAAAATGGGCTACGTAATTGTTGTGCCGAATAGTCAAAACTTGGAACAGCATCAAAGCTTGGTGCTGGCTCAATCGGTAAAGGTGGCTGACTACGAATCGAAGCCATCTGTTGGTTCACCGCGTCAATACGTGAATCACACCCAACAAGAACAACAGCAAGAGAAATGCCGCCGATCATTTTAAATAAATTCATGCTTACTTTCTCCCCGTTTTACTTGTTGTATTTGAAGAGTCACTTGAACTTGACGTAGCTGCAGGTGAAGCTGAACTTGATGGAACAGCAGGAGCCACACCAGCTTGTGTGGTATTATCTGTTTTCACTGTTTCAATATCAGTACCAATATAACGATAAGTTTTTGCTTTTAAAGAATAGTTTACTGTTGGAACATCAGATTTACTGTCTTTTGCTTGCTCTGCTGTAATCGTAAAGTCATGTAAAGTTACAATACGCGGTAAAGCCGCAACACTACTCACAAAGCGACCAAAAGAGTGGTAATCCCCTGTTGCTTCAATTGCGATAGGTTGTTCAATAAAGAATTCTTGTCGAACTTCACTTTCAAGTCGAATATTTTTAAATTTCAGACCTGAGTTTACGCCTGTCATATTAATATCTTCAACTAAATCAGGAACTTCAGTTTCTTTAGGAAGTTGCTCAAGTTGTTGAGTAAAATCAATTTGCATTTGTTGTAACTGAGCTTGATACTGCTGTAAATTTCTCAGTTTAGAATCTTTTTCTTTAAACTCATTTAATAAAGTTTGTTCTTGTGCTCGTGCTGAATCAATCGCATCTAGCTTAGGCTTAATGACTAAAAAATACCCAATCGCACACACAACAAAAAGAATAAACAACCAACAGGTAATTTTGACCGAAATAGGCCAACTTCCATAGTTGTTCATATCAAGTGTGTTAAATTGTTGAAAAAATTTATCAACCGACATAGATTTCTTTTTTGGTGTATCTTTTACCGAATCTATTTTATCAAGTTCTTGGCGACTCATTTAACACCCCCAACTGCTTGAGTTTGGTCAGGATCTGTTGTTGCAGGTTGTGCAATTTCTCCAAGATCCACACTCACAACAAAACTTCCATAAGACTCTTCAGCTCTTGGTACAACTGATGTAGTCGGTTTATTTTTATTTTCTTCTGCCGCAAGGAATGAGTTCATAAACGCATTTCTATACCATTCTGAAGCTTCTAAACCACGCAGTAAATCAGCAACTGTATTTGGGCTTTCAGCTTTTCCTTCAATCGTAAATTTATCTCCAACACGAGTAAATTTCGTAATGTACATTGCTGAAGGAACCACACGCACTAACTCATCGACTAAACGCACAGTTACAGGACGTTGCCCTTGTAAACCTTGAATGAGTTTCATCCGTTCAATAATGGCATTTCGTTGTTCTTGCAAACCATCTAATGTTTTTAATTGTGTATCTAAGTTTTGATTGGTACTTACAACCAGTTGATTTGCTTGTTCTTGGTCATCCAATCTGTCATTGAAATATAACCAAGCCAATAATACGATGATAAACCCCAATACAGCGATTCCAATACTAATCGCAACAAATTGCTTTTTTCGTTGTTCTCTTAGTTCTTCACGCCATGGGAGTAAATTAATCTTTGCCATTAATCAAAACTCCTCATTGCTAAGCCACACGCAACCATCAATGATGGTGCATCATTTTCTATTTTTTTAAGGTCAATTTGTGGAGAAAATCCCATTTGTAAAAATGGATTTGCCACCGTGACACGGTAACCTAATTTTTGTTGTAATAATTTCGCAAGTCCAGGGATATTTGCATTTCCACCAGCCAATAAAATATGGTCAATTTCATTAAACTGTGAAGATGAGAAAAAGAATTGTAAAGAACGCGCTGCTTGTTGAACGACGGCTTCAAGAAATGGAATCAGAACTTCTGTTTCATAATCATCAGGTAAAGTACGGTCTTTTTTCGCACGCCCAGCTTCTTCAAAAGACAAGCCATAACGACTTTGCACATCTTGAGTGAGCTGTTTGCCACCAAAAACCTGTTCACGAGTGTAGATAATTTTGCCATTTTGCATCACTGAAAGTGTTGTCATCGTATGACCGATATCTAAAATACCGACCATATTTGCACCCATTGGCAGTGTATCTGAGAACACCTCAAAAGCACGTTCTATACAATAGCTTTCTGTATCTGCAACTTTCGCTGTAAGTCCTGTCATTTCTAGAACTTCAACACGTGAATCCACATTTTCAGTTCTTGTTGCAACCAAAACAACATTGACCCGATTTGGGTTTGCTAATTTGTCAGGTAAAACTTCAAAATCTAGGCTCACTTCATCCAAAGGAAACGGAATGTATTGCTCTGCATCCATACGAATCTGAACTTCACGCTCATCATCATTCATGTCTGCATCCATTTCGATCACTTTTTGGATGACCATAGAGTTCGTCACTGCCACAGCCGCGTTCATAGAGTGAGGATTCGCAAGGTTAACCGCACGCTCTAAAGCATCGGATACCGCTTCTGGGTTGAGAATATTCTTTTCAACCACACTTCCATCTAACAATGGACTTAGTCCATAGCTTTCCACCCAATAACGACCGTTCTTAACAGAGAGTTCTAATATCTTTACAGAGGTCGAACTAATATCTACCCCTATAAGCCCCTTAACTTGCTTACGACTTATTCTAAGCACGATTAAATTCCTATTATTTTTATCCCCAAAAACGTCACAAACCGATTGCAGTTGGTCTAAATTTTTTATAGATACAATAAGTCATCTAACAATCTGCTAAATGAAAAGCTATACTGACCGTCAATTAGTTTGCTATTAGCTCTTATTAAAACTTACTTGTTATGAAAAAGCTATCTCGTTCAGGGTATGTTCATCCATTTTTTTTGCTGATTATCATTATTTTAATAGCAATACCGATGGGTTTTTATGGAATGTACCTCTATATTGCGCCATCATTACCAGAAATGAGCTCTTTAAAAAAGGCGCCATTACTTAAACCTATGCAGGTATATACTGCTGATAATCAATTAATTGCAGAGTATGGCGGCAAACTTTCTGTACCTGTTGAATACAATCAAATACCCAAAAATTTTATTCATGCATTCTTAGCTGCTGAAGATTCTTCATTTTTTGAACATAGCGGTGTAAGTTTTAAAGGTTTAGGACGTGCTGTCAGTGAATCTGTCACTGGAGGTGCCCAAACAGGTGGTTCAACCATCACCATGCAAGTTGCAAAAAACTATTATCTTTCTCCTGAACGAACCTTAAAGCGAAAGTTAACTGAAGTTTTTTTAGCGAGAAAAATTGAACAGAATTTATCTAAAGAAGATATCATGACGCTTTATGTCAATAAAATTTTCTTAGGTAAAAATGCTTATGGTATCGCAGCGGCTGCGAAGATTTATTATGACAAAAATTTAGATCAACTTAGCATTGCGCAAATGGCAATGATTGCAGGTCTACCGAAAGCACCCTCAAAATACAATCCTGTTGCAAATCCTGAACGTGCTTTAGAGCGTCGTAATTGGATTTTGGGGCGTATGTTACAGTTAGGCTATCTCAACCAAGCTCAATATCAAAAAGCAGTGGCTGAACCAATTAATTTAAGTATGCCTGCTCGTGGAATTAGTAATAAATTTCCATATGTAGGTGAAATGGTTCGCTCTGAATTGGTTGAAAAATTTGGTGAATTAGCAACTGATTCTGGTTATAAAATTTACACAACAATTGACAGCAAACGTCAACAATATGCTGAAGAAGCTGTTCAAAAAGGTTTAGAAGATTATGATCGTCGTCATGGTTGGCGCGGTCCTGAAGCGCATGACAAACCACTCAATGAGTTTGTTGCCTATGCCAATACCTATCCAGCACAAGTTGTTAAAGTTTATGCCAATAGTTTTGATGCTTTAATGCAAGATGGTTCAAAAGTCACTGTGCCATGGTCAGGTATGTCGTGGGTTCGCCCTTATCGTAATGCCAACAGTGTCGGCGGTGGTTTTAGTCGTGCTTCACAAATCGTTAAAGTCAAAGACATTATTCGCCTTCGACCAAATGAAGAAAAAACGGCATGGTCATTGGTTCAAGTTCCTAAAGTACAGGGGCAATTGATTGCCATTAATCCAAATGATGGTGCAATTGAAGCTGTCGTTGGTGGATATAATTTTTATCAGTCTAAATTTAACCGTGCTTTGCAAGGCTGGCGTCAACCAGGTTCAACCATTAAACCATTTATTTATGCTTTAGCGCTTGAGCGTGGTATGACCCCTTATAGTATGGTGAATGATAATCCAATTACCATCGGACGTTGGTCGCCTAAAAACTCTGATGGTCGTTATTTAGGGATGATTCCTTTACGTCGTGCTTTGTATTTATCTCGTAATACTGTTTCTGTACGTTTATTACAAAGTGTTGGCGTTGAACGTGCTCGACAATTGTTGATGGACTTTGGTTTACAAGAAGATCAAATCCCTCGTAACTTCACGATTGCATTAGGTACACCACAAGTATTACCTGTGCAAATGGCGACAGGTTATGCAGCAATTGCAAATGGAGGTTATCGTGTTCAACCACATTTCATTAGCCGTATTGAAGATGCCTATGGTAAAACCATTTACGAAGCTAAGCCAGAATATGCTTGTATTTCATGTATTAACGAAAAGAACGATACAGTAGATGCTGAAGCGACTACACCAGATGATGAAGTCATTGAAATGACCAATCAGACTTTAGCTAATGAAGAAAAAACTGAGCAAAAAGAACTGAGTAAAGAAGAACAAAGTAAGTATCGTCAAGCACAACGTATTTTAAAATCTCAATCTGCTTTTGATATGGCAAATATCTTACGTGACGTAATTGTGCATGGTACAGGTCGTGCCGCTTTAAAAATCGGTCGTGATGATATTGGGGGTAAAACAGGAACGACCAATGATGCTAAAGATGCTTGGTTTGCTGGCTTCAATGGTAAATTAGTGACGATTGCATGGGTTGGTTTTGACAAACCATCAACACTTGGTCGTCGTGAATATGGTGGTATTGCAGCCTTACCGATTTGGACAAACTTTATGGGTAAAGCCCTAGAAGGCACACCATCAGCATGGGTTCGTTTAGACAAGGATGCTAAAGACCCTGTAGCACGAGATCAACGTGATCAAGCAGCAAGTGAAGATAATTCTCAGGCGAAGAAAGATCAATATCGTACTTCTCCACCATTGGCTCGACCAATTTATCGTCCTGCACCTGTTGTACCTGTTCGTAATCCATCAAATGACTTTGATGATTTACCAGGTCAAAGTAATGATGTTGAAAAAGTACTTGCACCTACGCGTCAAGCTCCACCTGCAATGAATAATCGTACTCAACAACCATCAACACCACGTCAAGAATCTCATGATTCCTTAGAAAACTTGATTAATGAAGTTCAATAAAGAGTCATAAACTAGAAATAAAAAAGAGCGTATTTGATATACGCTCTTTTTTTTAAATCAAATATGACTCATATCGGTGTTGATCTTATTTCTATACATCTTTTAGTACATGTGCAGAGTGAACCTTAAATTTGAATCATCTATTTTGAGGATAAAACGCTACTTAAAAACCACCAGTTCATTATTTTTTATATAAAAAAATAAGCTGCATAAGCAGCTTATTTAAAAAATGGTGTGTAACATTAATCATCTTGCTTCTGTTCTAAAGCAACAATATGAACTTTGTCAATTTTGTGACCATCCATTGTGACGACCTCAAATAAATAACCATCCGCCTCTAGGCGTTCGCCATTTTGCGGTAATCGTCCTAAATGGAAAAGAAGATAACCTGAAAGCGTAGAATATTGCTCAGACTCATCAACCAAGTCACGACCTAGTAATAATGAAACATGACGAATATCCGTAGACCCTTCTAACATTAAAGAGCCATCTTCTAAACTTTCTGCCGCAGCCTCTAATTCATCTTCGTCAGGAAATTCACCTGCAATAGCTTCAAGTACATCAATTGGTGTCGCAATTCCTTCAATTGATCCATATTCATTCAATACAATTGCCATTTGCAAGGGTGCTTGACGTAATTGTTCCATCACCATCAAAACTTGTGCATTTTCATGCACAATGACAGGCTCGCGTAGATGTTTTTCAAAATCTAGAATACCTGTTTCAATATAGTCATTTAACACTTTATGCGTGGGAACAATCCCTGCAATATTATCTAATTCGCCATGCGCTAAAATGAGACGGGAATGTGCCATCGACATTAGGTTTTCTTTAATTGTGGCTTCATCTTCATCCAAATCTAACCATTCCAACTCTGGGCGAGGTGTCATTACCGATTTAACAGGACGCTCAGATAAACCTAATACGCCTTGTACCATTACGCTATGGTAAGCACTATTTTCTGAGTCAAAAATTTCATCTGCCAATGCTTGTGTTGCTAAAACATCATCAGCCTTACTATTTTGATTGTCTGAATTTGAAGTGCTTTTTCCACCAAGCATACGCAGTACTGCCGATGCAGTACGAAAACGTAAGTCTGTCGTTGTGACCATTTTTTCTTGATTTTTACGCATCGTTTGGTTGAAGAACTCAATCATCACAGAGAAGCCAATTGCAGCGTATAAATAACCTTTTGGAATATGGTAGCCAAATCCTTCGACGATCAAGGAGAAACCAATCATCATCAAGAAACAAAGGCATAAGATCACAATAGTTGGATGCTTATTGACAAAATCCATCAATGGTTTAGATGCCCATAGCATGATTCCAACTGCTATCACGACAGCAATCATCATCACAGAAAGCTCTTTTACCATGCCTACCGCAGTAATAACACTATCTAAAGAGAACACCGCATCAAGCACAACAATCTGAACAATCACCATCCAAAAGGCAGCATGGACAGGGTTTTCTTCTTTAATTGCGCCATGCCCTTCAAGTTGTTCACGAAGTTCCATCGTACCTTTGAATAGTAAGAAAACCCCACCAAAGAGTAAGATTAGATCACGCCCAGAAAATGGGTGTTCAAGAATATGAAATAGTGGTTTCGTTAGCGTAATCACCCATGCAATAGAAGCAAGCAGCACCATACGCATACAAAGTGCCAGCATCAGACCGACGATACGTGCTTTATTACGCTGCTCTGGTGGTAGCTTTTCCGCCAGAATAGCAATAAAAACGAGGTTATCAATACCTAGAACTATTTCAAGTACAACAAGCGTGGCTAAACCAACCCATGCTGATGGATCAGACATCCATTCAAAAATCATGGTGAACCTCCATGTTACGGTGATGCATTAGATTTTTGAATAAAATAGAATTTAGATTCAATTGATGGAATGCTTTTGTTATAGATAAAAAATGTATTTTTTCGGAGCGACTACAACCACTACCCATGTTCATTCAGATGTTGTAAAACAGAATTGAATTATATCAAGACTCTTTAGGAATTCATCTTTTTTTTCAAAATCTATAATAATTACAATCAAAGCCAAACCGAAATATCAATTACATTACAAATTATTGCAAACTAAACATAACTTGATGCAATCTTGTCATATTTATACCGTAGAATAATAATGAAAAATAAAGGTTTAAGATGATAAAGAAGGTGAAAAATAATTTATGAATAATGTATTAGCAAATCCAATTTCAACCACTCTCCCTGTTGAACATAAAGCAACTCAAGTTTTAATTGCATTGTATTGTGGTTCTCGTTTTGGTCATAACCCAGTGTATAAAGAAAAGGCAATCCAATTGGCTCAAGGTATTGCAGAACATGGTTTTGGTATTGTTTATGGTGGTGCAAGTATTGGTTTAATGGGGCAAGTCGCAGATACTGTCACTGAGCATGGCGGTGAAGTTGTAGGTGTTATTCCTGAGTTTATGTTGGACTACGAAGTTGCACATAATCATTTAACAGAACTGCATGTCGTCGAAAATATGCATATGCGTAAGGCAATGATGGCAGAGCGTGCAAGTGCTTTTGTCGCATTACCTGGTGGTTTGGGTACTTTTGAAGAAATTTTAGAAATTGCAACTTGGGGACAACTGAATCAACATCAGAAACCCATGATGCTCTATAACGTAAATGGCTTTTATAATCATATGATTGCGCAACTTGATCATGCCGTACAAGAAGGCTTCTTGCCTCCTCAGCATCGTGCAAAATTGATTATCTGCGAAACAGAAGCTGAGATTTTTAGTGCGATTAAGAATCTACAAACACCAAAGAAATTTGTTATTTAAACTCAACATCATAGAGATAAAAAAAATCGAGCAATTGGCTCGATTTTTTATCTTTTATTTAAAGTAAATTTTCAATCCAGTGATATGCCCACGGTAACACCAGTGCAAGTAAAATACTCACCACTAAACCAAACAATAACTTCATCGCATCTTTACTGACATTACGTGAAGTGCGGTATTTATTGACTTCGTGTAAATGCATCGCCATTGCAAATTCCCGACCTGCAAGCAAACCTAAAAACACCCATGTTGTGCTCATTGGAATATTGCTGAGTTCCTTAAACACCAACAAAATTAATGCATACATAAAATCAATAATGGTCGCAGAACGAATATCTTGCACACCCGTTTTTGTATCAATAATATTTTGAATGGCTCCACCACGTTGATAAAACACCATTCCTAATAAAATAATAAATACAGCGATGGCAAATAACATAAACCAAAATGGAACAACACGCGGAACATAAACAAAAATATTGGCTAAATCTTGGATCAACCATTGGCTCCATAAAAAGCCTGTTGCTACCCATTGAATGCCAACCCACTTTTTAGAGGTCGCTTGATGGCGTGTTTCATGAAAGTAAATTGTGACTTTTTTCATCACAAAGCGATAGATAATAATTCCAACAATAAATGCGACGGCATACCCCATCATTGACTTGGTCAGCATCGCACTTAAACTGGTTGGAGAAAAAATCGTGAGGACTAAAAAAGTTGTACTTACAGGAATACCAAAGCGTGTTAAAAACAATAAAATCAGCGGTGGAATGATATATAACCATGTCATTCCTTCCTTAGGAAAAGGTATCGTTTCTAAACGCCCATAAGATGCATCACCTATACCTGAAACCCACCAACCATATAATAAAACTGTCGTTAAAATAGTGCTGGTATATAACCAAAGGATCCACCATGGACGATGTGCATTCGATGAAATAAACGTGCCTAATGTCTGAGGTACATCATTGCCAACAATTGAGTAAGCAGCGAGACAAAAGCCGATGATCATCAATATATCAATGCTCATTGCACCAAACCTCGAGTCAAATGCATAAAATCACATTCTTCATTTTGATAAAGTGTGCGAGATTATGACATTTTCATAAATTTTCAAACTTTTAATTTCTCATATTTTGCAAAAAGTTAAAAAATATACAAAAAATTGGCTCAATCATTCGCTCAAATATATATAAAATTTCATACTTTAAGAAAACAATCTTTTCTTACAGATTTAACTTGATGATTGTTCTACACTATTCATCCGATTGGTCAAATTCAATACAGCCATGACTGCCACGCCACTGCATCAAAAGTTACAACCTGAGTTCTATCTCTTGGTCTTTTTAGTTTCTATTGGCTTTTTTATGCAAGGACTGGATACGACCATTATTAATACTGCTCTTCCTGCAATGGCGAAGAGCTTACAGGAAGACCCATTGCGTATGCATGGTGTGGTCATTAGTTATGTTCTTTCCGTCGCAGCCTGTATTCCCCTCAGTGGTTGGCTGGCTGACCGTTTTGGTGTACGAAATATCTTTTTTTCTGCCATCGTCATTTTTACTGTCGCATCATTAGGATGTGCATTTTCCAATGACTTTAATATGCTGATCGCTTTTCGAGTGCTGCAAGGCATTGGTGGTGCATTGTTATTGCCTGTTGGGCGTCTTGCTATGCTGAAAATTATTCCTCGTGAACAGTTTTTGTCTGCCATGAGTTTAATGAGTCTCGCAGGGCTGATGGGACCTTTAATGGGACCTATTCTTGGTGGATGGTTGGTTGAATTTGCTTCATGGCATTGGATTTTTTTGATTAATTTGCCTATCGGCTTATTAGGTATTTTCGTGACTTTTAAAGCCATGCCCAATATCACTGAGCCAACAATTAAAAAGTTTGATTTTAGTGGTTTTATACTCTTAGTCATTGCAATGGTTGGACTCGCACTGGGTATTGAAAATATCACCAGTCATGAAGTTTCTCGCTATTTTAGTATCGGTTTATTGACTGCAGGTGTATTGGCAGCATTCATTTATGCTTACCATGCTCATACCCATCAAAATGCCTTATTCCGCAGTAAATTATTTAAAAATAAAATTTTTGCTATTGGGATTTTAGGTAATTTTTTTGCACGTTTTGGTAGTAATGCCATTCCCTTTATTTTGCCATTAATGCTGCAAGTTGCCTTTAAAATGGAACCCTTTATGACAGGGGTTATGCTCACACCTATTGTGCTCGGTTCGTTATTTTCCAAACCCATTATTCGCCCGATCATCTCCAGAATTGGTTATCGTCGCTTATTGCTCGTCAACACTGTCCTTGTTGGTGCTTGTATCGCCAGTTTTGCCTTAACCAATGCTGATACACCAATATGGTTAAGAACATTACATTTTTTTGTTTTTGGCACCTTAAATTCATTGCAATTTGTCGCAATGAATACCTTAACACTCAAGGATTTACCACAGCAAGATGCCAGTAGTGGCAATAGTTTTTTATCCATGATCATGATGCTGTCGATGAGTATAGGTGTTGCTTTAGCGGGGACTTTACTGAATGTCTTTACAAGCTATTTTGGTGAAGCAAAAATTACTTTAGCATTTCACAGCACGCTCATTTGTTTAGGTGCTATAAATATTATCACCGCCATTATTTTCTATCAGATTCCGAAAAACCGTATCATTTAAACTTTGTAAAACAACAAAGATCGTATTGAGATGTCGATCACGTTAAACTATCGGCATCCTCTGTATCAGAACTACAATGTCAAAAAAAACCATTATCAAACAGCAAACTCTAATCCGTTATAGTGCCATGACTTTGGCATTGTGTTGCTGTGTGTTAATTTTATATTTGACATTATTCCATCACAATGTCGCTTCTGCTGAGCCTTATCCAATCCAAGGGTTTGATGTTTCACACCATCAAGGCAAAATTGATTGGAAAAAAATTTCACCAGAGCAATATCAGTTCGTTTATATAAAAGCCACTGAAGGAGGTGATTATCAAGATGATCATTTTCAAAAATATTGGCTAGAGGCTCGTGAAAGAGGCATGCGAGTAGGTGCTTATCATTTTTTTCGTCTCTGCCGTGAAGGTAAAATTCAGGCTGAAAATTTTATTCGCAGTGTGCCGAATAAGCCAGATGCTCTGCCGCCCGTGATAGATCTAGAATATGACAGTAATTGCATCAACACTTTTACCAAAGAACAGTTACTGAAACAAATCAAGATCATGCATGATCAACTGCAACAACATTTTGCTAAACAACCGATTTTTTATACCTCTAAAAATTTTTATAACATTATTTTAATTGGAGAGTTTAAAAATACGCCCATTTGGATTCGTGAATATCAAGATCAACCCGACTTAAAAGATGGTCGCCCTTGGACATTTTGGCAACGCAGTAATCAAGGCAAAATTCAAGGTATAGCCAAACCTGTAGATTTAAATGTTTTTCATGGCGATTTAGATGAATGGAAAAGGTTTTTAGAGCAAAATCATCTTTAAGTTTCGTCTTTGCATGATTTTTTAAAAACTTTAAAAGACAATTGATGTCGCAGTAAACATCCCAATTCACAATTTCTCGTCCGATTTATCATGAGATCAGTTAGAATCATTCCACAGCGATTTGATACTGTGTTTTATGAGAAAAATCATTCATATTGATATGGATGCTTTCTACGCTTCCGTCGAGTTGAGAGAGCGACCAGAATTAAAACATTTACCTGTGGTGATTTCCTCACACCATCCTCGGGCGGTGATTGCGGCAGCGTCTTACCCTGCACGTGCATTTGGTCTACGCTCAGCTATGTCCATGTCACAAGCCCGCAAATTGTGTCCGCAAGTGATTGTGATTGAACCGCATTTTGATCAATACCGTGCCGTGTCCAGCCAAATTCATCAAATTTTTCAGCAATATACTCACTTGATTGAGCCTTTATCTCTGGATGAAGCCTATCTGGATGTCACAGAAAATCTGCAAAATATTCCAAGTGCTACTGAAGTGGCAGAACAAATTCGTGCTGATATTTTCAGGCTGACTGGGCTGACCGCTTCCGCAGGTGTCGCACCAAATAAATTTCTTGCCAAAGTTGCCTCTGACTGGCATAAACCCAATGGAATTTGCGTTATTAAACCCAGTCAGGTACAGCACTTTATTCAGAATTTACCGCTAAAAAAAATTCCAGGTGTGGGCAAAGTTACACAAGAAAAATTACATAGCCTCAAGCTCGAAACTTTAGGAGACTTACAAAAAATTGAAGAAAACATTCTGATTCATCATTTTGGAAAATATGGCAAACAATTATTTTTATATGCTCAAGGCATTGATGAACGTCCCGTTGAGGCTGAACGCCAACGTCAGCAAATTTCCAATGAAACCACCTTTGATGATGATCTGACCTTACAGCAGTGCACACCTCATTGGAACCAGCTCATTGAACGAGTATGGCAAGCTTTAGTCAAAAAACAACTTCAAGCACGTGGCGTAACGGTTAAACTCAAGCTTAAAAATTTTCAGGTTTTACAACACAGTAAAAGTTTTAAACAGGCACTTAGTTCACAGCAAGATATGATTCAGGTGGTACAGACTTTATTAAGTGAAATGCAAATTGCTGAACATTTACAGTTTCGTCTGATTGGTGTTGGACTTTATCAACTCGCTGAAGCCCAACAAGAAAGCCAACTTTCTTTATGGTAAAAATGAGTTAACGGGCTCATCATGATTTTCACCTTATACTTTTGGCTATTTTTAAAGCAAAAGAACCTATTTTGTACAAATATTTACCCTGTTTACGCTAAATTAGAGTAATCTATTCCACGCGCTACATTATCCATGTAGTAGCTGAGAGATCAAAAGTCACCAATACTTTTGCTCTGCTGTCCTGTGATTGGCGTGACGATCAAATCCGAATGTTACAGGGCGCTCAGACGATCTTGATGGATAAATTCATGATTTCAAATTCGCTGTGCAACGCCTCATTATAAAAATACCCTTCCCCAAGCTATCAATCAAAACACTGCTCTATTTTTAAAGTTCACCTAAACTTCACTGAAATGATTCGCCTAAAAAATTAAAATTCAGTACACTCAAACTGATTTTCAAAGATATTTCAGCAATATGAATAATAAAAAACAGATTCTGTGTGTCGAAGATGATGCCGCAATTTTAATGCCACTGCGTTATGCACTTGAACGTGAAGAATGGCAAGTGACCTGGGCAAATACAGGGCTTCAGGCGATTGACGCTATTCAGCAGCAAGCTTTTGATTTTATTATTTTAGATATCGGCTTACCTGATTTAAATGGTTTTGAGGTCTGTAAAAAAATCCGTCAGTTTAACCATACTCCCCTGCTGTTTTTAACCGCCCGTGATGATGAAATTGATCGGATTGTGGGGCTGGAAATTGGAGCGGATGATTACTGTACCAAGCCCTTTAGTTCTCGTGAAATTGTCTCTCGAATCAAAGCCATCTGGCGCAGAATGGAAATACAGGCACAATTACAAGCTGTGCAAAACACGTCTGATTCAAGCACTCAGTTGAGTTCATCCACTGTTTGGCAGTGTGTAGATGAAGCTTTGCAAATTAAATATTTTGGAACGCTGCTGCAACTGACCCGCTATGAATATCGTCTGCTTAAATTGTTGATTGACCGCCCTGAACAAGTCTTTAGTCGGCAACAGTTAATGGATCATGTCTGGGAGCATCCTGAACATAGTTTAGAAAGAACTGTAGATACACATATTAAAAGTATCCGTAATAAGCTCAAACAAATTGCACCCGAACAAGACCCGATTGAAACCCATCGTGGTTTTGGCTATCGCTTAAAACGGATCAGCTAAAACATGTCTATCTTCATTCGTATCTGGTTTTTCTTTGGTTTGATCATTTTGCTCGGTTTGTGGTTCATGTCTTATACATTTAACCAGCAAGTCAAACCCAATGTACGTCAGGTGGTCGAAGATACTTTAGCGGAAAATGCCAATATTATTGCCATGTTGGTTGCACAAGATGTATATGAGCATCAGGTCAGCACTCCGCAGTTCGATGAAAAAATTCAAAAAGCACTGAACCGTAAACTGAATGCCACCATCTGGCAGCACAATAAAAAAGAAATTAACCAACAGATTTATATTACCGATGCCAAAGGCATTGTCATTTATGATTCTCAGGGCATTGCGACAGGTCAGGACTATTCCAGATGGAATGATGTCTATCTGACCCTGCAAGGTAAATACGGCGTACGCTCAACCCGCAGTTATGCAGAAGATAGTGACAGCAGTACCATGTACATTGCAGCGCCAATTTATTATCAGGTCAATCAACAACAGCAACTGATTGGGGTGGTCAGTATTGGTAAACCGAACAGCTCGGTACAACCCTATATTCAACGTTCAGAAAATCAATTATTTCAACAAGCCCTTTGGATTACCTTACTGAGTTTATTTTTAGCCAGCTTAGTCGCTTATTGGCTGAAGCACAGCATTGATCGGGTACGTAAATACGCACAGGCACTTGCACCTGTCAATCAGACGCCACATTTCCGTTCGGCACAGGAGCTGAATCTTGTGGCTCAAGCCATTGAAACCATGCGGGAAAAACTTGAAGATCGCGCCTATGTGGAACACTATGTCAATACACTGACCCATGAACTAAAAAGCCCGCTGACTGCCATTCAAGCCAGTGCCGAACTGCTCAAAGAAGATTTGCCACTACATGACCAACAACAGTTTGCCACACATATTCATACCCAAAGTCAGCGTTTAAGAAGCCTGATTGATCGAATGTTATTGCTGACCCGACTGGAAAAATCCAAACATCAGCTTGAGCTGCAAACATTTGATCTGGCTGAACTCATTCAACAAGTGCTCGACCAACACGCCAGTCAGTTGCACAGTAAAAATATACAGTGTCTACTTGATCTGGATGCTCAGTGCATGATGATGGCTGATCGTTTTTGGATTCAACAAACCCTCGCCAATCTTCTGGACAATGCCCTCGATTTTTCCGCAGAATCGGCCAAAATTCTGATTCAGTTACACCGACTGCCTCAGCAAAAAACAGCACTGTATATTTTTAATGAAGGAGAATGGATTCCTGATTATGCGCTAAGCCAAGTCTTTGAAACCTATTTTTCTCTACCCCGCCCTGTATCACAGCAACGCAGTTCGGGGATTGGTCTAAGTATTGTCAAACAAGTGATTGAGCAACATCATGGGCAAATTCGTATTGAAAATGTTCAAAGTAATCACATTGCCCGACTACAACCTCATCAGCGTGGTGTGATGGTCAAAATTCAATTGCCTTAGAACATTGATCCAATCAAAATTCACCTAAACTTCACACAAAGCTCAACCGCAACGCAAATAAAGTACACAACGCTTTTGCAGACTATGTCCTGACACAATAAGATTCAGGACACCATCATGCGTTCGAGTTTTCTCACTCTTAAAATCATTGCGATTGTCATTCTCGTAGCAATCTTTTCGGCAGCTTTATTGTTTATCTCCAGTCTTGTCTATGAACGACAAGGCTACCAACAAGCCTTCCTCAATGAAATTTCACGTAATAACATCAGCCCACAAACCATTATTTCGCCCTTTATCCGTGTGCCTTATAAAGACAAAGAAGCAAGCACATGTATCAATAAAAACAATGAGCAATACTCATGTATTCAAGAACATGTCATGCTGATCAATGCAGATAGCACACAATGGCAAGCCAATTTTAATGTTTCTAATGATACTTATAAACGTACGATTTATCGCGCCATCAGTTATAACGCGCAACTTTCTGCCAAAGGTATGTTTCAAAAACCAACATTGGAAGCTCATAATTATCAATGGGATAAAGCCGAAATCGTATTTCCAATCCATGATCCACGAGGTTTAAACACACAACCGACCTTGCAAATACTCAATAAAAAATATGCCTTTGAAATGGGCAGCCAAAGCAATGGTCGTTCTAGTTTTGACTTTATGAGTATTTCTGCCAAAAAATATCCTGAGTTAATCCAAACCATACAAAATGGTTTTAGCTTCGACTTAAATACAGATCTGATCGGTCTAGGTAAATTTACTCTTGTTCCAACCAGTCGTCATATCAGCTACCAAGCCACAGGGAACTGGGCAGATGCCAAATATTCTGGGCAAAATTTACCCTTTGAAAAAACCAGTAGTCATCAACAATTTAGCGCTCAATGGAAAAATATTGCTCTAGGCAATCAAAATATGAATCGACTTGCCGAATGTGATAATAATGAATGTCTACGTCAGTTTAGCAATACTGCGACTGCTGAAGCAGCTTATGAAGAAGGTCAAGCCATCACTGAAAGTGGTTTAAGTACTGAATTTTTAGAATCGGTAAATGTCTACACTCAAACTGACCGTGCGATTAAATACGGTATTGTCATTATTATCATCACCTTTGGTTGCTTCTTCTTATTTGAAGTGCTGAAAAGCTTACGTATTCACCCAATTCAATATTCTTTGGTTGCAATCGCACAAGGGATTTTCTTTGTTCTACTCCTTTCGATCAGCGAGTACTATGCCTTTGCATGGGCATATGTCGTGGCGAGCATCGCTTGTGTCGGCTTAATGACATGGTACTTATTCTTCGTGATGAAAGGTTTTAAACCTGCAATCTTATTCGGCATTATTCTCAGTTCACTCTACGCCATCATGTATATGCTGTTGCAGTCTTCAGGCAAGACTTTCCTTATCGGCTCTGTCATTGCCTTTGTCCTACTCGCTGTAGTGATGTTCATTACCCGTAACATCGACTGGTATCAGATCAGCCATCGCCCTAATCGTGAACTAAAATCTTATACACCTCCTCAACCTTAATTTTCATCTATGGATGGTGCAATGCCATCCATCTTTTTATCCATTTTACGGAGATTACCATGCATCACTTAATCATTGATTCTGTAAGAAAAATACAACAACTCTGCCCACTACAATGCAGCCTTGCTGATTGCCTAAATCTATTGCGAACTCAACAGATTCCATTTTTAAATTTGGGCAGTCTGATTATTTGTCCAGATGCACATTGTCTACTGATTTTTCACATGAAAAAATTAAGATGTATAGATAACTATACTAAAACTGCATAAAGCTGATTTGCAGATCAGCCATAATCCCCTACACTGAACAACATCAAGATAATGGGAATATTTGCATGGCTGTACAACGCTTACATGTCGAAAAACGCTTTTCTGAAATTGCCATTTCAGGCAATTTAGTACATCTAGCGGGTCAGCTCGCTTCTGACCTGAGCTTGGATATCAAAGGTCAAACTCAACAGACTTTAGATATCATTGATCGCTTTCTTGCCGATGCAGGCACGGACAAAAGTCATATCATGTCCGTCACCATTTATCTAAAAGATATTGAAAATGACTATGCTGCATTTAATGAACTGTGGGATGCATGGGTTGCAAATATTGAAGCCCTACCAAGAACGTGTGTAGAAGCCAAACTTTATCATCCTGATGTATTGGTTGAAATGACGGTTGTTGCAGTAAAACCTGAATAATCAATGAATAATCAGAATTAAATTTATGATTCAAATTCGGTTGTTTGTTCTACAAATTCTTTAAATTTTATATTTAAAAAATGCATGCTCAGCCATGCATTTTTTATCATTATCCATAAACACGAGAGCGGGCAATACGCTCAGCGTATATTTCTAATTGAGCTGATGAAGCATCTAAAGCATGTACATCATGTGTTTGGATATAATCTTCAAAAAAATCTTCACGTAATTTTTGATATTCTGGTACACCAAAATAACGAATAACACGATAACCTGCCATTTCTAGCAAGGTGTCTTGATTATTATCAGCACTCATTCTTTTCAAAGCATTAGGATCATTTAAAGTAATAATTGAAATAACTTTAAAGTCTTGATCTAAAATAACAAAATCTGCAAACATTTTTTGATATTTACGACGCGTATGTAAATACTTGGTTGTTAATAATGCATCAAAAGAAACATGAGCCAAAATATTGGCTGTAGGTAAAATTTCTTTTATACGGCTATAAGTCATTAATTCATGCGAATTAAAAACTGCACGTTGGCGTAACACGCTATCCACTTTTTGCTTATTTTTCAAACCATTATAAGCAATCAAACTCACAATAGCGAGTATAGCGAGGGTCACAAGAATCATTAAATCCATGATTTCCTTTCCTTATCTATTTTTATAATTTAAAACGATTTCTTACCGTCTTTTATTTCACTTTTCCATCAATAACTTCAATTTACCATCTAACATATAAGATCCCATCTTATACTTTAGATTTTTGATCATTTACTTATGTATTGCTGATTTGATCAATAACGACATTAAAAATATCTTGTTCTTATGACAAAGAAATGACATTTATATCCATTTATAGCGATAATGCTCATGGAATTCAACTTTAACCGATGAAATAATCGAAATATTGTTAGACAATTTAATTTTTTAGATGAAAAAGGATGCTTTTTAATCTAATTATTTTTCACTCAAATATAAAAAAAGGATGCTTACACATCCTCTTCTATTTCAAAACTTAAGCTTTATTTTTTGGCTTAGACTTCGCTTTCGCATTGCCACCAAACGGCTTTTTACTGTCACCTGTTTCACGTGGAGGCAGGCCCGTATGTTGCGTCAAAATCTGACCACGCTCAGGACGTTTTTTAGTATTCGATGGACGTGACTGAGCTTGTCCCACTTTGCTTCGATTACCTTGTTCACCTGTACGTTTTTGTGAGTCACCCGCCACGCTTGAGTTTTTCTTACGTGCAGACTTGTACTCACCCTCAACACTTGCAGGTTGATAGGTCGGAATCAAATGTTGTTTCGAATTTCCAATCAAATCCTGACGACCCATTTCTCTCAGTGCATCACGTAGTAAAGGCCAGTTGTTTGGATCATGATAACGCAAGAAGGCTTTGTGCAGACGACGACGCTTCTCACCTTTAACGATGTCTACATCTTCAGTATAACGTGCCACTTTCGCCAGTGGGTTTTTACCTGTGTAGTACATGGTGGTCGCAGTTGCCATTGGCGATGGATAGAAAGTCTGTACCTGATCGGCACGGAAGCCATTCTTTTTCAACCAAATCGCAAGGTTCATCATGTCATAATCCGTCGTGCCTGGATGCGCGGCGATAAAGTACGGAATTAAATACTGTTCCTTACCCGCTTCCTTACTAAAACGATCAAACATTTGCTTGAAACGGTCATAAGTGCCTATGCCCGGCTTCATCATCTTGTTGAGTGGACCTTTTTCGGTATGCTCAGGCGCAATTTTTAAATAACCACCGACATGATGCTGTACCAACTCTTTGACATATTCAGGGTTTAATACCGCTAAGTCATAACGTAAACCTGAACCAATCAAAATCTTTTTAATGCCCGGCAAAGCACGTGCTTTACGATACAACTGTGTTAATGGCGCATGATCAGTATGTAGGTTCTGACATACACCAGGGAATACGCATGAAGGCTTACGACAGTTTTTCTCAATCTCAGGGTCTTTACACGCCAAACGGTACATATTTGCCGTTGGTCCGCCCAAGTCTGAAATAATCCCTGTAAAGCCCGGTGCTGTATCACGGATTTTTTCGACTTCACGAAGAATAGATTCTTCAGAACGGTTCTGGATAATACGACCTTCGTGTTCTGTGATCGAACAGAAAGTACAACCACCGAAACAGCCACGCATAATATTCACAGAGAACTTAATCATGTCAAATGCAGGAAAACGTGCATCTTTATACGCAGGATGTGGCAGACGTGCATAAGGCAAGTCAAACACATAATCCATTTCTTCAGTGGTCAATGGAATTGGTGGTGCATTTAACCATACATCACGTTCACCGTGCTTCTGAACCATGGCACGTGCATTCCCAGGATTGGTTTCCAAGTGCAAAATACGGTTGGCATGTGCATACAACACAGGATCATTCGCCACCTCTTCAAAAGCAGGTAAACGAATCACCGCCAACTCACGTGGTGGCAATTTGTGTTTAATGGCTTTAGATGCGGGCTGTAATTGGACAATTTGAGTATTTTCATCCAAATTATCGCCTTCACGAACGATTGGATTTGCAACCAGTTCTTTTTGGAAATTTTGATACTGGGTTAAAGAATTGCCCTTATCTTTTTCAATTTCACAACCATCCAAATCCTCAGTCATCACATAAGGATTGATGATCGGGTCTACACGACCAATCGCATCGACATCATTAGACGCGATTTCAACAAATTTCGCTTTAGATGCACGATTATGTTTATTGATAATAAAAGCCGTACCACGAACATCGGTAATGTCTGTGATCTTTTCACCACGTGCCAAACGATGCATCACTTCAGTAATCGAACGTTCACCATTCCCATACATCAACAAGTCAGCTTTAGAATCCATCAACACCGAACGACGAACTTTGTCTGACCAATAGTCATAATGCGCAATACGACGCAAAGAAGCTTCGATACCGCCCAACAAAACAGGCACATCAGGATACGCCTCACGCACACGCTGGCAATACACTGTCGCGGCACGGTCTGGACGTTTATTTGGCTGATTATCAGGCGAATAGGCATCATCTGAACGGATTTTACGATCTGCCGTATAACGGTTGATCATGGAGTCCATATTGCCTGCGGTCACGCCCCACGCAATATTCGGTTTACCTAAGACTTTGAATGCTTCAGCTGAAGTCCAATCAGGCTGTGCAATGACCCCGACACGAAAACCTTGCGCTTCCAAAGTACGCCCGATAATTCCTGAACAGAAAGAAGGATGGTCGATATAGGCATCGCCACAGACTAAAATAAAGTCACAACTGTCCCAGCCGAGTAAATCCATTTCCTCACGTGACATTGGCAAAAATGGTGCGGGTTCAAAGCACGATGCCCAATATTTGTCATAATCAAACAACGCAGTAGGCGCAGTTTGAGCAGTATAAGCGGTCGACATGGTGAATTTCTCGATTGGCAGTTGGCGATCGGGAGAGATCTAAGATGAAAGTTGATCATTTTAACATGAATTTACCTCATGTTGCTTGATTAAAAAACACACAAAAACAAATAACTGAAAATTTACTTCTTTTTTATAAATTACTTGAAAATACATCACTTTTTAAAAGCGATATTTGCTATTTGAGTTGTAATCGAATAAAAATCCGACAAATGGTTAATTTTATATTTTATTTAAATTCAATGACTAATTTATAAAATTGGCAAAAATGATCATAAAATACTTATAAACAAACATTTTTGCACATCTTTTTTCAAAAAATTCACTTAATCTCACTCAAATAATAAAACGAGAACTACATCATGGTTCTAAAAAAGATTTTTTTATCCTTTATCGTATTTTTATATACATTTGTATCAGCTTCTTCTCTCAAAGCCAAAACTTATACCGAACAAAAAGCATGGAAAGATTTACAAAATCAGTTACCAGAACAATATCGACTCACCAATGAAAATGCACCGCAAGAATATTTTTGGTCATGGCACAATTACCGTGTTCATGTTGACACCTATCCACAACCACAATCTACAGCGAAAATAATTTTATTGCATGGCGTTGGAACGAATGGTAGACAGCTCAGTTTAATTTTAGGGCATCCTTTAGCACAAGCAGGTTATGAAACGATAGCACTCGATTTACCAGGCTATGGGCTAACTGAATATCCTTCAAAAAGTGCAATTCGTTATGATGACTGGGTGCAATTGGTCAGTGATTTTGTTAATACTGAAGCTCAAAAAGATGATCGTCCAATTTTTCTTTATGGTTTATCTGCTGGTGGTATGCTAACTATGCATGTCGCAATGCAAAATAGAAATATTAAAGGCATCATTGGAATGACTTTTCTAGACCAACAAAGAGTAGGTGTAAAAAAAGCAACCATGCGTTTTAGCCCTTTAAGCCCTGCTCTTCTTCCAAGTATGAAAATTGGAGCAATGACCCCAGTCGTGAAAAGTATTCCATTACCCATGTCCCTTGTTTCTAAAATGTATGCCTTAACAAATAATAAAAAAGCATTAAAAATTATGCTGCAAGATAACACTTCAGCAGGTAATAGTATGTCTATTCAATTTCTAAATAGTTATATGAATTATAAACCTAAATATGATTTATCCAGTTTTAGTCAATGTCCAGTTCTCTTGACGCAGCCTGCTGAAGATCACTGGACACCACTTAAACTTAGTCAACCTGTTTTAGATCGGCTCTCAGTTCCGCATCAAGTCGTATTATTACCTAAAGGCGGACATTATCCTGTAGAAGCGGAAGCATTGGAGCAATTGAAAAAAAGTAGTATTGAGTTTATTCAAAGTAATTTAAAACATTAATGATGTATCGTCATTTTTTGCATTTGATGTAGTTTTAAGGCAATAAATACACCAATGAATAATACCATTGTGATGGTCAGGGTTAATCCCAACCATCCATACTTTTCCCAGACTAAACCGTTGGCACTTCCTAAAAAGCTTGAACCTAAATAGTAGCAAAATAAATACAGTGATGATCCAACCGCACGATACTGTAAAGATTGAACCGAAACCCAACTACTTGAGGTTGAATGCGCTGCGAAAAATGAAAAGGTGAAGATCAATAATCCAATTAAAATAACCCAAAGTGAAGGGATTAACATGATCCATAAACCTAGAATCATTGTGATAAACATTGCAATTAAAACTTTGTCTCGACCAAACTTTCTACTCCAACTGGCTGCACGTGGTGAACTATAAATTCCTGATAAATAAGCAATCGAAATTAAACCGATCCAAGTTTGTGATAGTTCAAAAGGCTTTTCCAAAAGATGATAACTCATGTAATTAAACACAGTGACAAAGCATCCCATCAGAATAAAACCTTGTGCAAACAACAACCGTAACTTAGGATCAGATAAATTTTTCTTAAATGATTGGATAAAACGAGAAAATTGAATTGGATAAGACTTAAAGTGTTTAGAAGCTGGTAAAGCAATATAAAAAACCACAGCAATCAATAAATTAAGCACACCAATAACCATCGTTGCTGTTTGCCATGAAATATAATCCAGCAATACTCCTGCAATCAAGCGCCCGCCCATTCCCCCGATTGCTGTTCCTGAAATATATAGTCCCATAGCAAAACCGACATCTTTTTGTGCAATTTCTTCGCCAATATAAGTCATGGCAACAGATGCAACGCCACTTACTGCTAATCCAACCATCATTCGGGTTGCAAGAAATACCTCCCAATAAGGTAAAAATGCACTTAGTAAGAGTAAGCTTGCTGTAGAAAATAATGAGATTGCCATAATCGGCTTACGACCAAAACGATCCGAAATTAAGCCAGCAAAAAGGAGCCCTAAAGCCAAAGCAATGGTCGAAAATGACAGTGGAAAACTACTATGAGTTGGAGAAATCTGAAAAAACTTTGCCAAAAATGGCATCATCGGTTGCACACAATACAACGATGAAAAAACCGCAAAACCTGCCAAAAACAAAGATAGTAAAATCGCCATAAAAGACTTACTACCATATTCTATATAATCTGCATTTTCGGCTAAATCAGACATAATCACTCCTTATGTCTGTTCAGTATACGCCTGTTTTAGAACTACATAAAAACAAAACCCCTTTTATGAAGGGGCTTGTTCTTATCTGCTTAAAATTTAATAAAGTGCTTGAGGTAATTTAATTTGAATAATTTCATTATCATCAGCACGTTTTCCATTACGCCCTGATGAACCAGGAAAATTATTATCATTCAACACAGTTAACGTTGTGCTATTTTCAATAATTACATCTTCAATTGTTTCAAATGGAAAAGCAAAATTCTTTTCAGTTCCAATATCTCCATCTCGAATTGTGCCATATAAATGATGAGGATTAGCAATATTCATCAAATCGACAAGATCAGAACGCTTTACAGCCTGACCAGACTCACCTAGTTCAATTTTAATGAGTTTTTTATAAGCATCTAACTTATTTTGACTTGGATCACGCTCAATAATAATACCTGACTTGTCATCAAAGAGTTGGAAGTCACCAATATTTGTTGCTTTATCATTTAAAGTAAAATAATAATATTTTCCAGTATACGCTTTTTTCTTAATATCAAACTGTGAAATGAGTAGTTGCTTATTGCTTTCACCTATTAATGGTTTTTCTAGTAATGGATATAAATATTGCCCATCTTTCGACAATGCCATCCCCTCAAAACCACCACTCTGCTGTGTTAAAGGTTCAACATAGTTAATATTGGCTTTATTCAGTTGATTCTGAGGTGAACGCAATTCTGTCCCTTTTTTGAGGGGATTCGGCAATGAAATTGGTGCATCAATCAGTACACCATCTTTGTCAAAATGTAGCAAATAAGGACCAAATTCATCTCCAATCCAGTAACTACCATCTTCTGTTCTTTGAATCGATTCTGGATCAAAATCTGCACCTGTCAACAAACGATCCGTTGTATTTTGATTGATAATATCAAATGGAATCAGTTTATTTGGATCACGTAACTGAATAAAGCTCATGACTTGAACTTTTGCAGAGCCAGCCGTCTGAGTTCGAAAATCAGGCTTAATTTGATAAATTCGTAATAGGAAATCTGAAGAATTATCCTGTGTACCAAAACCATTATCAGCCATGACCATATAAGTACCATCACCATTTTTTAAAGCACCAGAAAAACCTTGTACTGGCTGTCCTTTAAATGGTGGAAAAATACCATTGGCGCCTTTGACAAAACTTCCTGAATTCGGTCCCGAAGCATAAGTTTCAACATCTAATCGAGCAAATGAAACTAAGGTTGGCACTGTGACAGTAGATTCGTTATACACATCATTGTCATCATCATTACATGCAGTTAATCCTAAAATGACCAAAGTCAGCAAAGAATAAGTAAGCTTTTTCATATAAATCTTTTTAAATAAAGGTGTTACATCATTTAAAATCATTTTTATGACAGTCTTACGAAAACATGATAATCATTTATATTTTGATTCATAATTATCTTGAATAAATACCAATAAGTCCTGAAATAGTGGATGCCAGTCACTCGTAGGTTTTGTATATAAAAAATGCCAAAAAAATTTAAATTCTAAACCACCATCATCATGGCAATAATGCACCCATTGATCTAAAAGATTTTCCTGCGTTTCACATACAAAAACATACCAATCTGGTCCATTTTCTTTTGGATAATGAATACCTAAAAATTTTTGTATATGAGCACCTTGAATCCCTGCCTCTTCAAAGAGCTCGCGTAAAGCAGCTTCTTCTAAACTTTCATTTAACTCCACAGTGCCTTTTACAATCTGAATCCCAGCCAAAGGATGTTGAAATACTAAAAGCTGTAATCCTAAATCATGTTGTCTTAAAATAATTGGTACAACTTTTTTAATTTGCATATTTTTAAGAAAGATCCATTTTTGGATTATATATTACTCATTTTTCTTTATAGCATTTAAAATGAAACTTGAGCTAAGTTTTCTTTTATCAAAAATGCTATTTACTAGGTAAATAGCTAATTTATGAATTAAGCATAAAAAAGCCCCCTCGCTTTGAGGGGGCTTTTAGATTTAAAAGCTGGCGATGACTTACTCTCACATGGGTAACCC
>NZ_JACAIJ010000019.1:0-70769 GCF_030325485.1 Acinetobacter sp. R933-2
TTTTATTTTTTTATGCATGACTGCTTATTTATTCTTCAAAATTGAAGTTTTTTGCTATTTTTTAAGCATTATTGGCATAAAAAATTTTTCATTTACATAGATTTTTTGAACTCATTATTATTTTTCATTAGAATGCAATCATTATTATTCTACTTTTATAATGATTATGTTGCAGAGTAAGCTGATAAAAATTTTGCTTGTAGGGGGATTGCTTGTATTTAGTAATTTCTCAATAGCGAACTCAACGCATAATATTTATATGATGACACTTTCTATTTTAAGTTATGTCAAATGGAACAACCCACCTGCTACTTTATGCATTCTTGAAAATAATTATGCAACTCAACAGTTTTCTTCTTATCTAAAATCACAAAATTTAGCTTTCACAGTAAAAGATATTAATTCTAATGATGTTAAATCAACAAATTGTGATGCTATTTTTTTCTCAAATACAACGCCAGCAATTGAACAAAAACTTATAAACATAGCTTTAACACAATCGATTCTATCCTTTAGTACAAGCAATAATGAATGTGAAATAGGTAGCGTTTTTTGCTTAAATAATGCAAAAAATGGCAATACAGTTTTTAAAGTTAATTTAGACAGCTTAGCCAGATCGAAAGTCCATGTGGATCCTCGCGTCTTACTCTTAGCCAAAAATTCGGAGTAATACAAATGATTCATAAATTTTATAAATCAACATCATTGCAAACTCTTTTTAGAAAGTCTCAATTTACTATTTTTGCAATTACTTTTTTAATTTGCACTTTTACTTTTGCCACAATTTCTGTTTTTACAGTCAAATCTTTTGCTGAGCAAAATTTACAATTAATTAGTCGTACTGTGTCTGAGCGGATTCAACCCGCACTCGTCTTTCAAGATAAAATTGCTTTATCACAAATTTTACATGAATACACTCAACAACATTCTGTGCGCTTGATTGAAGTCTATGATCATCAGGATCAAAAAATTTCTGAAAGTATTAAAAGCATAGATCATTATTCTGCATTACAAAACTTGTTTGATCATATTTTCTTACATGATGCGATTAATGTTGCGGTACTACATAATGGTAATTATGTCGGAAAGATTATTCTTTATGGTAGTTCCAATGAGATTTTAATTTTTATTATTAAAATTTTTGTTGGTTTAGGCATTGGAATGCTCTTTATGATTTTAGCGTTATGGTGGTCTGTAAATCTCACCTATCGCCATATCATGCAATCAATGACACCTATTGTTCAAATTGCTCAGCTCGTCAGCACACAGAGTGCTTACAATTTACGTTTTCCTAAAAATGATATTCAAGAGTTTAATCATTTAAATGGCGTATTTAATCAATTACTTGAAGAAATTCAATCATGGCATACACATTTGCAAAAGGAAAATCAACAACTTTCTTATCAAGTACAACATGACCACTTAACAGGTTTACCTAATCGTAGTTATTTTTATCAAGCGCTAATACATTCATTTAAAAACACTTCGACAAAACAACAGATTGCTTTACTTTTCATCGACACAAATAATTTTAAAGTAATTAATGATCAATATGGGCATCAAGCTGGAGACGCTGTTTTAAAAGAAATGGCTGCTCGCTTAAAACAAAATATTCGTCAGGATGATTTTGTAGCTCGTCTAAGTGGTGATGAATTTGCCATCATTTTAAGCTCAATCCAACGTGTAGATCACTTAATTTCAATTGCTGAAAATTTGATTAAAAGTTGTGAAAAACCTTTGATCTATAAAAATCAAAGTATAGCTTTTAGTTTTAGTTTAGGAATCGCTTTATCAAATCAAGCAATTTCTCCTGAAGATTTAATTTCTCAGGCAGATCAGGCAATGTATAAAGCAAAATCACTGACTCATCATTGGTTTATTTACCATAACTAACTTTAATCAGGGGATACCATATGTTTACAACACACCTAAAGCTTCCAATTCTTGCCTTATTATGCTTAGCACTTACAGGTTGTTTAAATTTAGGAGGCTTAAAATACAATCAAGTCCGTGCATTAAAAAAAGAAGGTTTTGTATTAACAGATGAAGGTTGGAGTTTAGGGCTGCCTGAACGTCTATTATTTGATTTTGATCAGTCCGAAATTAAAGATCAAAACCGCGACTCTATTATGCATCTTTCAAAACAGTTGCAAAAATATAACTTAACCAAAGTTAAAATCGTGGGTCATACAGATGATGTGGGCTCAGCAAGCTATAACACAACGCTTTCTCAAAAGCGCGCCCAAAGTGTGGCGAATATCTTTATTGCTCAGCATTTCAACCCAAGTAATATTCAAATTATAGGTAAAGGTTCAGAACAACCCATTAAAACCAATGACAGCGAAGAACACCGCGCAGAAAACCGCCGTGTGTCAGTAATTATTATTCCATAATTTCACTTTCATCATTTTAAGGTCTGTCATAGACCTTTTTTTATATTCAAATTTCAGATTATTAAATTTTAGGCATAAAAAAACCGCTTAATTAGCGGATAATTTATATTTAAGTTTTAAACTTGGGTAAACTTAAATTGGTCGGAGCAGTAGGATTCGAACCTACGACCCCCTGGTCCCAAACCAGGTGCACTACCAGGCTGTGCTATGCTCCGATATCTCATAAGAGATTGGGGTGAATGACGGGATTCGAACCCGCGACAACTGGAATCACAATCCAGGGCTCTACCAACTGAGCTACATCCACCATTACAACAAGCTTTAGATTCTACAACATCAAGCAGCAAATTGCGCGCCTGACAGGATTCGAACCTGTGACCATCCGCTTAGAAGGCGGATGCTCTATCCAACTGAGCTACAGGCGCATGACTGATAATTTACATTATCAATTAACCTTTGCCTTGAAGAATTGGTCGGAGCAGTAGGATTCGAACCTACGACCCCCTGGTCCCAAACCAGGTGCACTACCAGGCTGTGCTATGCTCCGATTCATCTCAGCTTTCGTATCGAACATGTCGTTCGGTACGGTGTGCATTCTAGGCGTGACGCCCTTAGACGTCAACACCTATATTGAAAAAAAATCAAAAAAATACGTCAAATGTATATTTATCAAACATTTCTATTATTTTTTATACAATTTTAGCGTTTTAAACTCGCACTGAAGTTCAACATACGATCTAATGGTAGCTTCGCTCGCTCTGCTAATTGAGCATCCACAAAGATTTCTTGATCATTTTTTTGTAAAACGTCTAAGATGCCATCTAATTCATTCATTGCCATCCATGGACAATGTGCACATGAACGACATGATGCTCCTTCTCCTGCGGTAGGTGCTTCAATCAATGTCTTATTTGGAACAGCTTGTTGCATTTTATAAAAAATACCGCGATCTGTTGCCACGATCAAAGTGTCGTGTGGCAAAGTTTGTGCAGCTTTGATCAGTTGTGATGTACTCCCCACCGCATCTGCAACATCAATAACTGATTCTGGTGACTCAGGATGAACCAATACAGCAGCATTTGGATAAATGGCTTTCATATTGGTAATACCGCGTGAGCGAAACTCTTCATGCACAATACAAGAGCCATCCCAAAGCAACATTTCTGCGCCTGTTTTCTTTTGGATATAGCGCCCTAAATGCTGATCAGGTGCCCAAATGATTTTTTCACCTAAACTATCTAAATGTTCAATAATCTCAACAGCACAACTTGAAGTCACCACCCAGTCTGCTCGAGCTTTTACAGCAGCTGAAGTATTGGCATAAACAACCACTGTATGATCAGGATGAGCATCACAGAACGCAGTAAACTCATCTACAGGACAACCTAAGTCAAGTGAACAAGTTGCTTCTAAAGTTGGCATTAAAACCTTTTTTTCAGGTGATAAAATTTTAGCGGTTTCCCCCATAAATTTTACGCCTGCCACCACCAATGTTGATGCAGCATGATCTCGTCCAAAACGCGCCATTTCAAGTGAATCAGAGACACAGCCACCTGTTAGCTCTGCAAGTTCTTGTACTTCAGGGTCACAATAGTAATGCGCTACTAAAACAGCATCACGTTTTTCTAGCTCTGCTTTAATTTGTGCAAACTTCGCTTGTTTTGCTTCTTCAGTTAACACATTACTCTTAGATTCACCCAAACGATCTAAATGCGCTTGTACAATTGATTTTGCTTCGTTGGCAATTAAATTGGTCGCATCATTCATAAAACGTATTCTCTATCCGTATGCTTGTGATTAAACAAGCGTTTCATGTCATACACTGGCAATTTTGGCGTTGGCTCATTTGACCAGTTATTAAAAAAACATTGACTTATAAAAAAACCTCACAACGGAGGTTCTTTAAAATTTTTTAATTTTAAGAGCGATAGTCCGCATTGATCTTGACATAATCATATGACAGATCACAGGTATAAACTGTATCTTTCGCTGTACCACGACCAAGATCAATACGAATATTAATCTCTTTTTCAGCCATCACAGCAGCTCCTGCCTCTTCGGTATACTCAGGATTTGCACCACCATCTAAGCAAATTTGCACATCACCTAACCATACCTGAACCTTGCTAGTGTCAAGGTTTGGTACACCAGCTTTACCAATCGCCATGACAATACGTCCCCAGTTTGGATCTGAAGCGAACAATGCCGTTTTAATCAAAGGTGATTCGGCAACACTATAAGCTACATCACAACACTCCTGTGTGTTTTCACCACCTTCAACATGTACAGTAATAAATTTTGTCGCGCCTTCACCATCACGTACAATCAATTGTGCAAGACGATTCATAATACCTGCAAGTACATCTAATACTTTCTGATAACGAGCATCGCTTTGGCTTTGAATTTGAGTACCACCTGCCAAACCAGTCGCAACAAAGATACAAGAATCATTTGTTGAAGTATCACCATCAATAGTAATACGATTAAATGAGTGGGTTACTGTGGTTTGTAATAATGCCTGTGTCATTTCTTGGCTAATAGGTGCATCTGTTGCAACAAAGCTCAACATGGTTGCCATATTCGGGCGAATCATACCCGCGCCTTTAGAAATACCTGTCATCGTATAAGTAATGCCATCTAGCTCAAACTGCTCAGATGCGCCTTTAGGCGTGGTATCTGTTGTCATAATCCCTGATGCAGCATCAGACCAAGCATTTTCATTTAATGTATCTAAAGCAGGTTGTAAACCTTGTGTTAAACGTTCAAGTGGTAATTGCTCACCAATAACACCTGTTGAAAATGGTAAAATTTGATTAACTTGTACACCTGTTAATTCTGCTAATTTTGTGCAAGTTGCTTCTGCATTTTGATAACCAATCACACCTGTTGCCGCATTTGCATTACCTGTATTAATCACCAAATAACGCGGTGTATTTTCAGCTAAGTGCTTTTTACTGATTAAAACAGGAGCAGCAGCAAAGGCACTTTGAGTAAATACGCCTGCGACCGTTGTTCCTTGTGCAAACTCAAAAACAACTAAATCTCGTCGATTTGGATAACGTACATACGCCTCTGCTGAGCCAATTTTTACACCTTGCACCACATGCATGTGTGGCATAGTTACGTCACCAACTGCCATTTTCAAATATCCAGAATGAAATTAATAAAACAACAGCTTATTAGAAAATAGACAAAAAATCGAGCCTATAACGGAGTGAATTGATTTTTATTGTGATAGATCTTAAAAAAAGAAAAAACCAGCGTCCGACAACAACTGGTTTAGATATAGATTTATAACTTTTCAAGCATTATTGCGTAGCGACTTGATTTTGAGCGACCGTACTTTCTGAAACTAAAAGCGCCTGTTTTACTTTTTCTTGACTCGATGCTGATAAAGCTGGATTAGAAGCAACCACACGATTGATCGTTGCAGGTGTTACAGCAGCAATTGCTGCTGTTTTTAGAATAATTGGACGACCACCTGTATTTCCTAAAGTATAGCGAATACCTGTGCGAGGACTAATGACTGTCGTTGAATCATTTTTAATTTCTGCCTGCGCAGTAGTTACACCTGTTGCTGCCTGAACATTGGCAACCGTTGTAGTTTGTGGCTGAGTATCTGCAAAAGTCAGCACTGGCATTGCTAAAGCTGCGACAAATAATGCTTTGAATTGTATTTTCATTATCTTTCCTAAATCTTTAAACATGGACTGAGCAAGTAAATAACATTTAATCGTGAAAGGTGCAATAAATATTCACCTCCTGTAATAACTTGTAAAAAAAGCAGAACATTTGCCCTGCTTTTTTTAAAGATTACGCTAACGTTGGTAAATGTTAAATTTTACCGTGACATTGTTTATATTTTAAACCTGAACCACATGGGCATGGCGCATTACGGCTTTCAGGTGGTGTAAATGTTTGAGGCTTTTGTAAATTTAAAGGCTCATTTTCAGCTTGAGTACTCGTACTCAACTCACCTGTTAAACCATCAAACTCATCATGTGCAAAGTTCAAACGCATTGCTTCTGCTTGCGCTTGTTGCTGTGCTTCCATCTCTGCTAACTCTTCCGCAGTTGGAATATGCACACGAGAAAGATCAGTCACAACGTCTGACTTAATCACGCCAAGCATATTTACAAATAAATTAAACGCTTCTTTTTTGTATTCTTGCTCTGGATTTTTCTGCGCATAGCCACGTAAATGAATACCTTGACGTAAATAATCCATTGCAGCTAAATGGTCTTTCCAGTGGCGATCTAATGAACCCAACAAGAAATGACGTTCTAAAGTTGCAGCAGACTCAGCCCCCATATTTTCACGACGTTGGCGATAACGTTGCACGACTTCATCACTGATACGCTCAACCAAAGCTTCTTCATCTAAACGACGATCTTCTTCAAGCCATTGTGATACAGGTAGCTCAATCCCTAAGTCAACACGCAAAGCATTTTCTAGACCTTCAATATCCCACTGATCATGAATTGATTCAGGTGGAATATAAGTTTCGATTAAACCTTTCATGACTTCTTGATGCATTTCTTCAATATAATCTTGAAGTGTTGCTTCTTCTAAAATCTCATCACGTTGTGAATAAATGATTTTACGTTGTTCATTATTGACATCATCGTATTTTAAAAGATTTTTACGAATGTCAAAGTTACGTGCTTCAACTTTACGTTGCGCATTTTCGATTGAACGTGACACCATTTTATGTTCAATGGCTTCATTTTCTTGTAAGCCCATTGCACGCATCATCGCAATCACACGATCACCTGCGAAAATACGCATGAGGTCATCTTCAAGTGATAAGAAGAAGCGTGATACACCAGGGTCACCTTGACGACCTGAACGACCACGTAACTGGTTGTCAATACGGCGTGATTCATGACGTTCTGAACCGATGATATGTAAACCACCTGAACTCAACACCATTTCATTGTTTTTTTCCCACTCTGCACGAAGTCGTGCACTATCTTCTGGAGTTGGATTTTCAATTTTTGCAAGTAAGGCTTTCCAGTTACCACCAAGCAAAATGTCTGTACCACGACCCGCCATGTTTGTTGCAATCGTTACAGCATTCGGTGCTCCTGCTTGAGCAATAATATCAGCTTCACGCTCATGCTGTTTTGCATTGAGAACTTCATGGTGAATACCTGCATCGCGTAGTTTATCTGAAAGAATCTCAGAAGCCTCAATCGTCGCTGTACCAATCAAAATTGGTGCTACACCTGCAGCATGAATTTTTTGAATTTCTTCAATAATTGCATTGTATTTACCCTCACGATTTAAATAAATTAAATCATTTAAGTCCTTACGCAACATTGGGCGATGGGTTGGAATTAACACTACATCTAGGTTGTAGATTTCTTTCATTTCCGCAGCTTCAGTATCAGCAGTACCTGTCATACCTGAAAGCTTTTTATATAAACGGAAATAGTTTTGGAATGTTGTGGTTGCTAAAGTTTGGTTTTCTGGTTGAATTTCTAAACCTTCTTTCGCTTCAACTGCTTGATGCAAACCTTCAGACCAGCGACGACCAGGCATGGTACGACCTGTGTTTTCATCAACAATGATCACTTCGCCATCATTGATAATATAATGCACATTACGTTGATATAAGAAATGCGCACGAATTGAAGCAGTTACATGATGAACTAAGTTTAAATTTGCTGCTGAATATAAACTTTCACCTTCAGCCAACAATCCCATTTGAATGAGTTCTTGCTCTACTGTTTCATAACCGACTTCAGTCATTTCAACAGAGCGTTGCTTTTCATCAATCCAGAAATGCCCACCGTCTGCAACTTTTTCTTCTTTCTGTGGAGTTAATTTTGGCGGAATATTATTCATTAATTGATAAAGTTGCGATGAATCTTCACTTTGACCAGAAATAATCAAAGGTGTACGTGCTTCATCAATTAAAATAGAGTCCACTTCATCAATGATGGCATAACTTAACCCACGTTGTTTTTTCTCTACCATCGAGAAAACCATATTGTCACGTAGATAGTCAAAACCAAATTCGTTATTTGTACCGTAAGTAATGTCTGCACGGTAAGCTTCAGCTTTTTCCATTGGTGCTTGCATGGAATAAATCACACCAACAGTTAAACCTAAGAACTCATACAGTGGACGGTTTAACTCTGCATCACGCTGTGCCAAATAATCATTGACCGTGATGACATGAACACCTGCTTCACTGATTGCATTGAGGTAAACAGCTAAAGTACCCATTAGGGTTTTACCTTCACCTGTACGCATTTCTGCAACTTTACCTTCGTGTAAAGTAATACCGCCAATCAATTGCACGTCATAATGACGCATGCCCATGACACGTTTACCCGCTTCACGACAAACTGCAAATGCTTCTGGCATTAACTTATCAAGGCTTTCACCCTTTTTATATCTTTGTTTAAATTCTTCAGTTTTTGCAGATAAGTCAGCGTCACTTAAAGCAGATATTGTCGGCTCAAGCGCATTGATCTTATCGACAATTTTACGCATGCGTTTTAGTTCACGCTCGTTTTTAGTACCGAAGATTCCTCCGATCAGGCTTGCCAACATGTATAGACTCTCTAAAACTTGCTTATCAAAATAAATTTTTCTCAGACGTTATTATGGTGTTAGAAATTTGAAGTACAAGGTTTTTACACAAAACCAATTAAAAAAAATCTGTGCACCGACTTTCGCGTGTATGAGCTAAGGCGAACTAATGTAGCAAATTTGCACGATAGACAGATAGAACTATTCAGCAGAAATCGTGAATTTTTACATCTTGTTCAGGTTTTATATCTTATTTTCTCATAAAGAAATACAAAAACACTATTTTTAATTATAAGAAATTTAAGCCATAGTGATTTTGACGAGCTAAACAACAACTTTAAACATTCTAAATTTTGAGGACAATATCATGACAATTCGTTTGGGTGATACAGCACCTGACTTTGAACAGGACTCTAGTGAAGGGAAGATTAATTTTTACGAATTTTTAGGTAATGATTGGGGTATTTTATTTTCTCATCCAGCAGATTATACACCTGTGTGTACAACAGAGCTGGGTTATACAGCAAAACTCAAAGATGAATTTACCAAACGTGGTGTAAAAGCAATTGCGCTTTCGGTAGATGATGTGGAGTCACATCAAGGTTGGATTCAAGATATTAATGAAACACAACATACAACGGTAAATTTTCCAATTTTAGCGGACAAAGATCGTAAAGTTTCAACACTTTATGATTTTATTCACCCCAATGCCAGCGAAACAACCACTGTACGCTCTTTATTAATTATTGATCCTCATAAAAAAGTCCGTTTAATTATTACTTATCCCGCTTCAACAGGACGTAATTTTAATGAAATTCTACGGGTGATTGATTCATTACAACTCACAGACAACTATAAAGTTGCTACACCAGCAAATTGGCAAGAAGGTGAAGATGTTGTCATTGTACCTTCAATTAAAGATGAAGCTGAGCTAAAAGAACGCTTCCCAAAAGGTTATACGGCGGTTAAACCTTATTTACGCTTAACGCCACAACCAAATAAAGACTAAATTAAACTTCAAAAACAAAAATTGTGCTTTCTCCATTGAACTCCACCTTTCTCAGATGGAGTTCTTTTTTTTCAAAAATAGCCAGACACTTTCATCCTTACACTTACACTTGGTAGTGAGTGAATTGCATTGAATCACGTGCCTTCACTTGCTCAAACCATGCTGCAAGTTGGCTATATTTTATCTTCCAATCTTGTTCAGGAAATCTAAAATCAATATACGCCAACAAACACGCCACAGAAATTTCACCTATCCCAAAGTTTTTTGTGAAATTATCTAAATGTTGTTCCAACCAAATCAGTGTCGCTACTTGTGTTGCTTGAAAGCGTTGTAACATATCTTGTGATTGTAAATGTTCAGGTTTTTTTAACTCTGCATAGCATCGCCCTACGGCTGCCATAGCACCATCAGCTAATGCTTGTAACCTTAAACTTTTAAAATATTCAACACGTTCAGTGGGATAAATCAGTGCTTTATCTTTTAAGGTACTTAAATATTCACAAATTAATGCCGAATCAAATAAAACTTCTTTATGATTTAAAACCAAAGTTGGAACTTTTGATAATGGATTGATCTGCCTTAAATCTAGGTTTGTCCAAGGGTCAATCTTAATCATTTCAAATTGATCCTGAATTTTTAACTCTTGAATCAACACACAAACTTTACGCGCAAAAGGCGATGTTAAAGAATAATAAAGCTGCATCCGTATTCTCCTTATTATGTTTGTTATATTTATGAGTATGCTATAGAAAATCATAAACATTGCAGCATTAATGACAATGTTTTGTAAGCATTGGTTGATTTGCAAAAATAAGGTATAAGAGATGTAGAATAATTTAACAATCAAAATAGTATGATTTATAAAATCCACCATTTACATTGTGGTAGTTTTTGCCCACTCTGCGCACCTCTTTTTGGGCAAACAGGCTTAAAAGCACACTTTGTCTGTCATTGTTTATTGCTTGAGACAGATCGTGGCTTAGTTTTAGTTGATACAGGTTTAGGCATACAAGATTATTTACATTCTAAAAAGCGTTTAGGCAAACTCATTCACTATTTTGCCGCAATTGTACCTGATCAACATTTATCTGCTTTCCATCAAATTCAACAACTGGGTTTTAAACCCAATGATGTTCGACATATTTTAGTCACGCATTTAGATTTTGATCATGCAGGAGGTATTGCAGACTTTCCAAATGCCACAGTACATATTTTATCGAATGAGTTTAATGCAGCACAAACGCTCTCTGCTAAAAATAAATTACGTTATCGTCCTCAACAATTTCAACAACATGCGTATTGGCACTTTTTAGAACACGCTGCGGGTGAAACTTGGTTTAATTTTCATCGTGTACAAGGTTTTAATCTTTTTAAAGATGAAATTTTAATAATTCCATTATTAGGACATACGGCAGGACATTGTGGTATTGCGATAAAACAACAAGAAGGTTATTTACTTTTTTGTGGCGATGCCTATTACTCTCACTTAGAACTTAACCCCAAATATCGTGTCTGGGGTCTAAATTGGGCTGAACAATTACTTGCTTTTGATAATCAACAACGTCTTCAAAGCTTACAAGCATTACAAACCCTTGCCCAAACTCAACCACAAATTGAGATCATTTGCGCACATGACCCATTGGACTTAAAGAAATATCAAATATGATAAAACAATATTTTTTGGCGACTTTAATTTTAAGCAGTACGCTAACAGGATGCATAACAACTTCAACGCTTCCTGCCGACCAAAGACCCCAAAATTGGGGACAAGTCATTCAGTCCGATTATAATTTTTATAAAATGAGTGATAGCATTTTTCGTAGTGAGCAACCCAGTAAGCAATTAATTCCATTATTAGCTCAACATGATATTGATGTTGTGATCAATTTACGTAGTCGTGATAAAGATAGCTCAACACTTGCAGGTCAAAATTTAGAGTTAGTCCATATTCCCATTCATACATGGGCAATTAATGAACATGATTTACTACAAGTCATGCGCTCTATTCAAACCGCACAACAAAAAGGTCAAAAAGTATTAATTCATTGTTACCACGGCTCTGATCGTACAGGTGCTAGTATTGCAATGTATCGTATTATTTTTGAAAATTGGTCTACGGCGGATGCTTTAAATGAAATGAAACATGGCGGTTATGGCTTTCATCCCATTTGGGGCAATATTGAAAAGTTATTTAGCCCTGAAAAAATAAAATGGATTCGAGAACAACTCTCAAATCCATCTTAAAATCAAGGATAAGTCTAAAACTTAACGCCTATCTAAAGGCACCCAATCAATCACCCATGCAGACTTCATACCTAAACTATCGTCTGAATTGATTTTTTTGCGTGTTGCATCAGCAGAATCACGATCTTTTGACGGTCCAACCATGATGCGAATACCTTTAGATGTTGGACTTTTTGTCACTTTATAGCCTTTTGCGCGTAATTTTGCAGCAACAGCATCTGCATTGGCTTCATTGGCAGCCAGTGCAACTTGTACCATCCATTGCTTGTCACCATTTTCCAACAAATCACGTGCTTTATCTGCTTCAGCCTTTTTCTTAGCATCCTCTTGTGCTTTACGCTTTTTTTCTTCCGCGGCTTTACGATCTGCTTCAGCTTTTTTCTCTGCCTCTTTTTTCTTGTCAGCTTCTAATTTACGCTTTTCTTCCTCTTGGGCTTTACGCTTTTTTTCTTCTGTAGCTTTACGATCTGCTTCAGCTTTTTTCTCTGCTTCAGCTTTGCGGTCTGCTTCTTTTTTCTTATCAGCTTCTGCTTTACGTTTTTCTTCCTCTAGAGCTTTACGTTTTTTCTCTTCTGCAGCTTTTTTCTCTGCCTCTGCATTATTTTGTTGACGCTTCTGCTCTGCTAACTTTTTTTCAGCATCTGCCTTTTGTTGCTCAAGCTTCTTTTGTTCAGCAGTTTTTTGCTGAGCTTTGGTTTTATCATCTTGATTGAGTTCAGGAGGAATATTATCCGAGCTTTCTTGAGCTGCTTTACGACGCGCATTTGCAGCTGCATATTCTTCTGCTGCCTTACGTGCTGCATCTGCTTCCGCCTGTTGTTGCATACGTAAAAAATCAGCTGCTTTCGCTTCTTGTTCAGCAACAGCCTTTTCACGCGCACGGCGTTGCTCTTCAAGTAGGCGTTTTTCTGTTGCAACATCTACAGTTAAAGGTTCAAGCTGCACGGACTCTAATGGTGCTGCTTTTTCCTTTTGCTGCACATTTGCAACAGGTGTCGTTGGTACTTGAGTTTGATATATTTCTTCTTTGCCTTTTAGAAGGAGGGCTGCTAATAACACACCACCACCTAATAAAACAACGCCACCCATCCAGCGCTGTTTGTTATTCATTGACATTCTTCTAAATACTCCCAGACCGCTTCTAAGGTATGGAACGAACCACACACCAAAATCAGCTGATTATTATTGGTTTCTGCAAGCGCTGATTGAAATGCTGCTTGTACACTCTCAAATTTTTCAACTGTCTCATTTTGTAAGCCAGCAACCAATTGTTCCATTGGTGCTGCACGAGCTACAGTCAATGGCGCAATTTTCCACTTTAATACAGTATTTTTCAATAACTTGACTACAGATTCTATATCTTTGTCAGACAACATTGAAAATACGGAGACAACTTCTGTGTACTGTTTATTGTATTCTAAGAATTTTCGCAATTGCTTTAACAAAAATTCAACACCGTGCGGATTATGTCCCGCATCGAAAATCACTGTTTTTTCTTGTGATTTATAATGTATTTTTCTAATTTCAAAACGACCTTGTAACTGTGCTGTTTCGATACCTTGCGCCATCGCTTGTTGTGATACATTCAAACCACTGGCTAAAATCGCTGCGACAGCCGTTGAGATATTATCTAAGGCTAACTGTCCCAAAGGTAACTTTAACGTCACACCTGAGCTTGCAAAATCCCATGTTTTACCATCTTTGGTATCATGATAGAAATAATCACGATTCAGCGCATAAAGCGTTGCATTACATTCTGTCGCTTTGTCCTGAATCGCTTGTGGCAAACTTTGCTGTCCACCAAAAACTACAGGAATATTTGCACGAATAATGCCTGCTTTTTCAAAAGCAATTTTTTCAATAGTATCACCGAGCCAATCAGTATGATCTAGCCCAATATTGGTAATCACAGCTACATCAGGATCAATGACATTGACCACATCCAAACGACCACCTAAACCTACTTCAAGCACCCAGACATCGCACTGTTTTTGTTTAAAAATAACAAAAGCAGCCAAAGTAGTGGCTTCAAAGAATGATAAAGATAAATCACAGATACGGCGTGCTTGATCAACTTGTACAAAAGCATCAATCAAGGTTTGATCATCAACTTCTTGCCCAGCAAGTTTGACACGCTCATTAAAACGATAAATATGTGGAGATTGGTATAGCCCAACATTGAGACCTTGTGCATTAAGTATGGCAGCAAGTGTCGTTGTGGTTGAGCCTTTACCATTGGTTCCAGCCACCGTTAAAACTTTGGCATTGGGTCGCATGACGCCCAATTGCTCTGCAACAGGAATGACGCGCTCTAAGCCCAAATCAATTCCTGTAACATGAACATGGCTCCAATAATTGAGCCATGTATTTAAATCATCTGTTTTTAAAGGTGCTGGATGGTTGTTCAAGGCAAATTCATCAGTTTCGCTACAATACGGTATACAGTATCACGTAATGCATGACGATGAACAATTTGATCGATTACACCATGATCAAGCAAGAATTCAGCACGTTGGAACGGTTCTTCAAGCTTCTCACGAACCGTTTGTTCAATAACACGTTTACCCGCAAAACCAATCATGGCTTTCGGTTCAGCGATATGAACATCACCCAACATTGCCAATGATGCAGTCACACCACCGTAAACTGGATGCGTCAACACCACAATATAAGGCAGATGTGCATCTTTCATTTTTTGGATTGCTGCAGAAGTACGTGCCATTTGCATCAAAGACAACATGCCTTCTTGCATACGCGCACCACCAGAAGCTGCAAAACAGACTAAAGGTTGTTTCAAACTAATGGCTTTTTCAGCAGCTTGAACAAAACGGTCACCCACAACCGTACCCATTGAACCGCCCATAAAATCAAATTCAAATGCGCATGCAATCAATGGAATATTTTTAAGTTGACCTTGCATGACCACTAAAGCTTCAGTTTCACCTGTTTTATCTTGCGCTTCTTTCATACGCTCAGGATAAGGTCGACTGTCGACAAAGTGTAATGGGTCTTTTGCTACAAATTCTTGACCGAGTTCTGCACTCACATTATCAAAGAACCAGTTTAAGCGATCACGTGCTTTCATTTTCAGATGTTCATCACATGATGGACAAACATAAGCATTAAAAGACATCGCAGTACGAGTAACCAATGCGTGACATTCAGGGCACTCAATGGTTGGTTCTGTAAATGTTGCTTTGAGTGTTTGTTGTTGATCAGGCACCTCAATCCCTGGAACAGAACGATCTGTCCACGGTGTTGATGCACTCAGGATTTTCCCTGATTTCACTTCTTGATTCATACTAACTCATCGAGCGCTGCTCGAAGCTCCTTGACTTTATTCACCGCTGCTTCCACAGCTTGTTCTGGTGCTAAGTTTGCAAAAGGTTTGACAAATGCACTGCCGACAATGACAGCATCAGCAACTTGCCCAACAGCTTTTGCTGAAGCTGCATCACTGATCCCAAAACCTACACCTACAGGAATATCTGTATATGACTTGATTTTTTGAATGCGTGTTGCGACTTCAGTTGTATCTAGTGTTGCAGCACCTGTTACACCTTTTAATGACACATAGTAAATAAAACCACTGGCTTGTTTGACTACATGTTGAATACGTTCATCTGTCGAAGTTGGTGCAAGCAAGAAAATTTGATTCATGTTGTATTTTTTCAATACTTCATCAAAATCTTTTGCTTCTTCTGGTGGTAAATCTACGAGAAGAACACCGTCTACACCACATTGGTTGGCATAAGCGACAAATTTTTCATATCCAATCACTTCAACAGGGTTTAAATATCCCATCAAGACTACAGGTGTTGTGCTGTCTTTTTGACGGAATTCTTTCACCATGTTTAAAGCATCAAGGGTATTGGTTCCTGCTGCTAAAGCACGCTCTGCGGCAAGGGCAATCACTGGACCATCTGCCATTGGGTCTGAAAATGGCAAACCAAGTTCAAGTACATCTACGCCCGCTTCAACCATTTGATGCAACAAGGGTACGGTTACATGTGGTTGAGGATCACCCGCCATGACATAAGAAACCAATGCTTTACGCTGTTGTGATTTAAGCTGTGCAAATCGAGTGGCTAAACGTGACATAGGGTTGTACATTCCTTGAATTGTTAAACTTGAGGAGTTGGTTTTGTATAAATACAAGACGTTGCATTGTAACGCTATTTTTTACTCATTGGATAGAGTAACGCTGTAGCACAATGGTATCTCATATTAATACAAAATAACGAACAACCTATGACATACATTTAGCGCTATTTTATTTTTTTGGACAATGATCAAAGTTACCTATTTTTTGCTTTTTTAAAATTCGTAAATAAATTGAAAAACTTAAATCAAATCATTTAAATAACATCAGAACATGAACAAAATCTAATGCATTTTAATTTTTAAGAAATTGCAAAAGCTGTTTATACTATAGAAGCTACTCTTTTTTATTTTTTGAATATGACCACTCCCCCACACAGTAAAGTTCAAGCTCGTGGGCTTGCGCTGCTACCACTTATTGTCTTTTTAGCCATCTTTTTAGGCAGTGGTATTTACCATTCTATTATTGGTACTGAATTTGCGTTTTATCAAGTCAAAGCACCTGTTGCTGCCTTACCTGCAATTATTTTAGCAATTGTGTTGTATCGTGGAAAATTAAATGCAGCAATTGATGAATTTTTACAAGGTGCAAGTCATCCCAACCTCATTTTAATGTTTATGGTCTTTATGCTCGCCGGTGCTTTTGCCAGCGTATCGAGTGCCATTGGCAGTGTGGATGCAACAGTTCAGTTTGGACTATCCATCATTCCACCTGAGTTTGTATTGCCCATGCTGTTTATCATCTCAGCATTTGTGGCTACAGCAATGGGAACTTCGATGGGTACCATTGCAGCTTGCGCGCCCATTGCTTTTGGTTTTTCTCAAGCGACGGATATTCAACCGATTTATGCCATTGGTGCGGTGGTCAGTGGTGCCATGTTTGGCGATAACCTGTCCATGATCTCAGATACCACCATTGCAGCAACACGCAGTTTAAATGTTGAATTAAGAGATAAATTTCGGGTCAATATCTGGATTGCATTTCCTGCTGCTATTGTCACCATTGGCATTTATATACTGACCAATCATTCACCACAATCTATTGAATATAAAGATTATAACTTATGGTTGATCTTGCCTTATGTGGCAGTATTTCTTTTGGCTTTTACACGCTTACATGTTTTAGCAGTCTTAGCACTTGGCGTTGTGTTATCAGGTTTAATGGGGCTATTTGTCACGCCATCATTTGACTTATTAAAGTTAAATACATCTATCTATTCAGGCTTCGAAGGCATGTTTGAAGTGGCATTATTGTCGATGTTCTTGGGGGGACTCTCTGCAATTATGCAAAAAGAAGGTGGCTTAGAGTGGTTGATTCAACGGATTTATAGTATCACTCGATTATTTAAAGTTGGCACTCAACGCGCGGGTGAAATCGGCATCAGTTTTTTAGTTATTTTCTCAAATTTATTTGTAGCAAATAATACCGTTGCCATTATTTTATCAGGTGATATGGCACGAGAAGTTGCTAAAGAATATGGTGTAGACCCAAAACGCGCTGCTGCATTGATGGATATTTTTTCTTGCGTGGTACAAGGGATCATTCCTTATGGTGCTCAATTACTGCTTGCATGTTCTATTGCAAAACTATCACCAGTTGAATTGATTGGCTCAATTTATTATTGCTGGATTTTGGCAATTTTTGCGGTATTGGCGATTATTTTCAGATTTCCAAAACTCAAAATACGATAAAAAAGACTGCCTCTTTGTCTCAGACAAAGAGGCTTTTTCTTACTGTTTAATGATTAAATCTGTGGTATTGACCATAAAATATTATTCAAAACTATCACTATATCGACTAAATACCCACACCACTGCACCAAGTGAACCACGCCCTACACCATGATCTTGTCGTATAAATACTTGATAATCATTACAACGATATTGATATGCTTCTTTGTCCTGACTTAACACCCAACCCTTTTGTGGAAGTTTTGAGTTTTTTAAAATACTATTTTTGAACTGATTTAAAGGTGTTTCAAGTTGTGCATATTTTCCTTCATTGTAAGAGAGCGTAAAACCAATAATACGGTTTTTTACTGGATCAAAATCTATACTTCCGACTGAAGTGACTCCTGCATTTTCAAAAGCTTGATCAACATCTAAAATCTGAATTCGATCTTTATCAGGCTTAGCATTGCTATGTATTTTTTTAAATTGATCAAGACTTTGCATCAAAGTCATACTACCTATCGCCACTTGATTGAGTGGAATTTCACATACATTGGCTTGCACATTTGTATAAGTCATACATATAACAGCCGCTAAAATTAATTTTTTCATTTTAAATCCTCGTTATCCTTTTCTTTTAAAAATTATTTCATCTACAAACTTTCATATTTTGATGGATTGAGAATATTTTGAATAGAAAAGATACAATTTAAAACTTTTATTTTAATTGCTGTTTTTTCTGTAATAAAGTCTGCCCACTATATGCCTTATAGGCTCTTGCCAATGCCGATTGGTCAGAATAACCCAAACGCATCGCGATCTCAGTCAGTTGCAGGTCACTTTCGAGTAATAATTCACAACGCTGCATACGTTCAATTTCCACGATTTTTTTAAATGATTGACCAAATTCATTCAACTGACGTTGCAAAGTTCTCGCAGAAATATTTAATTCTTGTGCAATATCTTCAATTTTAGGAGCTTGTTCTTGCAGCCTTAGATATTCTGCAACAATAAAATGTAGTTTTTGAGGCAAAGTTTCATAGCGTGTTTTTGAGGCAATGGCTTCCTCAGCTTGTTTAACCAAAAGTTGCATCAATGAGGGATCTGCTTGTTGAATTTTTGCATTTAGTCCTTCTAAACCCAGAACAAAGCTATATTCAGATTGATTAAAATGAACATCACACGCATAAAATTTTTGATAATGATAAATCGCCATTTGTGGTGGGTGAGCAAAATTTACCTCCAATAATGGAAACTGATGAAGCACAACAATTTTTCGTGCTAAATGCATCATTAAAGCATTGGTCAATTCATTAATGACAATATATTTTTCATGGTGAAAAGGCCAAATAAGATGAATATGTTGCCCCACCTGCTTCATCTTCATCGGAATAATATGATCACCATCAATCACCAAACGACTAAAACGTAGAATATTATGTAAGGCTTCAGCAACTGTGGTACTTCGTGTTGCCATATAGCCTAAAACCCCAAAGTGTTCAGGGCGAACATACTGCGCCATTTCAAAAATAATCTGTGGGCAATCTAAAGCAAGTTCAGTTTTTTTAAGAATTTGCTGAAAAAAAAGATAAGAAGACTGAGTATCAATTGGCTGAAGTAAAATTTTTTTTAAATGTGAATAGTCATCTTTTAAAAAATCAGCAGTAAAAATGTCGATTCCCTGTTCAAACAAATAAGTCTGCCAAAGATGAAAATATCCATTCGGTATATGTAATTCCTGCATGATTGCGACTCAATCCTAAATCCATATTTGACATACTAAATTTTCATTCTGTCGTAAAATGTATAAAAATTGGCAAGATCTGTCAAAACAAAGTTGTAAAACACCGACATACTCAAAGCATCGAAGTAATGCAAGTAAAACAACATGAATGCATTGGTGAAATATCAAGCCGAACCTGTCGTTCGCAGTCAACTCAATTTTAAGCTAGATGAGATCCCACGTTTTTGGTTTGGTGGAGATCCATTTAAAACCCGTATGTTCGATGCTTTGAGTCTGACTTTTCCAGATGGTGAACGTTACTTTATTGAATGTGTACGTTTATTTCGCAATCAAATCAGCGACCCTGAATTACAACAACGTGTTGCTGACTTTATTCGTCAAGAAGCCCAACACGGCATTGCACATGACAAAATGAATGAGGAGATGAAAAAGCAAGGTATGCCTGTTGACCAATTTATCCAATTTCTAAATCGTTTATTTAAATCTGAACTGAAAAATCGCTCTCCCCAGTACAATATTGCCATGACGGCTGCGGCTGAGCATTTGACCGCATTAATGGCAGAAACATTTTACAGTCGCAAAGAAACACTGGCAGACGCACACCCCTATGTACGTGCTTTATTTGCATGGCATTCCATTGAAGAAATGGAACATCGCGATGTCGCTTTTGATGTCATGCAACAAGTGGGTGAAGTGCCTGAATCTTTAAGAAAATTTACCTTAGCTTTGACCACAGTTGCTATGTTTGGTTTCACCTTTTATCGTGCCAATGTCATGCTTAGTTATGATGGCTTTAGTCGTCTTGATCGTATCAAACTTGCTGCTCAAGGCTTGCCTTGGTTCTTTGGCAAACACGGCGTAATGACTCACATGAAGAAGCAATATTTTGACTGGTATAAACAAGGCTTTCATCCAAGCCAACATCCGATCATTGCGCAATATCAGGTCTGGATAGACACCTTAGAACAAACTAATGATCCTATTCTAGCAGGTGAGGAATTTTGGCAAGCAGGTCAATAACCATTTGATCTACTTAACCATTTTATAAATTAAATTTGCGAGAAATAAAACAATGAATGCATATGTAAAACATCAGGTTGACCCTGTCGTCCGAAGCAATCTAGACTTTAAACTCAATGAAGTTCCACGCTTCTGGTTTGATCAAGATCCTTTTCGTACTCGTATGTTTGATGCGCTAAGTCTAACTTTTCCAGTCGGTGAACGTTATTTTATTCAAAGTGTACGTGCCTTACGTGACAAAATCAGTGATCCCGATTTACAGCAACGAGTCAGTGATTTTATCAAACAAGAAGCACAGCACGGACTGGCGCATGACAAAATGAATGAAGAAATGAAGCGTCAAGGCATGCCTGTTGATCAGTTTATTAAGTTCCTTGGCGGGCATTTTGAGTACATTCTAAAAAACCGCTCTAAACAATATAACATTGCGATGACTGCTGCTGCCGAACACTTAACAGCACTGATGGCTGAAACTTTCTATAGTGAAAAAGCAACTCTGGAAAATGTCCACCCTTATGTCAGAGCATTATTTGCATGGCATGCCATTGAAGAAATGGAACACCGTGACGTTGCCTTTGATGTGATGAAAGAGGTTGGAGAAGTACCTGAGTATCTTCGGAACTTTGCCCTCGCCTTCGTTACCTTACAAATTTTCAGCTTTACGTTTTATCGTACCAATGTCATGCTGAAATATGACGGTTTTGGCTTAAAACAACGCGCCCAAATGGCAGTTAAAGGTTTACCATGGTTTTTTGGTCGTAAAGGTAAACTCTCTGCGATGCGCCATCAATATTTAGACTGGTTTAAAAAAGATTTTCACCCAAGTCAGCATCCTGTCATTCGTCAATACCAAACTTGGGTAGATACACTGGCTGCAACGAATGACCCAATTCAAGCTGGTGAAGCATTTTGGCAAGCAGCACTTTGAGTTTATTTTAGAACAGCATTATTGAGTAAAATTATTGAGCAGAACTATTAAGCAAAATATTTTACCATTTTGCATAATGCTGTTCTAAAAGAGCATATTCATTTTTTAAAACAATAATTTCACCTGTTTCAGTTTGGATCGTACCACTCACTTTTGACTGCCACTGACTAAATTGACTACCCACTAAACGTAAATTTAAATTTTCAAAACGGCGCCAACCTGTTTCAACTTGAAGTTTTAATTTGTCATCTAAAGAACGAATCGTCCAGTGTTGTTCTGATTGTTTTTCAAACAAGACATCTGCTAATGAAAATAAAATGCCATTTATCCATAAGCAATTTTCATTACCAAAACTCTCATTCACACCTGATGCTAAATTTAACCCAATTCGCTGTCCTTGACTGTCCCAGAAATTACTGGATAGCCAAAACCAAGCTGTTTCTGGTCTTAAAAAGCCACATGTATCATCTAAAGAAGCAAAGGTCTTGTCATTAAAATGTATAGTTTCTTGCTTTTTATTAATGAAAAAACCTTCTACGCCAAGTGTGGTGAGTTTCTGTGTATATGACCAACCATTAATTCCAGTCGGACTACACATACTTAAAGCATCTGTTGCAGCACAAAAAATGCGAGCTTTTAATTTTACATCACCATGCTTACTGATATTGATATAGCGCACACCATTTGCGTGTTGTATTTCAATATGAAAAGGTGATTTTTTAAAAGAACTCTGATTATATAAAGGTTGTTCATCGACAATGGTGTGATGCCCTAAAACATTATTTGAATTCCACTCCAATACCTCATGAGTGTGATGGTCATAAATATAGATAAAACCATGCCCAGCCCAACCAATATCAACCACAGCAAAACCAATACTATAATGCTCATGTTGAATGCTGCAAAATTTAAATTTCTTATATTTTAGATTCTTACGCCAACCTTTTAAGGTTTTACCATAAGGTGTTTTATAAATATAACGCTCTACCGAAATCGAGGTAGGTAATTGACTAAAGCGACCATAACGAGGTAATCCATTCGTTTGTATTAAATCCATTTCACCCCAATCCTTCATTTTTAAAATTCTTAGACTTTAGTCTACATTTTGATTATTACTCATTTTAAAGGACATACACAATCATTCTCAGAACTTTCTCTTTTTATTTCTCAACAGCTTCAAAATCATTTTATTTTTTGTGAAAATTACTCAAATTTAATCCATTAAAAAAGCCCAAATCATCAGGCTTTTTATGAATAGACAATGTCAGTTGTGACTTAAATCACCACGTTCCTTCACCTAATTCTTGACCAATATAATCATATCTCATCTGTGAGCGAGAAAACTTAATTGGACAAGCAAGTTGGGGTTCTGCTTGTTCTGCATTGGCTTTTAGAGGAACATTGACCACCCAGTTTCGTTCCTGAGCCAATGGCGAACTGAGTGCCTCATCAAGGCTTAGTACAGGTTCTACACAGAAATCAAGTTGAGTAAAAATCTCACTCCATTCTGCCCATGTTTTTGTGAGAATTTTTTCCTGAATCGCCTCTTTCACCGTTTTACGGTCTTCTGCATCAAACGATGCACCTTTTTGCAGAACAATCGGTAATTCTAAAGTAGCCGCTAAACCACTCATAAACTGCGGTTCTAAGCTACCAATCGAAAGATAACGACCATCCTGAGTACGATAATAATCGTAGAATGTTCCACCATTTAATTGTTCATTTTCAGCATATTGTTTTTGCCCACCTGCAATACTTGCAGCCGCAGCCATATTGTTCATACTGACCACACAATCGGTCATGGAAATATCAATATATTGTCCTTGCCCACTGCTGTATCGCTCTGTCACGGCTGCCAAGATCCCAATCACTGCATGTAAGGAACCGCCTGCAACATCCGCGATTTGGATTCCCATGGGTGGTGGACCGCTGTCTTGACGTCCACTATGCCCCGCGATTCCTGACAAAGAAACATAGTTAATGTCATGCCCTGCTTTATCTTTATAACGACCTGTTTGACCATATCCTGTGATTGAGCAATAAATCAATTTAGGATTAATTTCCGCCAAAGTTTGATAGTCTAAGCCAAGACGTTGCATAACGCCTGGTCTAAACTGTTCAATCACAATATCGAAGTCTGAAATTTTTTGTTTGATCAGTTCTATATTTTTAGGGTCTTTTAAATCCAAAGCAACAGACTGTTTATTTCGGTTTAAATAACTATGTGAAGTCGCTTGTCCATTGGCATATGGAGGAAACAAGCGTACCAGATCTGGACGGGTTGGAGATTCAATATGGATCACTTCTGCACCCATATCAGCAAGGTACATTGTTGCAAAAGGTCCAGGTAACAAAGTTGAAAAATCGAGTACTTTCAATCCTTTTAAAGCAGTTGTCATAATAGTTTTTACCAAATTTAGGTTGATTTTTATCTCATATTAGAAATATAAAACTAACATAACAATGTCATGTTCAGCCATTTACCTTGATCATTTCGGCAATTTAAGATGTAAAAAGGTGATATACAGTGTTGTAAATCGCCAATTAAATATTTTTTAGCGTCATTTAGGTCAATTTTTAGTGAACATCAAAGAGACTGAAGGATTTAACATGAGTCGTGATACGATTAGTATCCATTTCGTGAATGCAGCCCTAACAGGCGTAAAACGCCTAGGAATGGATGTTGACACCCTACTTTCACACGTGGGCATAGAAGCAGAATTACTCCGTCAACCTAAAGCACGTATTTCACCAGAGCAATATACACGCTTTGTCAAAATGTTATGGATGGTGACACAAGACGAGCATGTTGGCTTTGATATTCAGCCACGACGCTTGGGTTCTTTTGCCATCATGTGTCAATTGATCATTCATGCCAAGACCTTAGGTGATGCTTTAGAACTTTCTTCACAGTTTTATAAGCTATTTGGCGATGAATGGTCTGTTGCAGTTGAACGCGATAAACATGAAGCGCGTTTAGTTCCATTGATACCAAAAACAATGGATCCTGATCATTTTATTACCGAAAGTATGCTCATGATTTGGCATGGTTTAGCATCATGGCTCATTGAACGTCGTATTCCGTTAGAACGTGTGCATTTTGGTTATCCTCGTCCAAATCATGCAGATGAATACGATGCGTTATTTTTTGCGCCAGTGATGCAATTTGACATGCCGCGCACTGAAATTACCTTTGCTGCGGATTATTTAGACTTGCCAATTCGTCAAGATGAAGCGTCATTAGAAGAATTTTTAAAAGCTGCACCTGCACAACTTTTGGTCAAATTCAAAAACACCAACTCGCTCACTTCACGTATTCGTGAAGTGTTAAAGAGCCAAATTGGTGAAGAAATGCCAACTTTAAATGATGTAGCATCGATGTTGTATTTGTCACCGCAAACCTTACGTCGTCGTTTAGCGGCTGAAGGTAAAAGTTATCAAGGTGTGAAGGATGCTTTACGCCGTGACGCTGCCATTCATTTATTGTTAAATCCTGATTTAACTTTGGAAGATGTTGCTCAACAAGTTGGCTTTAGTGAAACTTCAACGTTCCACCGTGCATTTAAGAAATGGACAGGTGTCACTCCTGGTTTATACCGTCAGTTGCATGGTTATCATTGACATAATAATATTTTTTCAAATAAAGCCTGATATAAGTCAGGTTTTATTTTATTTAAAATTATTTTGATCTTTTTCACACAATGATGGAGCTGCTTTAAAGCTTACCTTTTCTCCATTCTGAATGGTGGTAATTTCAGCCTGAGTGACTTGAAAATTTTGATCATATTCACAGGCTAAACTGCTCTGCCCCTCATCAGAAGTATGAGTACCGTAAATCATCCAAACATAAAAAAACAATAATAAAAAGCACGCCCAATAAACTTATTTAAACAAGATATACCATCCATTTCACAGAGACCTTAAAATTAATTTTTAAACTCATTCAAATCTCATTACATGTAATATTTTGAACAGAACAATTCACTTGTAGGATTAGAATACGATGTCCTACAGGCTTCATTGTATATTTTTTCTTTGAATTCAATTGACCAAAACTATCAATTGACTTTCCCGTTCTCGTCATTGCACTATCAAGCTTATAAAGTACACTCAAAACACATAACAATTTTAGAAGTCATAAAAAGGAATAGCTATGAGCGAGGCTTATATCATTGATGCCATTCGCACACCACGCGGAAAAGGAAAGAAAGATGGTTCACTCTACAGTGTGAAACCCATTACTTTGCTCACAACATTACTCAATGAATTAAAAGACCGTCACAATCTAGATACTTCAAAAGTAGATGATATCGTGTTGGGATGCGTTACCCCAATCGCTGACCAAGGCGGTGATATTGCTAAAACTGCCGCAATTGCAGCAGGTTGGGACAATGATGTTGCAGGTGTGCAGATCAACCGTTTCTGTGCATCAGGTCTTGAAGCAGTCAACATGGCAGCACAAAAAGTCCGTTCAGGCTGGGAAGATGTGGTTGTTGCAGGCGGTGTCGAGTCAATGTCTCGTATTCCAATGGGTTCCGATGGTGGACCATGGGCACTTGATCCTGAAACCAACTTAAAGTCAAACTTCGTTCCTCAAGGCATTGGTGCCGACTTGATCGCGACTTTAGATGGCTATAGTCGTTCCGATGTTGATGAATTTGCGGCAAACTCACAACGCAAAGCGGCTGCGGCACAAGCAGCAGGTCATTTTGACAAGTCCATCGTAGCGGTAAAAGACAAAGCGGGTGTGGTGATCTTAGATAAAGACGAATTTATCAAACCAACCACGACTGCTGAAGGCTTGGCAAAACTCAATCCAAGCTTTGAAATGATGGGCAGCATGGGCTTTGATGCAGTCGCATTACAGCAATATCCTGAAGCACAAAAAATCAATCACGTACATCATGCAGGAAATTCATCAGGTATTGTCGATGGTGCTGCGGTTGTTCTTCTTGCTTCTGAAAAAGCAGTCAAAGAACAAGGTTTAAAACCACGTGCCAAAGTTTTGGCTACTGCACTTGTGGGAACAGATCCAACCATTATGTTGACTGGTCCTGCACCTGCTGCACGTAAGGCATTGGCAAAAGCTGGCTTAACAATTGAAGATATTGATTTATTTGAAGTCAATGAAGCCTTTGCTTCTGTGGTGATGCGCTTCATCAATGAGCTGAATGTTCCTGTAGAAAAAGTCAATGTCAATGGTGGTTCAATTGCCATGGGTCATCCATTGGGTGCAACAGGTGCGATGATTTTGGGTACATTGCTCGATGAGCTTGAGCGTCAAGGCAAAAAACGTGGTTTAGCAACATTGTGTGTAGGTGGTGGCATGGGTATTGCGACCATTATTGAGTTGGTATAAGGAGAATAAGAATGAGCGCAATTCAATTTGAAAAAAATGCGGACGGCATTGTTATTCTAACTTTAGACTCTCCAAACCAATCTGCAAATACCATGAATGCTGACTTTCAAAAAGCATTGACAGAAACAGTTGAAAAATTAAAAGCAGAATCTGGCATCACAGGCATTATTTTCCGTTCAGCGAAAAAAACCTTCTTTGCAGGCGGTGATTTGGATGATTTGATTCAGGCACGTCCTGAAGATGCCAAAGAATTCATGGCTGTGGTTGAGCTGATGAAAAAAGAACTACGTTACATCGAAACTTTAGGTGTACCTGTGGTTGCAGCACTCAACGGCACAGCGCTTGGCGGTGGCTGGGAAATTGCGCTTGGCTGTCATGCCCGTATTGCATTGAATGATCCGAAGTCTAAGTTTGGTCTGCCTGAAGTGACTTTAGGTTTACTCCCTGGCGGTGGCGGCATCGTGCGTATGGTACGTTTGTTGGGTCTACAAAATGCATTCCCATTCTTAATGGAAGGCAAACAGTTTGGTGTCGATAAAGCCAAATCTTTAGGTCTGATTCATGACACTGCGGACTCACTTGATGAGTTGCTGGAAAAATCCATCGCATGGGTCAAAGCCAATCCAAAATCACAACAACCATTTGATGTAAAAGGTTATAAAATCCCTGGCGGTGACCCTAAAACACCTGCAGTGGCACAGATTCTGGCAATTGCCCCTGCAATGCTGCGTGACAAAACCAAAGGTTGCTACCCTGCACCTGAAGCGATCATGGCAGCAGCGGTTGAAGGTGCTCAGGTCGATGTCGATACTGCTCTCACCATCGAATCACGTTATTTCACTTATCTTGCAACAGGTCAAGTGGCGAAAAACATGATCGGTACATTCTGGCATGGTCTAAATGCCATCAAAGCAGGTGCAAGCCGTCCGAAAGATGTCGCAAAATGGCAAGCCACCAAAGTCGGTGTATTGGGCGCAGGGATGATGGGTGCAGGTATTGCTTACTCAACGGCGACCAAAGGCATTGCTGTGGTACTCAAAGACGTTTCTGTTGAAAATGCAGAAAAAGGCAAAGCATACAGCCAAAAACTTTTGGACAAAAAAGTTTCACAAGGTCGTATGACGGCTGAGAAACGTGACCAAGTCTTAAGCCTGATCACTGCAACGGCTGATGCAGCCGATCTACAAGGCTGTGATTTGATCATTGAAGCTGTTTTTGAAAATCAAGAACTTAAAGCCAAAGTGACCCAGGAAGCTGAAGCTTTTCTTGCGGATGGTGGTGTATTTGCATCAAATACCTCGACATTGCCAATTACAGGTCTGGCAAAAGCGTCTAAAGATGATAAAAACTTCATTGGTTTACACTTCTTTAGCCCAGTCGACAAAATGCCTTTGGTTGAAATCATCAAAGGACAAAATACCTCTGCTGAAACTTTAGCAAAAGCCTACGATTACGTTCAGCAAATTGGCAAAACGCCGATCGTAGTGAACGATAGCCGTGGCTTCTTCACCAGTCGAGTCTTCGGTACATTTGTCAATGAAGGTCTGCGTTTGCTAGCTGAAGGTGTGCATCCTGCACGTATTGAAATGGCGGCACTTAAAGCAGGTATGCCTGTTGGTCCACTCGCGATTCAGGACGAAGTTGCTTTGACGTTATCTGAACATGTGACCAATGAAACCCGTAAGGCACTCCAAGCGGAAGGCAAAGACTTAGCACATTCTCCTTCTGAAGATGTCTTAAAAACCATGATCCATGAGTTTAACCGTAAAGGTAAGGCGGCAGGCGCAGGTTTCTATGATTATCCAGAAGGTGGTAAAAAACATCTTTGGGATGGTCTAAGCCATTGGAAAAAAGACGTTGATATTTCTGAACAAGAAATGATTGACCGTATTTTGTTTGTTCAGTCACTCGATACTTTACGTTGCTACGAAGAAAATGTATTGGAATCTGTGGTGGATGCCAATATCGGTTCAATTTTCGGTATCGGTTTTGCGCCATGGACAGGTGGTGCAATTCAATTCTTAAATCAATACGGTTTAGACAAAGCCCTTGCCCGTGCCAATGAACTCGAAGCTAAATATGGCGAACGTTTTAAAGCACCACAGTTGCTCAAAGACAAAGTAGCAAGTGGTAAAATTGATTAATTATTTAAGTTGTTAAAAAAGAGGTATTTATACCTCTTTTTTGTTTTTAAAATTAAAGCATTTAGAAACCCATAATAATTTTAAGGTCTTATTTAAAAAACTCGTCGGATAATTTCATATTTTGTGTTATAACATTACATAGATTCTCATTTTTTAAATTTGGAATACTCCCATGTCAAATGCTGTTGAGTCTCAAAAAATCGCAGATGAAAAAAAAGGTTGGAAAGGTCTTTTCATTGCCTTTATTCTAAGTATTTTATTTCTTGGTATTTTTTATTTAGCAATGGAAAATGAACCAGACTATATGCCAAGCAAACAACAGGCTGTGAGTAATCAAACTGCTTTTAAAAATGCACCTGTAATGTCACAAGAAGCACTCGCTGAAGCAGAAAAGCAAAGAAATGCTGCATCGGGTGAAATGTCTCATATGCAACATGGCAATGCAGAGGCACATTCAGAACATAATTCTCATTAAAAAAAATATCATGGTTTTATCTTAAAAGACTTCTCGTTCACTAAGATAAAACCTTTTTTGTTCATTTTATCTTTTTCAATATCGCAATAAGATCAGAAAAATGGTGTAAATTTTCATCAGCATAATTAGAATTTATATTGATATCTTCATTAAAAAAGATCGTTTTCATTTTGGCTCTTTTTGCACCTAAAATATCTGCTTGCTCATGGTCACCAATAAAAATGCATTGTTCAGGTTGTATACCCAATCTTTGACTTGCCAAATTAAATATTACAGTTTCTGGTTTCCGTATGCCTACCGCCTCAGACACAATAATGGTTGAAAAATACTCATTTAATCCTAAAGCCTTAAAGTTATGCTCTTGAAAAGGTGTTCTGCCATTTGAAACCAAAGCAAGTTGATAACCGTCCTGATACAGTTGTTGAATACTGTGTTCAACACCCTCAAAAGCCAAACAAAAACGATTAAAATCATGCAAATATAGATCTAATAAAAATGCTACAGAAAACTGTGTGATCTTAAACTCAATGATTAACTGTTGATAAACCACATCTTTCCATACTGAACCATTGGCATCAAGCTCAATAAAGCGTTGTATAAACTGTTGTTTTTGAGCATTTGGTACAAGTTGCAAAAAATTGATTTGCCAGTTTAAAAATCGCTTGAGTGAACCTATTCGGTCTAAAAGAGTTTGATCTAAATCAAAAATAATGGCTTTTATCACCTTTCTACTCCTTTGTTCATGTTTAAAAAACAGGTTACAATTTTTAAATGGCACTCAAATTTTAAAACCATCCAATCAATTCATAAAAAACATATCAACATGTGGAATCCCACAATCGAGATACTCCTCACCTTTCACTTCAAAAGCTAAACTTTGATAAAAACCAATCGCATGAACCTGTGCTGATAATTTTAAATACGGTCTTTTTTGTTGTTGCCCAACATCCATAATATGGCGCATGAGTATTCGCCCTATTCCTTTGCCACGATATTGATTCAATACAGCAACTCGCCCAATACTATGATTTTCAAGTAATCTTGCTGTTGCAATGGCTTGATTTTGATCATATACAATAAAATGTAAAGACTTTTGATCTTCTAGATCCCATTCATCGGTTGCCACAATATTTTGCTCTTTAATAAAAACCTCTGTACGAACCATTTTCGCTTCAGTTTCTAACAATGCCCAAGAACCACTACGAATGACATAATCTGACATCAAACTTTTTACCTTGTGTTTAATTTTCGATATTTTAAAACAGCTTTAACTTAAATCTGTTTTTATTTACCGTTCAATTTCTTCAATTAATTCTGTTTCAAATCTTTGATTTAAAAAAGATGCTTCACGCAAAGCATCTTTTTTTCGCCTCATTAACACTTAGAACCAATACCTTGTTGATCCCATTGATCATTGAGCAAGAGTTCTAAAGAATGTTTTTGAATGCCATACATGTCTTTTAAAGCTGCAATTTGCGCTAAAACCTGTTCATCAGGCACAGTAAAATTCTGACGTTTGGTCGCCAAAATCATTTTATTTTTACTGGTATGTTCCAAAGCAACAAATTCAAAAACTTTGGTGTCATAACCATAAGCATTGAGCAATAACGCGCGAATAGTATCTGTCAACATTTCCGCTTGTTGTCCTGCATGAATGCCAAACTGCAACATTGGTGCAAGCACTTTGGGGCTGTGTAATTGTGGGCGCAACTCTTTATGACAACATGGTGCGCACATGATCATTTGTGCATTCAAACGAATTCCTGTATGAATCGCAAAATCTGTTGCAACATCACAAGCATGTAGAGCAATCATGACATCTAGTTTTTCAGGTGCATAAGTACGTACATCACCTTGGAAAAAATCTAAATGCTTAAAAGCTGATTGTGTCGCTACTTTTTGGCAAAACTCGACCATTTTAGGATTGAGTTCAACACCTGTAACATGAGGAATAATCTGATTTTTTTCTAAATAATCATATAGTGCAAACGTTAAATAACCTTTACCAGAACCAAAATCGACCACTTGCAAAGCTTGATCTTGATAATCAATTTTATCTAAAGCACCTGAAAAGATTTCAACAAATTTATTAATCTGCTTCCATTTTCTTGCCATACTTGGAATAAGCTGTGCTTTGCTGTCGGTAATGCCTAAAGGCTGTAAAAAGTAGCTGTCCTGATCTACATAACGATGTTTTTGACGATCATGTTGTTGCTCCTGTTGCTTCACTTGAGGTGCAGTTTTACTATAAGTTAATAATGCTTTTTTCTTATTTTTTTTCAGTTGAATTTCTTGTTCAGTGCTAAATAGATTGGCTTGTTTACATTGTGCAAAAAGTTGTTGAATGACAGCAAAGCTTTCATCCATGGTGTAGTTTTTGGTCACATCTTGGGTTTTATAACGATATAAACAACTCATCATGAACTGATCTTGTAAAGAAATGATGCGAAAAGTCATTTTTTCTAATTGTGCTAATTCACCTTTATATTGACTTAAAATTAGTCTATCAAAATCTTGTGTTTCAATGGCTTGCTGTACAGCATTGATAAATTGTTGTTCCTGCTCGGACATCGAAGCCAACTGTGACATAGTACAAACTCGTATAGATTCAAATTAGCATTTTAAATGTTCTTACTTTAAAGGTAAAACTCCATTATTATACAAATGTATTTTTAAGAAAATTATAACCATGAATTCAGATCTAATTCACGTCTATGCGCCCCAAGAAGAACGTATTAATGCAATTAGTCATGCTATTGGTGCAGTATTTGCAGCGATTGCGATGATTTTTATGTTGGTCAAAGGTAGTTATTTACCTTTTTGGCAGTTTTTTGGCTTAGTTGTTTATGGCTTAAGCATGGTTTTATTATTTTCAAGTTCTGCGATTTATCATTTTTCCGTCGATGAAAAAAAACGTCAATGGTATAAAAAATTAGATCATACTGCTATTTATTATCTCATTGCTGGAACGTATACACCTTTCTTGGCAATTACCATTCCTACAGCAAAAGCACATTACCTGCTTATTGCCCTTTGGATCATTGCAGCAATTGGTACACTATTCAAGTTAGTTTTCATCCATCGTTTTCAAAAAATTTCACTGATCGCTTATTTGGTGATGGGATGGCTCGCTGTGCTTGTAATGGATGATATGCAACGCTTTCTGACCAATGGAGCTATTCAATTATTGGTCGCTGGTGGGCTTGCTTATACGATTGGCGCATTGTTTTATGCCTTAAAAAGAGTAAGATATACGCATGCTATTTGGCACATATTTGTGTTGATAGGGGCAGGATTACAATTCTTTGCAATCTATCTTTACGTTATTTAATCCTTAAACATTCACATATCAGCGACCCTGATCGAGTGTATTTGGATTGATCCCGTTGTTTTTTTAAGAAATTACGCCTTTTTTAAAAAGATTACGCTTTAGAAACTAGTTTTACTTTTAAAAGTGTAAGGTCTACCATGGCGTCATCTAATATTACTGCGACTGAAGAAGTTCAGACAAATTCAAAAACACGTGTACTTTTTGCAAGTCTCGTAGGTACAACAATCGAATTTTTTGATTTTTATATCTATGCAACAGCAGCTGTCATCATTTTCCCTCATCTGTTCTTCCCTGCAAGCACAGATCCAACTACCGCAACTATTCAATCTTTAGCAACTTTTGCCATCGCCTTTATTGCTCGTCCTATTGGTGCAGCTTTATTTGGGCATTTAGGTGATCGTATCGGGCGTAAAGCCACACTGGTTGCTGCACTCCTCACCATGGGGATTTCCACCGTTTGTATTGGTTTACTCCCAACCTATCATCAAATCGGAATCATGGCACCCTTATTACTGGCACTTTGTCGCTTAGGTCAAGGTTTAGGTCTAGGTGGTGAATGGTCTGGTGCTGTACTTTTAGCAACTGAAAATGCCCCTGAAGGTAAACGTGCTTGGTATGGCATGTTCCCTCAACTTGGTGCTCCAATTGGGTTCATTCTTGCAACAGGTTCATTCTTAACACTCGGCGCCTTTATGTCTGAAGCTGAGTTTATGCAATGGGGCTGGCGTATTCCATTTATTGCCAGTGCTGCATTGGTGATTGTCGGTTTATGGATTCGTTTAAAATTACACGAAACACCTGCATTCCAAAAAGTTTTAAACAAACAAAAAGAAGTGAATATTCCATTTAAAGAAGTGTTAACCAAACACTGGGGAATGCTCATTCTTGGGACAATCGCAGCGATCTGTACCTTTGTTGTGTTCTACTTAACAACTGTATTTGCTTTAAACTGGGGTACAACTCAACTCGGTTATTCTCGTGCAGAATTTTTAGAACTACAATTATTTGCGACACTTTGTTTTGCTGCTTTTATTCCACTTTCAGCAATTTTTGCAGAAAAATTTGGTCGTAAAGCAACATCTATTGGTGTGTGTATTGTTTCTGCATTATTTGGCTTAGTGTTTTCAAGTATGTTGGAATCTGGCAATACTTTCGTTGTGTTTCTATTTTTATGTACAGGTCTTGCCATCATGGGTTTAACCTATGGTCCAATTGGTACTGTACTGTCTGAAATTTTCCCAACTTCTGTACGTTACACAGGTTCAGCGTTGACTTTTAACCTTGCAGGTATTTTTGGTGCATCTTTTGCGCCATTGATTGCAACGAAACTGGCAACAACTTATGGTTTATATGCGGTGGGTTATTATTTAACGGCTGCGTCGATTCTTTCACTACTTGCCTTCTTAGCAATTCGTGAAACAAAAAATGATGATGTAAATAACCAGATTTAATTCGTTGATTAGTAATAAAAAGCCTGCAACTATGCAGGCTTTTTATTTACTTTATTTTTTTTCAACTCAGATCATGAATAAAAAATGATTTAGCTTTTAAATGATTTATTCAAGTCAATACTGAACGTCCTGATCCAAACTGAACTGCCTAACATTTTTTCAAGAAAACTTAGCCTAGCTTAGTTCAACTCAATAATATCAATGGTTGGCGGCACACAAAAACGAAAAGGTACACCCACCATTCCTGTACCGACACTGACAAACACAGCGGCATTTTCATGCTGATACAAACCTCTTTTATGCCCCAAAATCGATACTTTTTTCATGACATAACTGGTGAGCCAAGGCAATTGTACCTGTCCTCCATGCGTATGCCCTGCCAGCATTAAAGGACGTGTTGGTAGCTTCGGCACCATATCAACCGTATCAGGGTTATGTGACAAAATCAGCCAAGGTTTATCTTGTGGTAATAAAGGCATACTGCGCATATCAGTTTTACCTGCCCACAAATCCCCCACCCCAATTAAACGAAAATCGTCAAACTCAACCATCTGCCCTTCGATATCCATAACATTATTCACTTTCAAAGCATGGGCTAATAAGTCTTGAATGGGTGGACCGGGATATTGCTCATCATGATTGCCATTTACTGAATAAATAGGGGCTTCAATCTCTTTCAAAACTGCCAATTCTTCAGCGAGTTTATTTTCAGGTTCATACGTCCAATCACCAGCAACCACGACTATATCTGGTTTTTGTTCATTGATTTTACGTACAATTGTTTTTAGCTGGCGCTCGTGCCCTGAAAATAAACCAATATGTAAATCTGCAATTAAAGCAACTTTAAAAGGTCGCTGAAAAGCTTGATCAGGACTTAATTTATATTGTTGATAGTCTACACGAACCAAATGTGGTTCAATAAAGCGTGCATATATCAATAAACTCGATAACAAGAAAACAAAAATGCTTTGATGCAAAGAGAAATAATGAACCCAGCCTGCATATAAACTAAAAAAGAACAACGGAAATAATAAATAAGATAGGTAAAATGCCAATAAATGCACAAAGGATTTAAAAGGATGGATGGTTTCAGTACGTGATTGGCTCAGCCAAGCCTGTGCGATTCCCCATAAAGCAACAAGGATAAAACATAGGTAAAAATAAAAAATGATTGAATTGTTCATCAACATACTAAATCTCAAAAGGCGATTAACGCCTATTCGCTTTATTTATCTTTTGTACATTGCCAATTATACTCTAGCTCTGTTAATTCTTAGATTAAATTATGACGCAAACCAGTAATACGATACGACAAAGCCACCAAATGGCGAACAAACACAAAATTTTTAATACAAAAATGTTGTTACTTTCTGCCGTCATCGTTTGCGGTTTACCAGCATGTAATACTTTACCTAAACAGCAAATGACACATCCTGTTTATGCCAAAGATACCGACACTACAGCAACCACATTATCTAAAATTGTCAGCCCACTCAAAACTGCGAACCCAGATTTAACAGGTTTCCATATACTCTATGATCCTTTTGATGCAATAGCAGCACGTATACATCTGATTGATAAAGCAGAAAAAACCTTAGATTTACAATATTATATTTGGGACAATGACAAAATCGGCTCATTGGCACTGTATAAAATCATTCAAGCTGCGGACAGAGGCGTTAAAGTTCGTCTATTAATCGATGATAATAATGCTAAAAACATGGAAGCGGTCTATTTAGCCTTAGATCAACATGCGAATATTGATGTAAAATTATTTAATCCTTATCATTTTCGTTCATTTCGTCCTTTTGAAATGGTGATTGACCTTAAACGAATCAATCGTCGTATGCATAATAAAACCTTCACTGCTGATCAACAAATCAGTTTGATTGGTGGGCGAAATATGAGTAATCAATATTATAATATAAGTGATAATTATCAGTTTTCTGATGTTGATGTCATGTTAGTTGGTCAAGCTGTTGAAGATATTAACCACTCTTTCGATGAATATTGGAACAATGATTATGCTTTTCCTGTACGTGACATTGTGAGCCATCAAAAATATACATTACGTTATGAAGGTTTAAAGCAACAACTTACCGAACATTATCAAGAAATTACCACTCAAAATTATATGAATCTCAGTTCGCATTCAAATGATTTTGAAAATTGGTTAAATCAACATATTCAACTTGATTGGGTGAAAGCCGAAGTTATTAAAGATTCTCCTGAAAAAATAAAATCTAAAGCAAAAAAAGAAGAACATTTAAATTTTCAGATGCTAACGCATTTAGCAAAACCTGAGCAAAGTGTAGATTTAGTTTCTGCCTACTTTGTTCCCCAAAAAGAAGGTGAAGAGCGCCTGATTGAACTGGCACAAAGTGGCGTGCAAGTTCGAGTATTAACCAACTCATTCAAAGCCAATGATGTCGCGTTAGTCCATGCTTTTTATGCTAAATATCGAGAAAACTTACTCAAAAATGGCGTGGAATTATACGAATTTTTACCTGCAATTCCTGAGGATCAACTCGATGAAAATATCAAAGAATTGTCTAAACAAACTAAAATTAGTCTAAAAGGTTTAAGCCGCTCAAGTTTGCATGCCAAACTTATGGCACTCGATGATAAACAAGTGTTTATTGGCTCTTTTAATTTTGACCCTCGCTCAGCAAACTTAAATACTGAAATAGGCGTCATTTTAAATAGTGAACCTTTAGCGAAGACAGTACATACCACTATGGACAAAAATCTTACGCGCTATGCTTATAAATTGGTTTTAGATTCACAAGAAAAAATCAATTGGATTCGCACAACGCCTACAGAAATCCGTACGATTCGTAAAGAACCAAAAATGAAATGGTGGCAAAAAGCAGGGGTAAAATTTATTTCTTGGCTGCCTATTGAAGGCTTCATGTAAATGACTAAACAGGTGAATAAAACCCTTATTCACCTGACAAAATCCATTAGAGATTTACGGTTTTAAAACCTCTGCTTGTAATTGCATTAAGCCATCTTGCATTTTTTGTTGAACCAATTTGGTTAATGTATCTACAGTATGCCCTTCCACTGAGATCGCAGGCAATGTTTTTAAATGTGCTGTCACTTTCGGCATTTCAAGAACAGCTTGCACATGTTCAGCAAAGGTCGCATTTCCAATAAATGGTGCGACTGTATCAAGCTTGCCCTCTTGATTAACATAACAAATCAAACAAATTTGCACAGGCTTTTGTGCTTCTAAAGCTGCACCTAAGATGCGACCATGTACCTTTTTAACTTTACTGCCATCCGTTGTCGTGGCTTCAGGGAAAAACAAAACAGGGACATCATGCGTTAAAAACTCAGCAATTTGTTCACGAATACGAATAGAATCGCCTGAACCACGTTGTATAAATAACGTCCCGCCACCTTTTGCCAGTTTGCCCAGTACAGGCCAATGCTCTATTTCAGCTTTTGCCAAAAAAAATACTCGTGCAGCCGAGCCTAAAACAGCAACATCTAACCATGACACATGATTACTGACCCATAAAGCAGGTTCACGGGCAATATCGCCATGAATTTTTACATCAATATTAAAAACATCACACAAGCGGCGACAAAAATATTGTACATAACGTGTATTTTTTGGATTATTTGGGTCTTTATACAGTTGATGACGAAAAACCAAATAAAAACCTTGGGAAATAGCCGTTGTGCCTAAAGCGACTTTTTTAGAGTATAAAAAAACTTTAGATAATGCGCTTAACTTCGCAGTTTTTGGGATTATTTCAGTTGATTGTGTTGAGTTTTGTGGAGACATAGACGCTCACTAAAGCAAATATTAATCAAATTAAACTTCTTTACCATTGTATACAGATATACAGAAAGTTGCATTGATCATATAAACACAACAATCAGACAACTAAAGCGCATTTTTTATATACATATATCCAGATTAAAATAAATCAAATCGAATATAGGCAAAAAGAGAGATAATGATCACATGCAAATTCATAAAAACATCCATATTTCTGAATACCTTAGCATTAAAATACCTTTCAACAAACTCCTCGGCTATGTCATTTTATACTGCGGCAGCCTTGTTCTCACCTCTAAAATATTTATTGCAATTCTTTGACAATAACTACATTTTTCATAAAAATTTACATTAGAATGGAGCTTTATCTATTTATTTGAGAGTTTAAATATCTGTGGAATATTTTGATCGATATCAAGGTGGCGAACGTGCCATATTAGTCAGCGTTAATGTTCAACTTTTAGATGATATTGATACCGAAGAATTTCGATTATTAGCCAAATCCGCAGGTGCTGATATTTTAGAGCATCTTAGTGCCCAACGAATTAAACCAGATCCAAAACTTTTTATCGGTTCAGGTAAAGCTGAAGAAATTGCAGAATACGTCCAGAGTTTAGAAGCAGAGCTCGTTATTTTTGACCATGCTTTATCCCCTGCCCAAGAACGTAATTTAGAAAAAATTTTAAAATGCCGTGTCATAGACCGTACAGGTTTAATCTTAGATATCTTTGCTCAACGAGCGCGTACTCATGAAGGTAAATTACAAGTTGAACTTGCCCAGCTTGAACATTTATCTACACGTTTAGTCCGTGGATGGACGCACTTAGAACGCCAAAAAGGGGGGATCGGGCTACGTGGTCCAGGTGAATCACAACTTGAAACAGACCGTCGTTTACTCCGTATTCGTATGGGTCAATTAAAAGATAAGCTCGAAAAAGTGCGTCAAACACGTCTACAAGGTCGTGCAGCTCGTCAAAAAGCGGCTGTTCCAACAGTATCTTTGGTTGGCTACACCAATGCTGGAAAATCGACTTTATTTAATATTTTGGCAGACTCAGAAGTCTACGCAGCCGATCAACTATTTGCCACACTTGACCCAACCTTACGCCGTTTAAACTGGGACGGAATCGGGGCTTTAGTTCTTGCTGATACTGTTGGTTTTGTGCGTAATCTTCCTCATTCTTTAGTCGAATCCTTTAAAGCGACTTTAGAAGAAACCTTAGAGGCAACATTACTCCTTCATGTGATTGACTCTAGTAGTCCAGACATGATGGAACAGATTGATGCGGTGGAAAGTGTACTGAAAGAAATTGGTGCCAATGTTCCTACCCTCCGTGTTTATAATAAAATTGATCAATCAGGTGAAGAAGCGAAGATTATTTATGATAAACCACACCGACCAGGTCGAGTTTATGTTTCTGCACATTCCAAGCAAGGTCTTGATTTATTAAAAAAAGCTGTCCAAGAATGCTTAATGGGACAGATTCAAAGTTTCCAAGTACACCTAAAACCTGAATATGGAAAATTACGCACTCAACTCTATGCATTAAATGTTATTCAATCTGAAAATTATGACGACGAAGGTAATCTAGATTTATTGGTGACGATGGCACCACATAAACTTGAACAGCTCATTAAACAAGCACATTTACCGATTGATCAAATCCTCGGTGAGAAAGCACAACAGTTTAAAAGACCTTTAGAAGAATTTGAAATTAAACGCTGAATGGGTTAAAACGTGAAATATAAATTTAACTGATTAAAAAATAGCATGAACTTGTTCAAAAAAATTGATTGGCAAGCATGGATCTTCACCATAGCCATGATTATTTTCTTTCGTGAAGCTTCTGTATGGATCATGGGGCAACTCAATCATCCTGAGCTAGGAAATTTAACAGGTTTACTCAGCCTTTTGATTGTCTTGGTCATTTGGCGTAAATTCAAAAAAATTCCACCTCGCTTGGTTGATACCAACAATAAACTGATGAAAGAAAGTGGATTTGCTTTTTTACCTATTTGTGCAGGTTCATTATTGATGCTCGTCAATATGGGCAAAGAAATTCCATTATTTTTAGTCATTATGTTTGTCAGTACACTTATTCCGCTTTGGGTTTATGCCAAAATGGCAAAAAAATGGTTATAGGGAGTCAATTATGTTTAGTGTCTTAATAGGCTTCCTCATTACCCTTGTGGCTTATTTGGCAGCTAAACCTGTCAATAAACGCTTTCCACAAGTACCACTTTTAGTGATTGGCATGTTCTTTGTCATTGGTATTTTAATGCTCTTTAAAATTCCTTATGAACAATACAATACGCAAATGAATACGATTTTTAGTCATTTATTAGGCTATGTTACCGTGGCTCTTGCTATTCCTTTGGCTGCAATGCGCTATGACGATCTACCCATCAAATCGGTAGTCAGTATTTTAGTTTTTGCGAGTATAAGTGCGGTAGCTCTGCCAATGAGTTTGGCGTATTTACTACATATGTCAGAACCCACCATCATGGCATTTGCAACACGTGCAGTGACTACACCTATTGCGATTAATATTGCAACGCTATTACATTCACCAATTTCCTTAGTGATCTTAATTGTCATCTTGTCGGGTGTTATTGGTGCTGCATTTTCATCAATCATCCTTAGAAATATCAATGATGAACGTGCATCAGGCTTAGCCTTAGGACTCGCAGCACATGCGATTGGTACTGCACAAGCTTGGCAACGTGGTGCTGTTGCTGGACGTTATGCTGCTTTTGGTATGGCAGTTAATGCGGTATTTACTGCCATTTGGTTACCGACATTTATTCTTTTTATTAAATAATTCACTTCAAAAAAGGATTGATTCACCACAATCCTCTTTTACACCATACTACAACAAAAAACTGACAAATAATGTCATTTTTCACAAAAAAATGTTGATTAAATCACAATTAGAATAATATTTGATAAAAATACAACAAATATGTCACACTAACAAACACATATTTAACAATTAAACTATAATGTAAGTGAGAAAAATATTTATGAAAAACATATTAGCTTGGCTTGGAGCATTTGCTTTCACTTGTTTAAGTAGTACAATTTTCGCACGAGATATTACAGGTGTATGGCAACAAATTGATGATCAAACAGGTGCATCTAAAGCACTAATTGAAATTAATAAAGAAAGTAATGGCACTTACTCTGGCACTATTACCAAAATCACGCCACGAATTGGTTATCCACCTAAAGAGTTTTGTGTCAATTGTCCTGCACCTTATACCAATAAACCTATTTTGGGTATGAAAATCATTACTAATTTAAAAGCAATCAATGAATATGAATATGAAAATGGCAATATTATAGACCCTACAATAGGTCGGATCTATAAATCAAAAATCAAAATGTCAAAAAATGGAACGAAAATGACTCTTCGAGGCTATTATGGTTTCTCAATGATTGGACGCAGCCAAACTTGGATTCGTATCAACCCAACTCAGCCACCACAAAGCAATTGATATTCATCATGTTCTTATTATTTAAAAATTAATACAATGAATATCTTATAACAAATCCGACAAAAAGTTGCATTAAAAATAAACGACTACTGCTCTCAAAACAAAGCCTTGACCATCGCTTGGTTTAATGTTTTATTTATTCGCTATGATACGTGATAACAAATCTTATCGCAGGGAAAATAAGATGAAAATCCAAACTAAAATAGCAGTAGTTCTTGTCGGATTATGGGCAAATACTAGCCTATTTGCACAAGATATCTCTGGTCTATGGCAACAAATTGATGACAAATCAGGGGAAAATAAAGCTCAGATTTTATTAAAAAAAGACAGTAATAATCTGTATACAGGCACCATTGTTAAAATCAATCCTAGACCGGGATATACGCCAAAACAACTATGTACTGACTGCCCAGCACCATATACAAATAAACCCATTCTTGGGATGAATATTATTACAGGTCTAAAATTCATCAAAGACAAAGATTATGATCAGGGGCAAATCCTTGATCCTGCAACAGGTAAAATCTATCAACTCAAAGCAAAACTTAACCAAAATGGCAAAATGTTAAGACTTAGAGGATATATTGGTGCTTCTGCATTAGGACGCAGCCAGACATGGATTCGTCTTGAATAATGCCCAAGATCAAACCAACATCAATAATAAATTGTAAAATAATCCACAAGATGTTTTAAATCATTTGCCCCTCCTTCATCAAAGGAGGGAGATTTTTACAAATTTATCGCATCATTGGACTGAATTGACTGACATCAACAGCGTATAGATCTTTTTAAATAATAAAGACTTAAAAATCCGAAGGTACAGGATTATCAACCTTAAACATCGTTTGATCTTCTAAACGATAAGCCAATAATTGATGTCCCCATACACAGCCACCATCAACATTTTGAATATGTGGGTTAATTGTTTTGCCTTGTAACGCAGCCCAATGTCCAAACACAACTTGATGAGTGTGTGCCGCTTTAGATGGATACTCAAACCATGGCTGAAAACCTTCAGGCATTGGTTCGTCCAGGGCATCTTTAAAAGAAAATTCTAAACGCCCCTCAGCATCAGCCAAACGCATACGCGTCAAATAATTGGTAATGCAACGTAAACGTGCATTGCCTTGTAAATCATCTGACCAAAGATCTGGTTCTGAACCATACATTTTTTTTAGGAATGTATCGAGTATCTCAAAATCATCATTTGCCAATACAGCTTCAACTTCTTGAGCGAGTTTTGCCGTTTGTGCTACATCCCAAATCGCAGGAATACCTGCATGAGTTAGAACGGTCTGCTCATTGGGGAATAAACATAGCGGTTGTCGACGTAACCATTCTATTAAGTCATCACTTTCAAGTGCATGAATCACATCATCTATGCGGTCTTTATCCTTGAGTTTTTTAATGCCACGTGCAACCGCCAATAAGTTCAGGTCATGGTTGCCCAAAACCGTGGCAGCCGCCCCACGTTCACAAAGTTTTTTGATGAAACGGATCGCACCAACTGAGTTTTCACCACGTGCAACCAAATCACCTGCAAACCAGATAAAGTCCTGATCTGAATCAAACTGAATCTCTTTCAGTAAGGCTTTTAAGGCTTCAAAACAGCCCTGAACATCACCAATCACATAGTTATATCGAGTTGCACGGGTCATCAGTTAAGCCACCATTTGATCTGACAATGCGACAAATTGCGCCAAAGTTAAGGTTTCAGGACGTGCCATTGGGTCTACACCTGCATTTTCAAAACCATCTTCTGCCAACATGCCTTTTAAGCTATTACGTAAAGTTTTACGGCGCTGAGTAAAGACATGTGAAACCAGACGTGCTAAAGCTTTTTCATTTTTAGCAACAATCGGTTTAGTCGCATAAGGTTCCAAACGGAACACCGCAGAGGTGACTTTTGGCGGTGGATTAAATGAACCAGGAGGTACTTCAAATAAAAATGTTGGCTTACAGAAATATTGAATCATTACAGATAGACGACCATATTCCTTAGTATTCGGTGATGCAGTAATACGATCCACCACTTCTTTTTGCAGCATAAAGTGCATGTCTTTAACTTTGTCACCAAATTCCAAGAGGTGAAAAAGTAACGGTGTAGAAATATTATAAGGTAAATTTCCGACCACACGTAAAGGACGATTTTCCTGAAAAAGTTCAGTAAAATCATATTTTAAAGCATCTGTTTCAATAATCGTCAAACGCTCAGGATGTGGTACACGTCCAGGTAAACCTGCCGCCAAATCACGGTCTAACTCAACCACGGTTAAAGCCTCACACTCACCAATCAATGGTGAAGTCAGTGCAGCCAGACCTGGTCCAATTTCAACGATATTGTCACCTGAACGAGGTGCAACAGAACGTACAATTTTGGCAATCACACGTTGGTCATGTAAAAAGTTTTGTCCAAAACGCTTACGCGTGTGATGCCCTTCGTCTTTGGGGTTTAAGGCATTAATTTGATACATAAAACATTTCCAACATGAGAGTAGTGATAAAAAATAGTGAAGAATGAGCGATTAAATTCAAACTAAAATTTCTGAAAATATGGCATAAATGATGCCAAAACGCCGATTAAATGCTTCACCTAAGCCTGAATATTTTAACACAGGTCTACTTAGATCGTGATATATCCTGAAAAACTGTATGTGTATGACGTCATTTTTTAGACCTATAACCATGAAAACCGCTCATCAATTATCTTATGATTCAAATATATAAAGTGATGATGATTCGACCTCTTCATTGAGTATATTTTTATTGCCTTTCTACTCAGTTAGAATCTTCTTTTTATTATTTTCAAGACTTTAGCTTTCATCTATTGAAGAGGTCTATTGAAATAAAATAATTTATAGATTACGTGCCAACTCAAGCGCCAAATCTACCGCAACCTGCAAACTTGAACTTTTTGCCTGTCCCGTCCCCGCAAGAGAAAGTGCAGTCCCATGATCAACCGAAGTACGAATAAATGGCAGACCTAAAGTAATATTGATCGCCTCACCAAAACCTTGTGCCTTTAACACAGGTAAACCCTGATCGTGATACATTGCCAAAACTGCATCTGCATCTTTTAAATTTTCAGGAGTAAATAAAGTATCCGCTGGCAGACTTAAACTCATTTTGATGCCATCTGCTCTATAAGTTTCAAGCACAGGGTTAATGGTGTCTATTTCTTCATGCCCCAAATATCCACCCTCACCAGCATGTGGGTTTAAACCGCAGACTAAAATATGAGGATGCTCAATTTTAAATTTAGTTTTTAAATCATGAATCAAGATGTCGATGACTTGATGCAAACGCGTTTTGGTAATGGCATCTGCAACATCACGTAAGGGTAAATGTGTCGTTGCCAATGCAACTCGTAAGGTTTTGGTCGCAAGCATCATCACCACACGTTCTACACCTGCAAATTCCTGATAATATTCGGTATGACCACTGAAATGGATACCTGCATCATTGATCACAGACTTTTGTACTGGTGCAGTTGCCACACCAACACTCTGTCCTTGCATCGCATAATAAGCTGAGCGACGTAACTGTTCTAATACATAAGCTGCATTATTTGGGTTCAGTTCACCTAAGACCACATCTTCATATAAAGGAACATGTTCGACATAAAGTTGACCTTGTACAGAAGATGCTGTTTGCCCCATATATTCAATGATTTGAATATTCTGTTGAAGTATCTTGGCACGATCACGCAACATATTGATGTCTGCCAATACCACGATTGGTCGTTCATCAACACGACTTGCCAAACTCAAACAAATATCTGGACCAATGCCAGCAGGTTCACCACTAGTAATATATAAAGGACGCATGAAAAACTCTTGGTCGAAACTTGGTTTAAGTATACAACGACTATGCATCAAAGGTGCTGAAACTTAACCTCGTTTACGCTCATTTGAAAAGTACAACACATTGGCTAAATCTGGATACTTCCTGACTGATATTCAATAGGATTGAGATGATGAAACACATGACAAATAACATGAATGAGCAACACCACATTTTTTTGTAATTTCCAATAAAATATTTTTTTAAAACAATAGAAAATACAAATATGATGAGTAAAATGCCTCCCAACAACACTAAACCTGAATCATCAGTAGTGCTCTCAGGAACAATTTTTATATAGGAATGTGAGAATTTACATAAATATAGATTTAAAGCTAATGCCAAGATATATAAAAACACAAAAAAAGAGATGAACAACCAGCTAAATGTATGTAAAAACTGGCGAATTTCCGTAATATTCATTTGATAACATTTACTTTTGTTTTATGGGCTTACCTTAACATTTCTACCACTTCAACTCAAAATAATTCAACATTAAAAAGCTTGTTTCACATTGCAACCCAATATATTTATTCCACAATCCGAGAGAACTGCAATTTTTCAACAAAACAATAGTAGCCCCTCCATTTTTAGCAGAATATTTATTTTCAATGATTTTTGTTATTACTTAACCGTTTTTGTTTTTTTGAAACATACATCACAATTCCAATATTTATTACAAAACTTTATGGCATTTTTCTAAACTAAACTTTGCTTTTTAAACAGACAACTAATATAATTCAGCACCTGAAATTCTATATTTCGATTGTGGATTCTTCAAGTTTCAGGTAGAATTCGCGCTCCTTTTGTTTGGACAGATTCCATAGTCCAAACCAACTATAATAGGTAGTGGTTTAATGAAAACTCTCAGCGCTAAGCCAGCTGAAGTTCAACACGACTGGTACGTTGTTGATGCTTCTGGCAAAACTTTAGGTCGCCTTGCGACTGAAATCGCTCGTCGTTTACGCGGTAAGCACAAAACTTCTTATACGCCTCACGTTGACACTGGTGACTACATCGTTGTTATCAATGCTGAGCAAGTTCAAGTGACTGGTAAAAAATCACTTGATAAGAAATACTATCGCCACACTGGTTTCCCTGGTGGTATCCGCGAAACTAACTTTGAAAAGTTAATCGCTCACAAACCTGAACTTGTTCTTGAAAAAGCAGTTAAAGGTATGTTACCAAAAGGTCCTCTTGGTTATGCAATGATCAAGAAAATGAAAGTGTATGCAGGTACTGAGCATCCACACGCTGCTCAACAGCCACAAGTTTTGGACATCTAAGGGATACAGCACATGGCTACTAATTATGGTACAGGTCGCCGTAAGACCGCAACTGCACGTGTTTTCTTGTCAGCTGGTACAGGCAAACTCGTAATCAACAACCGTACTCTTGAACAGTACTTCGGTCGTGAAACTGCTCGTATGGTTGTTAACCAACCACTTGAGCTTTTAGACGCTACTGAAAAATATGACCTTTACATCACTGTTGCTGGTGGTGGTATCGGTGGTCAAGCTGGCGCTATCCGTCACGGTATTACTCGTGCATTGATCGCTGCTGACGAAACTTTAAAACCTGCTCTTCGTCAAGCTGGTTTCGTTACTCGTGATGCTCGTGAAGTTGAACGTAAGAAACTTGGTTTACGTAAAGCTCGTAAACGTCCTCAATTCTCTAAACGTTAATTCGTTTTCCGAATCGGACAAAAAACCTCGGCTTTTGCCGAGGTTTTTTTATGTTCTAAAAGGCTACATCTTTAAGACCCAATAAAACACACCAAGCAATACAGCAACGACAAAACTCCACATACTGATTTTCAAAGCAAGATTTCCGTACCTCATCCAACGATCAACATCTTCATCAAAATCATCCTCGTCTAACCACAATGCTTCACTACGCCAAAATGCACGACTAAAATACCCATTTGCTGTGCCTAAACAGATCATTCCAATCAAAATAAAGAGATAAATTATAATTTTTAGCATTGGTATTTCTTTTCTCTCGTTTTATTGTGAAATAACATTGTTTCCGTGATTTTGCTGTCTAATTTTAGTATCCTATCCTATTCACGCAGCTCAGTTTTTGGAATATGAACCTCGAAAACACACAATTGCAAGGGATTACACTTTATAGTCATGCAGATGATTTTCGCTCGCATTGGGTACGGTTTGTCCTAACAGAGAAACAAATTAAACATAACTTGATTATTGTTGATGAGGACGATGAAGACTTAGCAAGCTTAAATCCATACAATCAACTGCCCATGCTCATCGAAAATGATTTAAAACTTTTTAATACTGCGATTATTTCTGAATATATTGATGATCGTTATCGTCAAAATAAACTTTATGCTGATGCACCTGCACCTCGTGCCGAACAACGTCAATATATTTGGCGCTTTGAACAAGATTGGCTCAAACTTGCGGATATTATGTTATGTCATGCTGACACACTTAATGTTGAAGCACAAAAAAAAGCACAGAAACAGTTAAAAGATACCTTAATTTCACTGACTCCACTTTTTCAGCATTTTCCTTATTTCATGTCTGAAAGCTTTACAATTTTAGATTGTATGTTGGCACCTATTTTTATACGGTTAAAGCAGATGGGAATTGAGTTACCCAAACAGCAATGCCGCCCAATTCACTTATATTGTCAACGTATTTTTAATCGTCCTAGCTTTCAAAAGTCGATGACACTTCAAGAAAAAAATCGTTTTCAAGCCTTTTTAGCCAAAGAATAGAGCAATTTCTCATGTCTGAATCAGAACTTAATCTTAGCCCAACTCGCCCATATCTCGCTCGTGCAATATACGAATGGATTTGCGACAATAATCTCACCCCTTATCTACTTGTAGATGCAACTCAACCCTATACAGATGTTCCCACCCAGTTTATCCAAGATGGGCAAATTGTACTCAATATTGTGCCGCATGCTGTACACATGCTCAATATGAGCAATGAAGCCATTACTTTTTCAGCACGTTTTGGTGGTGTTTCTAAAGATATTTATGTACCAATCAATGCTGTTTTAGGTTTATATGCACGTGAAAATGGACAAGGCTTGTTTTTTGATCCTGAAGAATATGCTAATGTTGAAACTCGTGAAGAAACTTCAGAATCAAACACAACAGAAGAAGTTGAAACACCAAAGAAAAAACCAACATTAAGACTTTTAGATTAAAAACGTTCATATAAAATAAGGAGAGCTACATGGCTTTTGATCTCGTACAATATTTTGCTGAGCAGATTAAGATCCAAAAGCCTCAGCTTCTCAACCAATATTCTCCTGATGAAAGAAGAACGTATTTACTTGAAATTAATGCTTTAACTTTAGGTAAACTCGTTAGCTTATGGAAACAAAATGAAAATGTGGTTTATCAGGAAATTCAACGTCTAGATCATTTATATGTTCAAGAGGTTGCCCGTCATTTAACAACTTCGCCGCATAATCGTTCTCGTTTAAATAAGACAGAATTAGAACAAGTGATTATTGAGCTCTTAGAGTTTCAGTTAAAAGAAATCAAGCAGCTTGATGAAACAGGCAGTTTTGGTCAACGTGGTCTGCGTGAACTAATTTTAGGGCAAGTAGAACATTTGGCAGGTCATGCTGATGATTGGGTTTGGTTAACCAATGACCTAAAAGAGCTAAAAGGTTCTAAAACTATTGAGCAGGAACAGATATCATTAGATGAAACAATGAAGGAGTTTAATCTCATGGTCAATATGCAAAAAGAGCATACTCAAGCTGAACCTTTAGCCCTTGAACCAACTGCACAACTGAATCCAACTTGGGCAAAAATTTTTGAACCAATCGTTGCTCTTGTTGTACTTTGGATTTTGTTTGAAGCATTACAAAAAGTTTTTGCTTAAACTTAAGATTGTAGACTTTTTAAAATCGTCTCTTTTAAGACAACTACATCAGGCTTAACCCGCTTTTTGTAGTTTTCTTTTTTATATATTTCTGCAAAATAAATCCAAATATTTTTTCAAAATTAATGAAGAAAAACTTAAAAATCAGCTAAAATAGTCAATAAATATGATTGCTTTAAAGCATATCTCTAATATAATAATTCTATATTATATCTTTGATTTTTAAATAAATGTATTTTTCATCACGTAATTTATAAAAACGTGATTTAAAACACATATAAAACTATAGTTTATAAACATTAAGTTTCTTTTATAAAGACGGTAAAGCTTATATGAGAGACTTTTCTCTCCATGAGCGGTTCTATTTCTTTGAATATAAGGAATGATGATGTATAGATCTGGTTTTTTTAAATTTCATTTATATAAAAGGTGCCCGCGTTTTTTTAATTTTTCTTAAAGTGATATTATGAACAAACCTCGTATCAATATCGCAATCTCTGGACTGGGTTTAGTTACGACTGAAAAGCTAAAAATAAAACTACGAGAAGTCATTCCTCAATTTTTTGAAATTTATTGGGGAAAAATGAACGATGAAGATATTCAACTTGTTTTAATTCACGAATTCTTTTTTGAAACTGAGAATATTCAGAAAATTATCTTTGGAAAAAATTTAGCCTATTTAAAAGTGTCTAAAGATGAGTGTGTGCAAACGCGTATTGAGGACAATATGCTCTATCTGCCTATCCAAGATATTGCACCTTTAAAAGACTGGATTCAGCAGAATGTTTTGAGTGCTCTCCAACCACCACCAATAGAAGAACAACCTCAAGCGATTGTTGTGCCTGAACAGCCAGTTTTACAACAAAACTTAGCGCCTTTAGATGTACAGTTCATTACTGATGTATATGATCATTTTCAACGTAAAGTTCATCTATTTGATGAATTAGGTAGTTTAGCAATTATTGATCATCATATGCACTTAGCATGGATTAACCCTAAACGCACACTTTGGCAAACCAATGGCTCATTACAATATGCGCCTGCAACTATTGAAGATTTTATTGAAATTTCTAGAAAACACCAAGATAACCTTGAAAATTGGTTATTTGCTTTGGTCTGGAATTCACCAAATTTATGTGTGCCGCCATATGAGCTTGCCTATTTTAAATTAAAGTTTTGGCCTCAACCTACCTCTGAAGACCGAAAAATTATTTTGCAACTTTCGGCTTGTTTTATGCAAGGTGCAGAAATTCAACATGTTGCTACCAAACTAGGTCTCGAATTACCTCTCGTACAACGGTTTATTACTGCCAATCTTGCAATTCAGAATGCTGAATTAGTGAGTGCCAAAGAATGTAAATTTGATCAAGATGCAAACCAACAAGAGAAAAATCAACAAGAAGTGAATGGGCTACGTAGCTTTTTTGGCAAATTAAAACGTCGCTTTGGTTTTTAATAGGACGACTTATGATCATTCAAAAATATAAAATTGTTTTTGCAGGCTCTATGGGGTCAGGTAAGACCGAAGCCATTAAAACACTTTCTGAAATTTCAATCTTAGAAACTGAAGCATTTAATACAGATCAAGAACGTCATAAAAAACTCAATACCACCGTTGGTATTGACTATGGTGAAATCACTTTAGAAGATGGCAATAAAATTGGATTGTATGGTACACCTGGACAAGATCGTTTCGATTTTATGTGGGGCGTTGTATGTCAAGGTGCGATCGGAACTATTATTCTGATTGATCATAGCCATCCAGATAGCTTACATGAGTTAAAATATTACATTGATATCTTTAAAAGTTATGGTGAAAATATTGTTATTGGTATAACTCATGTTGATGAAAATACTGAAACTTCTACTCATCAATATCGAACTTGGTTAACTGAAAATAATTTAAATTATCCATTGTTTTTGGTTGATGCGCGTCTTAAAGATCATGTTTTATTATTAATTGAAACACTAATTACCACTCTAGAAATCAAGTACTTATAGGGAACTTATATGCTGAATATTGCTGAACAGCGCACTGCACCAGATGAGCTGATCGAATTTACCAAAGCACAAATTCATGATGTACTGATGAATGTAAAAGGCATCAACTTTGTCATGGCATGCTCCACTGATGGTTTTGAATTATGCTCTGTTTATAGAATAAATAAATACAATTCAAGTAAACTCGCTGCGGTAAGTAGTTCTATTTTAGCCATGGTCAGCGCATTTTTAGGTGAAATTGAACTCGTAGGTTGCCAGAGTTTAACTTTAGATGCAGAAAATGGTAAAGCTGTTTTAACAGCAGTTCCATGTGCCAAGCATCCTATGGTTTTAGTGACCTTAGCAGCAAAAGATATTTTATTAGGACAATTACTTTATAACCTAAAAACAGCAAGCAATAAGATTGCAGCACATGGTTCATAAATAATTTTTAAAAGCCATTTCAAGTGAAATGGCTTTTATTTTGCTCTTTAATCAATCTTTATTGTGTAGTAAATGCAATATTCAGTAAAACTTGGCGCTTTTTCACCTGTTGACCAATTTGTGCAATGATTTCCTCAACAATACCATCACTATCTGATTTAATTTGTTGCTGAATTTTCATCGCCTCTAATACAATTAAAGTCTGACCTTTTGTTACAGTATCACCAACACTCACCAAAATATTAATCATTGCACCATCCATCGGCGCCCGAATCTTGCCATCCCCTGCTACATCCGAGGTTTCAGGTGGCGCATAGGTCGCATTTTCAATACTGATATTGCCATTCACTGCATCCAAATACAGATGATTACCATCCAAAACATAGTCTATTGAACGGCGCACGCCATTGGCATCGTAAATCAGTTTTTGTGCAGTCTGCTCAAGAATTTGAATGGCAAAAGTCTGACCGCAAATTTCAACTTCAACCTGATTTTGATCACGTTTCACCAAAACCTGTAATTGCTGATCATCATGCTTTAATTTCAAAGGTAAAGACAATGCGATGCCCGTATTCCAACTACTATTGCTTGACGCATTGGTGAATAAAGCCGCTGTAATCGCCAAATGCTCTAAACTCAAAGTTTGTTTATGCAAGCTCACATCATCTTGGAAATGTTCCTGGATAAAAGCGGTATTAGTATCACCCTTGACAATAATCGGATGTCTGAGCAAATTGACCAGAAATTGTTTATTGCTGTTTACCCCCAGTAATACACAGTCATCAACTGCACGTGCCAGTAAACGAATTGCATCTTGACGCGTTTTAGCATAAGCAATGACTTTCGCCACCATTGGATCATAGAAAGGACTGATTTCATCTTGTGGACGAAGACCATGATCAATACGCACATTCGGTAAATCCGCAGGGATCCAACGCAGTACTTGCCCTGTTTGTGGTAAAAAGTCCTGACGTGGATCTTCTGCATATAAACGCACTTCAATCGCATGACCTTTCAATATCAGCTCAGACTGTTGTAAGGGTAATTTCTCACCATTCGCAACACGGAGTTGCCACTCAACCAAGTCTAAACCTGTTACTAACTCAGTCACAGGATGTTCTACTTGCAAACGTGTATTCATTTCCAAGAAATAAAATTCACCTGATTGGTCGAGTAAAAACTCAACTGTTCCTGCACCGACATAGTCACATGAACACGCTGCGGCAACGGCTGCCTCGCCCATTTTTTGACGTAAAGTTTCAGTCATGACAGGACACGGTGCTTCTTCCACGACTTTTTGATGGCGACGTTGAATCGAGCAATCACGTTCAAATAAATAGACATAATTGCCATGCGTATCACCAAACACTTGAATTTCCACATGACGTGGTGCGATCACCGCTTTCTCAAGAATGAGCTCACCTGAACCAAAGGCATTTTCTGCTTCAGAACGTGCTGTTTTCAATGCTTCAACAATATCCGCTGAACTTTGCACCAAACGCATTCCTCGTCCGCCACCGCCTGCCGAGGCTTTGACCATCAATGGATAACCAATTTGATTGGCTTGTTGTTCTAAATATTCAATCTCTTGCTGATCACCTTCATAACCGGGGACGCATGGCACACCTGCTTGAATCATCGCGATTTTTGAAAGACGCTTACTGCCCATCAGTTCAATTGCAGGCGCAGGTGGACCAATGAAGGTAATCCCATTTTCAGCACATGCGGCTGCAAAATCTGTATTTTCAGACAGAAATCCATAACCCGGATGGACTGCATCAGCACCTGTTTTTTTACAGGCGTCGATTATATTTTGAATCGACAAATAAGATTCTGAAACTTTTGAAGCGCCGATATATACAGCTTCATCGGCAACTTGTACATGACGTGCATGACGGTCTGCATCGGAATACACCGCTACAGTTTCATAGCCCATTGCTTGTGCTGTTTTCATCACGCGAACAGCAATTTCACCACGATTCGCCACCAATACTTTTGAAAATGCCATTCTCGTTTTCCCTATTCTTGGTTTTATATTCGACTTTTTGAGTCAGTCAACTTGTGATTAATATTTAATTCACAATGGAAGTCCCCTCTCCTTTTTAAAGGATGAGCGTAGTTACGCGCAAGAGGGTGAGGATTTATATGAAAATTCCCCTCATCCTAATCCCATCTCTGAACCAGATATGGCACAAGAGAAAAAATGTCCTAAACGGAGCTTCCATCGTGATCAATATTCAATTTTTTAGTATTGCAAAAAGCAATTACCTACCCACCATCAAACCAACTTGGATTGCGTTTTTGAATAAATGCCATCGTGCCCTCCATCCCTTCTTCACCACTGACTGCATTGGCAAATTGCTGTGCAGCATCATCCAATAAACGATGTAAAGGTTCATTTAAAGTACGGTGTAATAAGGCTTTGGTTGCACGAGATGCATGTGGAGCTGCTCGTTTAATTTGCTGAATCGTTTCAGCCAATAATAACTCTAAACTTTCAAGTTGATCTGCAACTTCATGCACTACACCGACTTTAAGTGCAGTTTTTCCATCAAAACGATTACCTAATAATGCCAAACGACGTGCTTGAGTCAAACCAATACGCTTCACCACGAAAGGCGCAATCTGTGCAGGAATCACCCCCAACCCTGTTTCAGGCAAACCAAATTTTGCATCTGCAAGACTAATAGCGACATCTGACACACATGCCAAACCAAAACCACCACCTAAAACTGCGCCTTCAAGTACCGCAACAACAGTTTGTGGTGCTTGATCCACCTGTTCGATCATATAACCAAATTGACGGTTAAAATCTGCATAAGGTTGGTTTGAACCCACATTCGCAGCTTCGCCACGCAGTTGCGCCATGTCTTTAATGTCACCCCCTGCACAGAAATGTCCTCCTTTACCACGCAGAATCACAGCACGGATCGACAGATCATTTTCAATGCTTTTAAAGACTTGCTGAATGGCTTTGACCATATTCAAGCTCATGGCATTGCGGCTTTCAGGTCGGTTTAACCATAACGTTAAAATACTGCCTGATTGTTCCAGTTCAATACTGTCATCAAATTGTTGTGAAGTGAGAGAGGCTGAAAGTGTCATACTGATTCTCCTTATTTACGCTTTGATGGCAAAATATCCATCAATTTACAAATAATGCCGAGCATGATTTCATCTGCACCTCCACCAATTGAACCTAAACGACCATCACGATACAGTTGCGAAGCAGGGTTATCCCACATAAAGCCATTGCCACCCCAAAACTGTAAGCAACTATCAGCAACTTCACGAGTTAAACGACCTGCTTTGAGTTTTGCCATAGATGCAATTTCAGTGGCATTGCCCCCTTCCAAATGAATCTGACAGGCACGATAGGTCAAAGCACGCAAGGCTTCGACTTCCGTCATCATTTCTGCAAAACGGAAATGTACATATTGGTTATTAATCAGTGGTTGACCGAATGTGGTACGCTCTTTGGTATATTCAATGGTTTGTTTAATCACATGTTCTAAACCGCCAATCGCATTTGCCGCTGCCCACATGCGTTCTTCCTGAAACTGCATCATTTGCATCATAAAGCCCATGCCTTCAGCACCGACTAAGTTACGTTGTGGCACACGGACATTGTCAAAATAAACCTGTGCGGTTGTGGTAGAGCGCATTCCGAGTTTATTTAATGGCTCTGAAAAACTGATTCCCGCACTTTTTGCAGGCACAATAATCATTGATTTATTGACGTGCGGTTTGTCGTCAGATGTATTAGCAAGTAAGCAGAAGAAATCCGCTTGTAATGAATTGGTGATCCACATTTTACTGCCGTTGATGATGTAATCATCACCGTCTTTTTTTGCTGTAGTTTTAATGGCTGCAACATCTGAACCTGCATGCACTTCTGAAACTGCAATCGAAGCCACATACTCACCTGCAATGGCAGGCGTCAGAAACTCATCTCGTAATTCTTTGCTGCCAAAACGTGCCAATGCAGGCGTTGCCATATCGGTTTGTACACCAATCGCAAGCGGTACACCACCACATGCTGCTCGTCCCAACTCTTCTGCAACCACCAAGTTATAGGAATAGTCCAAACCTAAACCACCATTTTCTTCAGGTTTACAAATGCCCAATAAACCCAGATCTGACATTTTCTTAAATACATCGTGAATCGGAAAAATACCTTCCGCTTCCCAAGTTGGGATATAAGGGTTTAATTCAGTTTCTACAAACTGGCGTGTGGTACGGCGTAGCGCTTCATGTTCTGGAGTAAATTTCATTGTTTTGTCCTAAATTTATTTTTACTGTTCCATATGATCGTTTTTCAACGATCAATTTTTGATTTTTTAAAATCTGGATACGCCAAATTTTGATGTATTCAATTGACGAGCTCTTGACTCATAAATTGTTTTAAATAGAAAAATAAGTACCTTACGTGTGTCTCGTGGGTCGATAATGCCATCATCATGCAGCATTGCCGTATTAAATAAAGCAGTAGATTGCTGCTCTAATTTGACCGCTGTACTTTGTTCTAGAAAATCTAACATTTGTGCATTGGGTTCTATGCCCGCAGCTTTTTGCTTTTCTTCAGCCACAATACGTAGAACCTTACCTGCCTGTGCAGAACCCATCACAGCGACATGAGAGTTTGGCCATGCAAAAATAAAATCTGGATCTAAAGGACGACCACACATCGCATAGTTCCCTGCACCATAAGAACCATGTGCCACGATCGAGACTTTTGGAACGGTACAATTGGTTACTGCTTGGATCAATTTAGAACCATGTTTAATAATGCCGTTCTGCTCCGCATCTGTTCCCACCATAAAACCTGTGGTGTTATGCAAAAATAATAACGGTCGCTGTGTCTGCTCACAAAGATGAATAAATTGTGCCGCTTTTGCCGCACCTTGTGTGGTAATTGGGCCATTGTTAGTTATGATCCCGACATTCAAACCACCGATTTTTGACCATCCACATACCGTATGTGAGTCGTATTCTTGTTTAAACTCGAGAAAGTCTGAATCATCGACCAGACGGGCAATAATCTCTTTCATCTCTAAAGGTTGTTTTGGATCAGTGGGAATAATGCCCAGTAGTTCTTCAATGGCGTAACGTGGTTCTTTATAGTTTTCATCCAGTGAATACGTTTGTTCTTTCCAATTTAAATGCTCAAGAACTTCACGAGCGATTCGTAAACCATCAGCATCATTTTCAGCTAAATATTCTGCAGTACCTGCAACTTGAGCATGCATTTCGGCACCACCCAATTCTTCAGCACTTGCCACTTCACCTGTTGCAGCCAATAACAAAGGTGGTCCAGCTAAAAACATCTCGGTCTTTTTACGCACTGAAATCACATAATCAGATAAACCCGGTTGGTAGGCACCACCTGCTGTAGCATTACCATGTACCACAGAAATCTGTGGAATACCCATTGCTGACATACGTGCTTGATTAGCAAAAGTTTTACCACCATCAGTAAATACTTCTGCCGCATAGGTTAGGTTTGCCCCACCACTTTCAGTTAAAGCCACGACAGGAAGTTTTTGCTTCATGGCAATTTCTTGGATACGTAGCGTTTTACGGACACCCATCGGGGAAATTGTGCCACCTTTAATTGCGCTATTGCTTGCTGTGACTAAACAGCGTACACCACTGACAAATCCAATTCCTGCAAGAATTCCCCCACCTGCATCAGAACCATCTTTATCATCATGCATGCCATAGCCGACCAAACCGCATAGTTCTACAAAAGGTGAATCTGCATCTAAAATAAGACGAACACGTTCATGTGGTAAGATTTTGCCTCGTTTATCAAACTTCGGCTTTGCTGCATAAGATTTTTCAATACTTTTATTTTGTACTGCACGAATTTCTGCAATCTGTGCAAGCAAGGCTTCTTTATTCTGTTCAAATTGCTCACTACCCACAGCAATTTCAGATTGGAGAATCGTCATGAATTTTCCCCTGTAGATTTATTGTGTTGTGTTTGCTCTTCCAATTGTGACTTCAATACATCTGGAATAAAGGCACGATGGAAACCATTGAACGAGACACTATTAGTCGCATCAGCAAGTGGATACATACGCGTACCGAGTGAAGCAGCACCATCGATGCGAATGGTCATCCCCGAAACAAAACCCGCAGCTTCTGACAATAGATAAACAATTGCTGATGAAATTTCCGACTCCGTGCCCATCCGTTTTAAAGGCACGTTACCAGCAAGACTTGGAATAATAAATTTGGCAAAATCACCCGAATAATTGTCCATACCTGAGGACACAATCCATCCCGGTGCAACACAGTTGACTCGAACGCCGGAACGCCCCCATTCCACTGCAGCAGTTTTGGTCAGATTATCCACGCCTGAACGTGCCGCACCTGAGTGCCCCATACCCGGCATTCCGCCCCACATGTCTGCCGCCATATTGACAATACTGCCACCATGTTTTGCCATCCATTGGTTATAGGCTTCTTTCATTAAGTAAAATGTTGAATGCAGGTTATTACGGATCACTGCATCAAAACCATTTGCCGAGATGCCTTCTAAATTTGAAGGGAATTGACCGCCTGCGTTATTCACCAAGCCATCGAGCTTGCCAAATTTTTCAATCACTTCAGCAATCATGTCTTTGACTTGTTGCTCTTCACGATTATCACAGACAATGAAATGAACCTTGCCACCATCTTCCGTGATTTCAGCACTGACTTTTTCCAATTTTTCAATCTTGCGACCTGTGATCACCACTTGCGCGCCCAATGCCGCCAACTCATGTGCGGTACAACGCCCGATGCCTGAGCCACCACCTGTCACAATAACGACTTTGTCCTGAAAAGCATCTGATCTAAATATTGAGTGATAATGCATTTTTTATTTCCAATGTGTTTTCTTAAATCCCCTCTCCTCTTAGGAGAGGGTCAGGGAGAGGTTATTTCCAATGTGTTTTCTTTGACTTCCATAGTTCCCTCTTCTTTCAGGAGAGGGTTAGGGAGAGGTGTTTTAATAAAACTTCTTCCACCTTTGAGGGATGAGAAGCACTGCTTCGCAAGGGAGGGGGGAATTTCAAAAAGACTTTTCATGAATTCCCCTCATCCCCTTGCGGACTTTCAGTCCTCATCCCTGAGGGAGAAGGAGCTTTTATTTAACCAATCCCTTCGGCACTTTCACCGTCATATCCAACAACTGTTGTGCAAATGCTTTTCCTTGCGGGTCAATACGCAGACTAGCAATACCGCCACCACCTAAAGCATTTTCCAAAAGAATATTTAAGGCATTAAAACCTTCAATCTCATAGCGAATCACTTGACTGGTTTCAGGATTGAGCACGTGTTGCATATATTCCGCGACATTTTCATTAGTTAAATTGGCACGAATCCACGGTAGAAACTCAGGCTGACGTGCGATGACACCGATATTACTGTGATTGCCTTTATCGCCACTGCGCGCATGGGCAATATCGACCAATGCCACTTCAACCTCATCACCTGTAAATTGCGCTACCTCACCAACGGGTAGTTGTGTGAATGATTGATCTGCCAAACCTTGCGGAATCTCTACATTTTGACGTTGACCATTGATGTCTATTTCAACATTCAGCTTGGATTTATCAACAAGGAAAGAGAAAAGTTTAATTACAGGCGATGCTTTTGGACGACCACCAACAATCCCTACCAATGCAGGTGCCATGCCTGTAGAGGCTTGTGCAATTTCCGAAGCAAAGAACATACAAGCTTCTTTAAACATGTGTTTCACGGCAATTTTTACCACGACTTCACGGCTTTCGGTATGTCGTGCATTTGCCCCATAGGTACTTTCTATACCCAAAATTTCAACCGATTTTTCTTGAAATGGTGGAACAGAACGCAAAGCTAAAACGCGTTCACATTTCGTTAAAATGGCATCGGCAATGATTTGTGCCTTTTCAGGGGCTTCACGCCCTGCGATTAAGAAACTGACTAAAACACGGTAACCATCAGGATAGGTCGCACTCACTTTATAAGATTGTGTCGGTGCACGACCAGTCGCTCCCGTCACTAAAACTCGGTGCTCAGCGACTTGTTCTAATTTGACCTGACTGAAATCACAGCTTACATCAGGTAATAAATAAGCTTGCGGATTGCCAATTTCATAAACAATCTGTTCGGCAACCGTTGCGGTTGAAACCAAACCGCCTGTACCTTTGGGTTTCGTGACAATAAAAGAGGCATCTTCTTTGACTTCTACAATGGGAAAGCCCATATTGTCAAAGCCTTCAACCAGACGCCAGTCAGTGAAATTACCACCTGTACATTGCGCACCGCATTCAATGATATGTCCAGCTAATGAACCTTGTGAAAGCTTGTCATAATCATCAACTGACCACTGATATTCATGCATCAAAGGTGCAAGTACAACGGCTGAATCGACCACACGCCCTGTAATCACAATATCTGCGCCTGCTGCCAACGCATCTCGAATGGGAATCGCACCGAGGTAAGCATTACAACTTGCCAAATGGCTTGGTAGATCCTCACCACTAAACATTTCTTTGATATTTTGGCTCTTCAATTCAGCCAAATTCGACATCAGGTCATCACCCAACACCACAGCCACTTTTAAATTCAGACCCTGTGCTTCAATGACTTTTTGTAAAGCATCACGGCATGCCAATGGATTTACCCCACCTGCATTGCTGATCACTTTAATTTTTTTATCACTGATTTTTTTCAGCAATGGCGTCATGACACGACTGACAAAATCGAGCGCATAGCCATGTTCAGGATTGGTCATCATGGCTTTTGCCATAATGGACATGGTAATTTCTGAAAGATAATCAAAGACTAAATAATTGATATCGGATAAATGCACCAATTGGAATGCGGCGGTATTGGTATCTCCCCAAAAACCAGAAGCACATCCAATTTTGACTATACGTTGATCTTCCATTTTCGCACCCTTTCCACAGCTCGATTGTTTTCATTGTTGTGAATAAAATTTATACTCCAATCTACCAAGCAAGCGCTTGGTTTGTAAAGTACAAAATGTTATGCTGAATTGGCAAATGTGTTTATTTTGCTATAAAAAATCATAAATCATTCATTTATTTGGAAAAAATACCAATGATTGCCTGCTCCATAAATGAAATTCAACCGATTGCCTGCTTCGATGCAAGTGCTCGTGGGCGTTTATTACAAGGCGCTGCCTATTTGTTTCATAAGCAAGGTTATGAAAAAACCACAGTGCGTGAGTTGGCAAATTTTATTGGGATTCAGTCGGGTAGTTTGTTTCATCATTTTAAAAGTAAGGATGATATTCTTGCCAATGTGATGCACGAAACCATCATTTATAACCATGCTCGTTTGTTGGATGCCACTGCACAATCAGAGGATGCTGAGCAACAATTGAAGCATTTAATCAAAGCAGAATTGACCTCCATTACAGGCGACACAGGTTCGGCAATGGCGGTTTTGGTCTATGAATGGTTTGCGCTGTCAAAAGAACGTCAGGATGAATTGTTGAAACTGCGTCATGATTATGAGCAAATTTGGCTTAATGTCATTGAACAATTACGCCTACAAAATAAAATTCAGCATGATGCTTTTATTTGGCGACGTTTACTCGGTGGTGCGATTGCATGGACGGTGACGTGGTATAACCCCAATGGCAAAATTTCTTTGGAGCAATTGACGGAAATGGTTTGGGAAATGGTGATGAGGTAAAATGAATAAGATCATTGAACCCAATTAACGAGTATACCTATGCTTATCAATCTCATCGTTCTAAAAGTAGAAAATATCGAACGATCTAAAAATTTTTATCGCCAATTTGGACTTGAATTCCAAACAGAACAACATGGAAAAGGACCTCAACATTATTCTTGTATGATGAATGGACTCGTTTTTGAAATATATCCTGCCGCCACTGATCTAAGCAATTTAACGCAAAATATAAGATTAGGTTTTCACGTTGAAAACTTAGTTGAATTACTGAAAAATATGATTGATATTGAAAAAATAATATTACAGCCTCAACTCACTTCATTTGGCTTTCGAGCAGTCATTATGAATCATGATCGACATATCATCGAATTAACGGAACGATCTAAATAAAAAACTAAACGACATGACTTAACGCAGCCGATTTAAAAGTTATTTTTATTGTCATTCATTTTTGCTAATCTACTGACTTTAAAACAATTAAACTAAAACAATGAATCCAGTACAACATGCTCAAATTTCACAAAAACGCAGGGGTGGCGAACTCGAAGATTATATCGACATTCACGCCTTAATCGACAGCACTAAAATGCTCTGTACCGACAACCGCCATCGAATTTTGCATACTTTTTGGGGTGTGCAAGAAGTCATTATTCCAATTTTTGGTCATCATTTTCAAAACAGTGCAGGCTCAAGTATTGAAGTCAAAGACCTTTGTGAAAAAGATCATTTATTGGTGGATTTTCATCATCGCTTTATTCCAACTTTGGGCGATTTTGTGGCAGCAATGCAAGATATTCCAACCGAAGGTTTAGCCAAACGCTTAGAAAAATTCCATACCGAAGTCATTGATGACCCAAAACTTTCAGCCACTCTACTTTCACCCTTGTCAGTGACAGGTCAGCTCAAGTCTTTACTGATCACACATAACAGTTGGTTTATTAACACTATTTTACCCATGATGGGCAAAAGTGAAGCCAAGTTCATCGAGTTTGATATCAGCCCTGCCATGTTTTTCAATCCGATGCGTTTTGAACTGTGGATGGACAATGGCACGGTTGTTCCACCAAGTGCATTAAAACTTCAAGAATTGAAAACAAAAATTGCTTAACAGGAAAATGCCATGTTTCAGCAAGACAAAATTTATATAATTCGTCATTTATCTTTTTGGTATACCGATGAATGGTATCAGCCGATGTTAAACCACACCGATCATATCGGTCATATAACCGATATATTTACGGAGAAAGAACATGCCATTCAAGCGTGGAAGCAACGAGAATATGACTTTAGTCATTTAGCTAACTTTGAAAACATCATGTATTGCGAATATGCCACTGAGGAATATCACGGTCAGCAATCTCTTTTAGCTCAAAAATCTGTCGATGAACTTTTTGATATTATTCAACAATTAAACTGCCATGTATATGGACTATATGAATACCCTAAAGCCTTAAAACAGCAGGTTGTTTTTGACCTTTCACAACAACAATATGAATCTAATGCATGTACAGCAGATTACGACTTAAAAAGTAACGAATTTATTACTGCCAATTTTATCGACAATGATCCTTTGCTTGCCGAGGTCTCTCCCTCTACTGATACAGCTTTTGAGCATAGTATTACCTTAAGAGGTCGTTTAGAAGAACTAAGTGATAGCCCACTATTATTGAAAAATCTAATCGAAAATCATCCTGATCTCAAATATTACGACACTGAGCTCATCATAAAACTCAAAGATATTGCACTCATTAATCCCTTTTTAAAACACCCTATTCTTAAAGAAATTCGTAACTTAACACTAGAAGAAATATATCAACTCGAAAAACCACTTAATTTAACCGACCCACAACCATTTCGCTTTGAGGAAGAGTAACATGACCACTAAATACGTTATTCGCCAAAATAACTTTAGCTACAATGATGAATATTTCAGTACTTATAATACTGAGCTTGGACATATTCAAGCCATCTATGACAATAAGCAAGAAGCTGAACAAGCCTATAAAACGCTGATTGTAGAAGCTTTATATCAACAAGATAGCTTATACGAATATAATGGTGATACTGAAATTGCACAGCAAGCTTATGAATTTATTGTAGAAAACAATATAGAAGTTGAACTTGAAGAAGATGAAAATTTAGATGACATTGACGAGTTTGAAACCCTCCCTCCAATGAGTGAGGATGATGCTTTTAAATTTGCCAAGCTTTCAGGTATTTTATGGTATCAATTGCTTGAATTTGAAGATAATCAACCGATTTATATTCTTTGGTCAAATACACAAAATGATTATCTCAAAGGAGAATATAACAATACTTTTGATAGTACAGATGAAAATTTTAGTACGCTTGAAAATTTTGAACTGAGTCTTTTTGAATATGATTTTAACGTTCATATTTTTGATAAAACTTTAGACCAAATCAGCGATAGCCCTGAAATACTAAAAACTTTAGCGACGAATACCCCAAATATTGTATATGCAGAAGATCGAAACAGTATTGTAAATATTGACTGGGATGACCTTCACTTTACCGAATTAAAAGCACTCAATGCATTATTAAAACAACCGATTTTTGAAGTTAGACAAATTACCTTAGAACAACTCAATAAAATCAGCAATGGAGAAGAAGATGAGTAATAACAAATATGTGATTCGCCATCAATCATTCGGCTATAATGATGAATGGTATGTGCTTGATTGGGCAATGCAAGGGGCAATTAAAGCAGTTTATAGTGACAAAACTGAAGCCGAACAGCAGTACAAAAAGTTGATTGTACGTGCCTTATATCAAGATGATTACTATAATTTTTCCATTGCAAATGGCGAAGGTGATGACCAACAATATGAAGCCATTGAAGCCTTTATCTTAGAAAAAACGGGCGAAGAATTTGATGGTGAATCAATTCCCGAAATGAATGAAGATGATGCTTTTGAGTTTGCTAAACTTTCAGGTATTTTGCATTATCAGCTCATCGAAATTGATGATTCATTACCGAATTACGTACTTTTTAACCCAGCAACCCAAAGCTATGTATATGCCTCTACACCTGAAGAATCCGTACTCTTAACAGGTCAAAATGAACTATTTTTATTTGATGATAAAAACTATGTTGAAGATTATTGGAAAGAACAAACCATTAACGAATTTTTTGGTGATTTAAAACTTGAGTTGAATGGTTCATTAGAAGAGCTGAGTGATTCACCCACATTATTACAACAACTCATTCATGACAATTTTTGGCTTAGTTATGAAAATCAACAATTAAAAGTCAAAAGTTTTACTGACCAAGACTCATTTAATTGGATCAAATCACTCAATGCTTTGCTGAAAGAACCAATTTTTGAAATTCATCAGGTGACATTAGAAGAACTAGCAACACTCAATTAAATATTTTTTAATATCACATATGAAATGCGGTGAAAATTTTCACCGCATTGATTTTAAAGCTTCAAGCAAACTAGTACCCTAACTGACGGCTCGCAAGGTCTTTCATAATTTCTTCAGCGCCACCACCGATCATATTTACTTTGACATCACGGTAAATACGCTCAGATTTTGTACCACGCATAAAGCCCATTCCACCCAGTGTTTGCACTGCTGCATCTGCACAAAACTGCATGGTTTGTGTTGCAACATTTTTCAGCATACAAATTTGCGCAATCAGTTCATTGCCTTGCAATTCAGGTCGCCCCAAACGATAAGCTGTATCTTCAAGTAAAGTACGTGTCGTGGTCAATCGAGTTGCCATATCCACCAGCTTATGACGAACCACTTGATGATCGACCAAGCGTTTGCCAAAAGTCTTACGCTCTTTTGCCCATTCTAAAGCTTCTTCATAACAGGTCAAAGCAAAACCATAACTACTGGCTGCAAGAAAAAAACGTTCCATGTTGAAATTATTCATAATCACAAGAAAGCCCATATTTTCAGCACCCAACAAATTTTTTGCAGGGACACGGACATGGTCAAAATGTAAATGTGCGGTATCTGAAGCCCACCAGCCCATTTTATCAAGTTTAGATTTGCTGATCCCTTCACTATGCGCATCAATCAATAACATGGAAATACCATTCGGACCTTTGGCATCGGGGTCAGTACGCACTGCAACCGTATAATAATCTGCTCGCATTCCCGAAGTAATAAAGGTCTTTTCCCCACTGACAATATAATCATCTCCATCCCGAACAGCTTTGGTTTTTAATGCTGCGACATCTGAGCCGCCAGTGGGTTCTGTAATTGCTAAAGCAGAAATTTTTTCACCTGTCAATATTTTCGTTAAAACAGTTTCTTTAATTTCAGCAGATGCAAAATGATTAATCGGTGGTGCACCAATGGAGTGTGAAAGCAATGATGCGCACAAACCACCTGAACCTGTTTTTGCTAATTCAATCGAGGATAATAAAACATGAAATGCATCTGTCTCTGCAATACCACCATAATTTTCATCAAATCCTAATCCAAGTAATCCAATATCAGCTGCTTTTTTATAAAGTTCACGTGGAAAAGTTTCGGCTTCTTCCCATTCATGAATATGCGTCATAAGTTCATTTTGAACAAATTTACGAACTGAATCTGCAAATGCGAAATGTTGTTCTGTGTAATAAACTGGATTAGGCGTCATTATAATCAATATCCTTATTTTATCTTCAAAGACTTATCTTGACAGATTTTGAATATTTTTAAGTTGCGAAAATGTCCAAGTTAGCTTTTTCAATATGAATGTTTTAGCCAAGATTACTCCAGCTCTACGTAAAATATTTATTTTTTATTCAATAAAATACGATTACAATCTCAGGTTATTTGTTTTTATATGATGTACTGATGATCACACTATCTCAATTTTTATCTCACTTTAGTACTGCAACCATTCAACGCAGTTTAAATTATGTGAAAAAAATTGAATTGGCAAATTTAGATACACATCTTGAAAATAATTATTTGGAGATTGAAACTCAAATTAAAGGTACAGATTGGTATGACACTTTTATTCGTATTGACCTAAGCACCAATAAAATTACAGATAACGAATGTAGTTGCCCTGTCGGTTTTAATTGTAAACATGCGGCAGCATTAGCACGTTATTATTACGATCATCAATATCAAAAAACACTAAACAAACAAACAAATAATCATGCAAACCAAGCGCAGAAAAATCATGCTACACATTACACAGCCAAAGCATGGTTAGAACAATTTCGTCAGCAATTGGCTATAGAAAAATCAAAAAAAACAGCAACATTGCCACAATTAGTTTATGTTTTTGAGCCAAAGAAAAACTCAAAAAAATTACAATTAATTGTCAATAAAGCACGTCGTACCAAAGATGGTCATATCAGTAAAACTGAACACTATACCAGTTATGACAATGTGCCGAATGGTCGCTTAAAAGTCTCCAATGAAGACAAAAATATTTTTAATCATCTCTATTTTTTTGCAAAATTAAACTTCAATAACACAAGTAGCTACAACTATCCTTCAACATGGGACATTTCAGGTATCTACCAAGAACAACTCAAAATGGTGGTTCAAAAAGGTGTTTGTTATAATTTAAATACTCAGAATCCTGCTTTAGTCTGGTCAGATGAACTTTATCAACTTGAGTTTGATTGGTATTCACACCCTAAACAACAGACTGAAAAATTAAAGGCACAATTTTTTGATCAAAATCATCAAAGATTAACAACTGAGCACAACCAAAATATTTATATTATTCATTCACATCCTTTAAGTTACCTTGATACTTTAAAAAATCAAGTCGGCATATTAGAGTCTTCTTATTCAAGTGAAATGATTAAAGAATTAATCAATATGCCGCAACTTCCTGCGGATCTTTTAGCTGAGTTTGAACAAGTCATTCAGCCTTATTCGATTTTTGAAGACCTACCACAAGCACATTTGGCACAAAATATCGAAACCATCACAGGACAACCCGTTCCAATTATACGTTTTGGTGGATTTCCACAATATCATCGTTTAACCCACATGCATCACTATGCCATTGCTGAAATTGAATTTGAATATCCATCAGGACGAATCAAAGCTGGAGTCACTGAGGAATATATCATTCAAATTTTGAATGACAAAGCAGTCAAACAACAACGTGATTTAAAATTTGAAAAACAACAAGTTGAATCTTTAAAAAAATTAATTCCCTCTTTTCAATGGCTCACACAAATCAATAAAAACAAGCGTCCTGCCTTTGACACAACGACTGAAAACTCAATCATTTGTGCTGATCCAAAAGATTGGATTCATCACCTGATTCCTGAAAATAAAATTGAACAATTAGGATGGAAAGTTGAACATACACCTGACAGCTTATTTCAATTATTAGCGACACAAAATTTTCAATTAAATTTAATCGAATCGACAAAAAAACAAAACTGGTTTGAAGTCGGTGCAACGGTTCAAGACCTTGATGGCAATACATATGATGTCATCCAACTTTTAGCATATCTTGTGTCTAAAATGCCAATTATGTTAGATCCTGAATTCATTGAAGAATTAGAAGATGATGGCTACTTTATCGTAAATTTAGGTGATCAAAAACCACAATTGACCTTAAAAGTACAAGAAATTAAACCTATTTTTATTTATCTTAAAGAGATCTTGCAACATCCTGATTCAGCAGGATTTGATCGCTATGATGCAGCACAACTCATTGATTTACAGCATACTTTAGGTATGCCATGGCAAACTTCAGAACCTTTATACCAATTTGCTCATAAACTCAATCAATGCTACCAACAACAAATTGCAACACCTCAAGGCTTTCAAGGTGAATTACGTCCTTATCAACAACAGGGCTTAGGTTGGTTACAATTTTTACGTGAAACCAACCACGGCGGTATTCTTGCTGATGATATGGGTTTAGGAAAAACTGCACAGACATTGGCACATTTGTTGATCGAAAAACAAGCGGGAAGACTTGATCAACATCCTGCTTTAATTATTGCACCGACATCATTAATGCAAAACTGGCGCAAAGAAGCAGAAAAATTTGCACCTGAATTAAAGGTTTTAATCTTACAAGGTCAAAATCGTCTTGAACATTTCGAAAATATTCCAGATGCAGATCTTATTCTCAGTACCTACCCACTTTTAGGACGTGATGAAGAATATATCCTGAAATATCAATATCATATTCTTATTTTAGACGAAGCACAAAATATCAAAAACCCACGAGCAAAAGCGGCTCAAGTGGCAAGACAAATTCAAGCTCAGCATCGCCTCTGTTTAACAGGTACACCGATAGAAAACCATTTAGGTGAACTTTGGTCATTATTCCACTTTTTAATGCCAGGTTTTTTATATACACAAGACGTATTTAATAAGAAATACCGCACGCCCATTGAAAAAGAAGGCGATACAATAATCAAAAATCGCTTAGTTTCTCGTATTAAACCTTTTATGTTACGCCGTTTAAAAACTGATGTTGCTAAAGAGCTGCCAGAAAAAACGACGATTGAAGTAAATATTGATATGAATGAACAGCAGTCAAAACTATATGAAGCTGTTCGTGCAACCATGCAAAAAGATATTCGTGAACTCATCGCGGCTCAAGGCTTTAAACGTAGTCAAATTCAAATTTTAAGTGCACTATTAAAACTCAGACAAATCTGCTGTCACCCTCATTTATTAAAGTTAGACTATCTTAAAGATGAAAATATTCCATCAGCAAAACTAGATCAACTCATTGAAATGATTACCAATATGGTCGAAGAAGGGCGTAAAATTTTAGTTTTTTCACAATTTACCACCATGCTACAACTTATTGAAAATCAACTCACTACTTTAAAAATCAAGCATGTTAAGTTAACTGGAAAAACTAAAAAACGAGATGAGGTGATCACTGCATTTCAATCTGGTGATATCCCTGTATTTTTAATCAGTTTAAAAGCTGGAGGGGTGGGTTTAAATCTCACAGCAGCCGATACTGTGATTCATTATGATCCATGGTGGAATCCTGCGGCTGAAGATCAGGCATCTGACCGAGCTTGGCGAATTGGTCAAGATAAACCTGTGTTTGTTTATAAATTAATTACAAATCAAAGTATAGAAGAAAAAATTTTAGCTTTGCAGAAAAATAAAGCCCAATTAACCCAGTCAATTCTCAGCACTGACCATGAACATGAAGTAAAATTAACTGAAGAAGATGTAATGAAATTACTTGAATAAAGATTGCATTATGTATCTATCACATTGTATTTTAAACAAACACATCGCAATTCTTTTTTTTCATTTGGAATAAAATAGATGGAAAATAATTTAGAACAACAAAACAAACATTCATTGAATGTAAAATTATATCCTGTAGAAAATTTACAATTTTTACTGACTGCAGGACCTGATTTAATCAGCACACAAATCAAAAAAGGACAATATTGGGATCAATTTACTTTAATTTTATCAGAACATTTTTTAAGAGATATAGATGAACCTGTATTTATTGATATTGGTGCAAATTTAGGTGCTATTTCTATTCCAATTGCTAAACTTATTCAATCACGGCAAGGCGTTGTACATAGTTTCGAAGCACAACGAGGAGTATTTTATCAACTCTGTGGAAATATTTTTGCCAATCATCTCACACAAACTTGTCATGCTTATCACCTAGCGATTGGAAATAAACAAGGCACGATTGAAGTACCCATCTTAGATTTACATACAGAAAATAATGTTGGAGCTCTCTCTTTAGATGCCAAAATCCGAGCTGAACAAGCTGAACATCACTTTGCTTATCATCATAATAAACAATATGAATCTGTCAATTTACAAAAAATAGATCATTTAGCATTACCCTTTGCAGATCTTATTAAAATTGATGTCGAAGGCATGGAACTTGATGTCATTAAAGGGGCAAAAAAGTGGTTAAAACAGAGTAATTATCCACCTATTTTTCTTGAGATATGGGGTGACTATATGGAAAAACAAAAAACTAAAAAAGAGAAATTAATTAAATATCTAACCACTAATCTTGGCTATGAATTATTTTTTATTGGTGAACTTTGTGTTGCACAACATCAATCTCATAAAAAATATAATCTAATTTTAAATGATGATACGCATCAAGTGTATTTAGAAAAAATAGTATAATGCTCTGCATCATTTATCTATATATTATTTTAATTTATTTCCCTTTCCTTCCCCCATAAAAAAAGCCCCCTCGCTTTGAGGGGGCTTTTAGATTTAAAAGCTGGCGATGACTTACTCTCACATGGGTAACC
>NZ_JACAIJ010000001.1:0-165340 GCF_030325485.1 Acinetobacter sp. R933-2
ATCAATCAATGAAAATAATTTCGATCAATCAACCAGTAAAAATCCACACAAGTTGTTCTTCATAATCTCTTAATGATCTTCTTACTGCTTCGTCAGCAGCAAGCTAGGTCGGCTATATTACTCTCTATCTCTAGAAAGTCAACCAATAATGAAAATTATTTTTAACCCTCCCCTCTAAAACCCAACTCAATCAATTCAACCAAGTCATTGTTTTATCAGAAGTTTTAATCTTCATCACCGCCGATGGATGTGCATTCTACAGCATTTCATATGAGACGCAACCCCTTTTTTTAAAGTTTTCTAATTTCATTTATCAAGTGATCTTTTTTTAGTCATTTTAAGTAAGTTTTTTACATTTTTTATCCAAATTTGATTTAATACATGTCAAGGAGCAACTGTTAGAATAAAATAAATGATGAAACTAGTTGTTGCCCCATAAACAATTTTGCTTTTATTGATTTCGTTAAGGACTTATATGCATCGTTTAAAATTTTTATGGCTAAGCATGCTAACCATAGGTTTGACCTCTCATGTATTTGCTGAACAAGATGTAGAGACTACGTCTACTAATTCTCTTGATCAAAATACTGAAGTCAGTCAAGTAGCTGCAATAAATGCTGAAGTTGAAGCTACAGGTGCTGAAAGTAAACACCCTCGTCTTGATGCTTTAAAAGAATTAAAAAATATTAAAGTTGAAAATTTGAAGGTAAATGCTAATGCTGCTCAAGCAGATGATGTAAAAGATCCTCTACAACCTTTGAATCGTGAAATTTTTGCATTTAATGATATGTTAGATCGTAACGTTGCTCGTCCTTTAGCTGTACAGTATGTAGCAAAAGTACCTGAAGATGTTCGGGGTTCTTACAGTTCATTTCGTAAAAATTTAAGTGAACCTTGGAATGCTGTGAATCAACTTGCACAAGGTCGTTTTAGTCGTGCAGCTAAAACTTTAGGGCGCTTTACCATTAATACAGTAACTTCTTTAGGTTTAGCAGATCCAGCAAAACGTTTAGGTCTACCTAATGAAGATGAAAGCTTAGGAACAACTTTGGGTTATTATGGTGTTCCAAGTGGTCCTTATTTAATGTTGCCACTTTTTGGACCAAGCACTTTACGTAATTCTTTAGATTATGTTGCTGAAAGTTATGCAAACCCACTGACTTATACAGTAGATAATGCAGATCAGTCAGGGTATATCTGGGGAAATCGCTTCATGGGGGGTATTAATGCCCGTTCACGCTTGTTAGAGTTTGAAGGTGCTTTACAAGGTGATAGATATGCTGCGATTCGTGATATTTATTTACAACGTCAAGGTTATAACATCGCTCAGAAAAAAGGTTTAGGTGCTGAAGCAATTTCATTTGTAGATGATGAAAGTACTGAAGACCCTGATTCAACGCAATAATCGCAATATAATTGAAAATATTTTGTAAAACTTATTTTGTGTTGGCATTACTTTGTGGATGCCTACACTACTTGGCTATCTATTTTACATCGTCTAACATAGATTTAGCTTTATCATTTTAGTTTCAGGATCATTAATTAACTTTATGTATTTCATTCAGCCCACTCGCACAATACCGAATTTAGACCAAGTACTAAATAATCTTCCGAGTCTGCAAATGATCAACATTGAAGATATTAACCTGTATGATCCAACAATTATTGCAATTGCTGATGTACAAGATTATTTACAACATCAGTGGAATTTGCCTACTGTTGTGATAGCGTTTGAAAATGAAGGCACAGCATTATCACAAGCATGGGAATTAGGTGCTTTAGCGGGCTGGATCTGGACACGTCTACCTGCACATCCTGAACATTCATTATTAAAAATAGATGCACAATATAAACGTAATCAGGACAGTCGTGACTTACCTTCTGCTGCCGAATTACAAAAAAAATTACTTCCTAATCCTATTGAACTGCAAAATTATAAAGTTGAAACATTATTTAAACCTTCAGCTTATTTATCTGGCGATTGGTATGATTATTGGAAAATAAGCGATAAAGAAATTATTTTTTATTTAGCTGATGTTTCGGGACATGGTGTGACAAGCTCTTTGCTCACTTCATGGATGGCAGCATTTCATGGTCGCTCAAAAACCCCAAGAGAATTAATTAAAAAATTGAATGGGATGTTAGTTCAGGAAAATATTGAAAAACATATCACCATGATTGCAGGCGTTCTAAATTTAGAAACACATGTGCTGAAGTGGTCAAGTGCTGGGCATTATCCTCCTCCTATTATTTTTGAGCCGAACCAAGCACCTCGCGTTTTAAACACCAGTAGTTTTCCTCTAGGTTTAACAGAAGACCTCGAAGTTGAAGAGTTTCAATTTGTTCTCAATCGACATGCTCGGTTTATTATTTGTTCTGATGGTGCACTTGAACCTTATGATGGCGGATTAAACGAACAGTTCTCACAATTGGTCTATCATTTGCAAAATCAATCATTCCAAGCACCGAATCATGTTGCTGATGATATTGCTATTCTCAGTTTAAGAAGAATGAATTAATCTAATATTCATATACTTAGTTAAATATAGACTATTCTCTAACTCAAGAATACTTGAGTATAAAGTTGCGCTATGTGATAATTTTCCTATCCTTCTCTGCAAATGGCATTTATATGTCAACAGGTCATGTTGAATATGCAAGCTTGAATGGAACGCATATTTTCAAACTTATTGGTGAAGTACGCGCCCAGTCTTGCATAAGCTTAGACAAACTTTTGGCAAGGATCGAACAGCAAGAAAACGTCGTTGGCGCTATTGTTGATTTGACCCAAACCAGCTTTATAGACAGCACAGTTTTAGGTGTATTGGCGAAGTTGGGCTTAAAGCTCAAACAAGTCCATCACATCCAAGCGGTCATGTTATCTACAAATCCTGATATCACCACTCTAGCCAATAGCATGGGCTTAGGGCAGGTTTTTGTCATCTTAAATTATTGTGGTGACCCAAATGTATGCACACAAGCTTTGTTAGATGACAATATCAATCACAATACAATGCTACATACTGTTTTAGATGCACATAAAACATTAATGAAACTCAATGAAAATAATCAAAATATGTTTGAGCCGTTAGTGAAGCAACTTGAGAAACAAAAAGACGATATGCAATGTGTGCTAAATTCTGAGCCTCAACATAACATCTAAGTTTTAAAATAAGTCTAATTAAGGAAAAACGATGACTTTACTTTCTGTTGTTCAAATGAATTCTCAAAATGACATTGAAGCAAATTTCAGTGTGATTGAGTCATTGATCCAACAAAGTAAAGCCAATGGTGCTTCTTTAATTGTATTTCCTGAAAACTTTGTCTGTTTTGCTGCGGGTAAACAGCGTGAAACAGCCGAACGCTTTGAAGAATTTCAACAGCGTTTAGAGCATCTTGCTGCTCAGTATCAAATCTGGATTGTTGCAGGTACATTGCCTTGCCCTTTTCGCCCTGATGGTTCAAAGATTTCAGATGGTCGGGTTCGTACAGTAAGCTTGTGTATCAGCCCTGAACGGACTGAAGCACGTTATGACAAAATTCATTTGTTTGATGTGCAAGTTGGTGATTCGGTGGGGGGCTATCAAGAGTCAAAATTCTTTGAACCTGGTACAGATGTAGTTGTGGCGAAAACCCCTTTTGGCAATATCGGCTTGATGGTCTGTTATGACTTGCGTTTTCCTGAACTTGCTTTAAGCCTGAGATCTCAAGGTGCCAATATTTTGACTGCGCCTGCGGCTTTTACCTATACCACTGGCGAAATGCATTGGCAGTTATTGCTTCAAGCCCGAGCTATGGATAGTCAATGTCAGGTTTTAGGTGCAGCGCAACAAGGTTGGCATGGTGAAAAACGTCAGACTTGGGGACATGCAGGTGCAAGCAATAGTCGTGGTCAGATTTTAGAGATCACCAATCAAGAAGGTGCACAGCTTTTGACTGTACCGTTTGATTTAACAGAGCAGGAAGCCATTCGTGCATCTATGCCTTTGATGCAACATCGTATTCTAGTGCAATACTGAACATCATTTTATATTGCATCTCACTTTTCAATCTCTGATAAATTTACAAAAACACTGCTTATTCTTTTCTCACTTTCAGACAGGATAATGGTTCAAATAAAATACACAGGGATTTACTATGTCTTTAGAAAAAGTTGTTTATACCGCACATGCAAAAGCCACAGGCGGTCGTGATGGTCGTGCCACTTCCTCAGATAATATTTTAAATGTAAAACTTGCAGTACCTACAGAAATGGGCGGTGCAGGTGGTGGAACCAATCCTGAACAGCTTTTTGCTGCGGGTTATTCGGCATGTTTTTTAGGGGCAATGAAGTTTGTTGCCAACCGTGATCATTTAAAAATCACGCCTGATGCTTATATTGAGGGTGATGTTGGTATCGGTCCAATCCCAACAGGTTTTGGTATTCAGGTGACTTTAAATATTCATTTGGAAGGTTTGGAACAAGCAGAAGCACAAAAACTGGTGGATGCTGCGCATATTGTTTGCCCATACTCAAATGCAACACGTGGCAATATTGATGTGACGTTGAATGTGATTGTTTGATGGTTTAATCAGACATTAAAGTTGATAGATTTTAAAAAGCCAATTTTTGAAATTGGCTTTTTAATAAATAGTTGCAATCTTGCTAAATACTTGATTTTAAATAAAAATATAAAAAAATTTTGCATAACGCCCATTATGTTAAATGGATGTTAGAATCTCTAAAAATTTCATCGTATTTTTAGAGATTCTATATATTATTTCGACTTAAATATTTTCGTTAAAAAACTGACTAAGAACTTGAGCCGCTTCATCCACATATTTGGGAACATCGTAAAGTTCCATGTGATTTGAACCTTCAACGATATAGAGTGATTTTTTTGTACTTGCAGCACGATTCACTAAGTCTTCACTCATCCACTTACTCCCTGCAACACTTCCTGCAATCGCAATTAGAGGCTGAGTTAAGAAAGCTTCAGCTTTGTTATAGGCATCATAAGTAATAATCTGCGTTAAGCTACGTGCTGTTGCGACTCCGGGTGAGTTAGGATGTTCTGCACGTGGCGTATGGTAATATTCCCAAGCTTGACGAAGCTCTTCATTAGGTGCATCTGCTTCATTTAACGGAGCTAAAGGAATTGTTGCAAATTCATGATTATTTGCATCGGCAGTACGTGCATCCGAGCCGGCCTGAATGTAAGGGATTGCATCGGCATCTTTTACAGTATTTTCCCAGCCATTACGGAACATTGAACCAATATTGACAGCACTTACTGTTCCAATCGCTTTGATTCGTCTGTCATTGATTGCTGCATTCGCTGTATAACCTGCACCAGCACAGATACCCATTGCACCAATACGATCGTGATCGACATAAGTTAGCGTTGTTGAATAATCAATCACTGCACTGATATCTTCTGTACGGATATAAGGGTTTTCTAATTGACGTGGTAATCCTGTGCTTGCACCTTGGTATGACGCATCAAAAGCGATTGCAACAAAGCCTTGTTGAGCTAATTTAGAAGCATACAAACCTGCAGTCTGTTCTTTAACACCACCACCCGGGTGAGCAACAACAATCGTTGGATATTTCTGATTTTCACTAAAATTTTCAGGGAAATGAATATTGGCAGCAATGCTAATATCCTGACCATTTTTATTTAAAAAAGTAACTGTTTGCATAGTATTTATCTCACTAATTGAATTAAAGGTTTTCTTGATAAAAAGGGATCAATTTAGCTAACGCTTTTTGCACAGGTTCAGGTTTGTCATAAAGATCATAGTGAGACCAACCTTCAACAACCAGTAACTCTTTCTTCTCAGAACGTGCACGACCATAAATTTCAAGTGAGTCACGATAAGATCCAAACCCACCCACCTTATCACCTGTAATGAGCATCAGAGGTTGAGTCAATAAGACTTCTGCTAAATGAAAAGCATCCCAACCGATAGAAACTGCGGATTGTGAAAACAATGTTTTAGCCACACCATTTGGTTTTTGACCACGTTCAGATTTGTAATAATCAGTCGCTTCCAAAACATCAATATCCGTCAATCCTGCTGCCTGTGCTTCTGAAACTGAATTTGGCAATAAGTCATCGACTCGTTTCGCTTCGCCACGTGCTTCTGCGGTACGTTGTTGAGCAATCAATTCCAACTTTTCAAGTGGATTCCAGCCACTAAACGCTTCTCGGGATAAGCGTCCAAAATTTACTGCATCGATTGTGCCGACAGCTTTAATACGTTTCTCCGTCATTGCAACATTTAAAGCATAACCACCGCCACCGCAGATCCCTAAAACGCCAATACGGTTTTCATCGACAAAATTTTGAGTCACTAAATAATCTGTGACGAGGCGGAAATCCTCAACACGTAAAGTGGGGTTTTCAGTCGAACTTGGTTCACCACCACTTTCACCCTGAAAACTGGCATCAAATGCGATGACAACAAAACCTGCTTTGGCTAAGGCTTCACCATAAACATTGCCAGATGTTTGTTCTTTACAACTTCCAATTGGATGACCTGAAATAATGGCTGGGTATTTCTGATTTTCATCAAAATTTTCAGGGAAATATAGGTTTGCTGCGATTTCCCAATAGGGCGCTTTTACTTTTACACTTTTCATTTTTGTATCCTTTTGAAATAAGCGGGTATTACATGAAGTACGGTTTATCTGCATCTGTATGCGGTTTATTCACGCCTAAATTTTTTCTGCTGTGAAATGTAGGATGATCAATGATTTCAGTAACTAACTGTGCAACGCTTTTACGGGAGACGACTGTTCCTTGAAAAGCTTCACCTTTTTCTGTTGTTTCAAAATCCACTTCGTTTTCGTCCATCAACCACGCTGCACGTAAAATGGTATAGTCCAAGTCAGAGGCTTCTATCAGATCAGCAGATTGACGGTAAGGCGGTAAATATTGACCAATTTCACGCTCATTCCATTCACCAAATTTGCCTGAAATTTCGTTATAAATACCTAATGAATTGATGGAAATGAGTCTTTTCACTTCATTTTTGTTCATTGCCTGAATAATATTTTGAGTTTGTTGTTCCATTTCACCTGCAAGATTGGCATAGACAATGTCCTGACCTTTTATCGCATCGGTGAGCTGCTGCATATTTAAAACATCACCAACAATGACTTGAGCATTATGTATATTTTTAACATTGATTTTATTTGCGTCACGAACAAACAGTGTCAGTTTTATGTCGTTTTTATTCGCTAAAAACTTAACCACCCATTGTGCAATTTGACCGTTTGCACCAAGTATCAATACATTTTTCATGTGGTCTCTGCTATTTCTCATTTCGATAAAACAATATTAACAAGGCATGATTATGTTGATTAGATGCTACAATTTGATTGATGACATTAGTATTACTTATGAATAATGAAAATTAATCTAAATGATTTAATGACTTTTACACAGGTTATTAAAAATCAAAATTTTACAAAAACAGCAGCAAAATTAGGCATTACCCAATCTGCTGTCAGCCAGAGTATGAGTCAATTGGAAGAGCATATTGGCTTAAAACTTTTTAATCGAACGACTCGTAGTTTGACCTTGACGGATGCAGGTCACCGATTAAGTGAATTGGTCGGAAAAAATCTTGAAGACATTACACTTGGTTTGGAACGACTGAGTGCCATGAAAGATAAGCCTGCTGGAATTGTGCGAATTTCAGCAGATGAATACGTGATCAAATATCATATTTGGAACAGGCTAAAAAATACTTTAAAAAATTATCCTGATATTCAACTTGAACTAATTTCTGAAAACAGGCGTATAGATATTGCAAAAGAAGGCTATGACGCAGGTGTAAGATTAGGTAATTTGGTTGAAAAAGATATGGTTGCTATTCCTATTAGCGATAAAATTAAAATGTGTTTAGTCGCATCGCCTGATTATTTAGACAGATATGGAATACCTCTATCTATTGATGATTTAAAAAAACATCAATGTATTCATGTCCGAATTTTAACGGATCATTCGCTTTTACCTTGGGTATTTAATGATGATGGACAGCACATTTCATTTAAGGGAAGTGGACAACTGACATTGACAAGTATTGAGCAAATCGCAGATGCAACGCTGAATGGTTATGGTATTTCCTATTTGCCTCAAGATTTAGCCAAAATTTATATAGATCAAGAGTTATTGGTTGAAATCATGCCTGAAAAGGCAATTACTCTGCCTCCTTTTTATATGTTTTATACAAGCAGAAAGTTAGTTTCTCCTGCATTTTCCGTCATTAAAAATGCACTTCATTATTAAGTAATTTTAAAATTAACATAATACAGCTTATGCGAAATGCAATTTTTTATCTAATATAAATCATTGCTTTACCGTGTAATAAAAAGCCAAATTCAGCTGAGTTGGGCTTTTTATCCATTTTTCACGTTTCACGCCTAATCAATAATCATTGATCCACGACTTTGATTAACTCATGTGAACAATACAAATCCTTCTGATGAATAGAAATATCTACAATTTACAAGGATTAGAAAATTTTTGAATCAGTTTCTCATCCTCATTAGAACCATAAATCAAAATCAGACTCCCCTGATCATCAAAATAAGATTTCCGTTTAAAATCACGATACGGCGCTAGGCTGTAAAGATCAAAATTTTTAAAGATTTTTGAGTTGAGTTTCACAACATCAACACTTTTTTCTGACTTCAACTTCCGAGCAAGAATTTTAAACTTTTCAGTATCTGTGTAAATCAAACAATTGGTTTTAGGGTCAATTGCTACAAACTCATCTGTACCATCATCTTGTTTTTTGTTTTTTCCAATGAACTCTGTCACCTGACACGGATTACCACAGGACGTAGTGACCTTAAAATAGTCTCTGTTTACCTGCTCAATCCAAGGTTCTTTGACGTTCACACTTAACTGATCTTTGTGTCCATTCACTTCCCGAATCACATCACAATGAAAGCCCGTATCATCATGACACGTTGAATAGACCTTAAACATTTCACTGTTAGCAGAAACATGTTGAATTGAACAAACATTCAAAATGAAAAGAATCAACGTCATTAAGTTATTTTTCATTGCGTTTTCTCATGATGATTTTAAGAACCATGCCCACCAAAACATGAACGTCCTTCTTGATATTTCGATGCTGTACGAAAACACTTTTTATAAGCACTTTCAGCAGTGCCTTTATAACTAACTAAACATTTTCGATAACACTGTTCACGTTCAGGCTCTTCAAACTTAGCTTTTGGCTGTGTGGGAGTACCATGACATCCTAAAAGGGCTAACGATAAAACACTTAAAATAAGGAGCTTTATCATCACTCCGCAGCTTCATTCGTTACACGTAAAACCTCTTCCATCGTAGTTTTACCTGCCAAGACTTTACGCAAACCATCATCACGAATCGAACCTGCATCACGACGTGCATATTCCTCAAGCTCATACTCAGCCGCATTGCCATGAATCAAGCGACGCATCTGCTCATCAATCGGGACAATCTCATAAATCGCAGTACGACCTGTAAACCCAGTATGCGAACAATGATCACAGCCCTTTGGCACAGGCAGTTTTAAATCAACTGCATTAGAAACAGGCTTAAAAATGGCTTTCTCAAAATCATCCGCTTCACGCCATGTATGACATTGCGAACAGATTGTTCTCACCAAACGCTGTGCAATCACCCCAATCAAGGAACTCGATAATAAGAAAGGTTCTATCCCCATATCTTTTAAACGTGTCACTGCACCAATTGCGGTATTGGTATGCAGCGTAGATAAAACCAAGTGACCTGTTAATGAGGCTTGCACAGCAATTTCTGCGGTTTCAAGATCACGAATCTCACCCACCATCACCACATCGGGGTCTTGACGAAGCATGGCTTTTAAAGCACGTGCAAAAGTCATATCCACTTTGGTATTGACCTGTGTCTGTCCGATCCCTTCAAGCTGATACTCAATTGGATCTTCGGCAGTCAAAATATTTTTAGAACCATCATTTAAGTCAGAAAGCGCAGCATACAGCGTGGTGGTTTTACCCGAACCTGTTGGACCCGTGACCAAAATAATGCCATGTGGGCGATGTACCAAAGTCGTTAAACGCTCATAATCACTTGGCATTAAACCCAAATGCGTCATGTTTAAACGCCCTGCTTGCTTATCCAGCAAACGCATCACCACACGTTCACCATGCGAGGAGGGTAAAGTTGAAACACGGACATCCACTTCACGTCCTGCAAGACGCAAAGAAATACGACCATCTTGTGGAATACGTTTTTCAGCAATATCCAGTTTTGCCATGACTTTGATACGAGAAACCAAGAGTGGTGCAAGTTCACGGCGTGGTTGGACAATTTCACGTAACTGACCATCAACCCGTAAACGTACAGAAAGTTTCTTTTCAAAAGCTTCAATATGAATATCAGATGCACCCACACGAATGGCTTCGGAGAGTAAGGCATTAATTAAACGAACAATCGGTGCATCATCTTCCTGATCCATTAAATCTTCTGTTTCAGGAACTTGATCTGCTAAACTAAGTAAATCAGGGTGATCTTCCAAACCTGCTGCAACTTGTTGTGACTCACCTGTTTCACCTGCATAACTTGAACTGAGTAAATGATTAAATTCTGTTTCATTACATAGTTGATGATGTGCAGAACGACCAAGGTAACGGCGTGCCTCTTGAATGGCAATCTGTGTAGTATTTTCACGACGGACAATAAAAACTTGATCGCCTTCGTAACGTAATAGCACTCCATGCCGTTTCGCAAAACTATAAGGTATTTGTAATTGTTTAAGGACTTGCATTACAACTTATATTAATGATTAAAATTGTTTTGAGTGTACTCTAAGCGCATGACAGCGTGAAGACTGTTTTTTAAAGAAATGATCAGAGGAATGAAGCCTTTTGTCCATAAAAAATGAACATCTAGAACCCGAACTTCCTGATCTGAAATGGTGGGGAGAGCAAAATTTTGAGCTAAATCAATCCAAAGCATGGCAATTTGGCTCAACAATGATGCGTTTAACACGTGGTCTACAAGAATGGCGTTTGGAATATTATCGTCCTCAATTTCAATATGACTATGAGCAACAATGGAGTTGTATCCACGATGTTCATTTTGCTTTTCCGCAGCCTGTGCATGTTGAACGCTATATGTTTAGAGAAACGCATAATCACTTTCAACTGATGCCACGTTTAGCAGATCGTTCCGTGGTGATTCGCCCTGTAGATCCAATTTATATTCCTGCGGGACAACGTGGAACATTGTATATTAGTACACCGCTTTGGGTGGCAGGTTTTGTACAAGCACAAAAAGAACCGTTGTTTGATATTCCTGTAATTTTACCTAAAGACACATGGTTTGGTCCTGATCATCGCAATGGTGAAATGTGTTATGCAACGGCTGTAGATGGACGAACAGAGCTTAACCTTTTACGACCTCGTGCTTTTCGTGCCGTAACCCCGATTGTTTTTCATAATATTAGCAGTCATCAATTACGTTTTGATCGTATGAATGTACCTGTTCCTGCACTACCTTTATTTTATAGTGAAAGTACAGGACGACTTTGGACATCACAAATTAAAGTCATTTATGAAGGCGATGACCGCCCTGCTCGTGTCAAAATTGAAAGTCGTACGCCACCTTTAGCAGGTGAAGTGAGTTATGTTCATCCACCACGTTCGCCAGGTGGTGCGCTATTTAATATGTTTGATTCATTCTTCTAAGAGGTCAGCATGGCAGAAACGAATATCCCTAAAGACATTGCTGATAATCTAAAAGGTATTTTCACCAATATTAATACTGACCGACTCAGTGAAATTGTGGTTGCAATTGTGCTGTGTTTTGTGGGTTTTTTATTGGCACGAATCATTTCAAATACCTTTATTCGAACCATTGGTACCAAGTTTAATGCGCATCAACGCTTGGTATGGCGACGAGGGATTTTTTATTTTATTTTCATGATTTTTGTGATGGCGAGTTTAAAAGAAGCAGGCTTTAAACTCAGTGTCTTTTTAGGCGCAGCAGGGATTTTGACCGTTGCTTTGGGTTTTGCCTCACAAACTTCAGCCTCAAATTTAATTAGTGGTTTGTTCTTGATTGGTGAGGGTTCATTTGAAATTGGCGATACCATTCAGATTACATTAATTCGTGGGCATACCATTGAAGGTGAAGTGATTTCCATTGATTTACTTTCTGTCAAACTGCTGACTTGGGATAATGTTTATGTACGCTTACCCAATGAACAACTCATTCGTGCGCCTGTACATAATTTATCAAAGTTTCCGATACGACGAATTCTCATTACTTTAGCCATTAATTTTCATGAAGACATCAACAAAGTACGTGAAGTATTACTTGATCTCGCTGATGATTATCCTTTGATTTTAGCTGACCCTAAACCGCGTTTAAGCGTCACCTCTTTTGGTGAATCTTCAATTGAATTACATTATGCATTATGGTGTAAACAAAATAATTATATGCAAGTTAAAGATGAAATCCATGAACAAATTCGCAATCGTTTTGTTGAAAATCAGATTGAAATTCCTGTGCCTAAAATTGGTTTTGTAGATCGCCCATTTACCCAGCATAGCGCATTAGCCAATGAAGATGTTGATACCTATACAAATGCACACGAATTAAAAATGCAAAAAAATCAAGATAAGTATCTATAAACACGCACAATTTTACTTAAAAAGTGTGATAGAAAAAACCCTCTAAAATTTAGAGGGTTTTTATTTTTAATGATTTAATGCTTTTGTTTCAGGAATCGGTGCAATATAAGCAATGATGAGCATAACAAAACCTGCGCCCAAGAAAGAAATAACACGTGTTAATGTACCAATATGTGAGAGGTCAAGTAAGACTAATTTTAAGGTCACAAGCATTAAAATACTTCCGCCTAAAATCCATAAAGAGCGCATATTTTTCTTTGTTGCATAACTCATGGTAATAAAAGCCAAACTCACCCAAAGTAAAGTAAAACTCAATTGAATAGTCGAGTTTTGCCAAATCTCAAGCGTATTATACGGTGTAGACAAATAGACATGTAATGCTCGCAAAATCACATAACTACTCAACCAAAGTAAACTTAAAACCGATAACACAGCAACAATTCCACGATCCATTCCTTGTTTAAGTTGCAAGCTCAACATCCAAATAAAACCAAATAAAATCGCAATACTGATCAAGTCAAAAGGATTTAACACAGGAAGTAGATAAAACTGAAAAGGTTGTTGTGAAAATAATTGTGAACATACAATCCAGATAAGGATCAAAGCTAAACTACTTCGTGTTTGCCAAAACATCGTCCAATTCAAATTTTCTTTTTGGCTAAAACACCATGCACAGAATGCTAAAGGTAGGATCACCACACTGATATAAGGCAGAGCAGGCAAAATACTCAAACTCATCAAGCTTAAGCTCAACAAAGTTCCCAAACTCACCCATTCTTTTTCAAGTTTTAAACCAACAGCAGGACGCAGCCATAACCATGTCAACAATGCGCCACTAAAGAAAATGCCTGCTTGTTCAATCGTATTTAACCAGAGGATACTGCCGTTTTCACTACGATGAATGACGAAGAATAATGCAAAAATATAAAGTGGGATCACCCCAATCCATTTTGGAATCAGCCATGACCATGATGCTTTACGCCATAACATCACGCTATTTAAAATGACATATAAGCCACTCATCAATATTAAGGTGAAAATATACTGAGATGATCCTTCAAGATAATCCACCCATAAAAATAATTGCATAGCGGTTGCTGACAGCAACAACATACTCAAAAAAGTAATACTGCTATAGGTTAATTGTTGTTGAAACTTTTCATGTGCATTGGCAAGTAAAACTACAGCAAGATAGCTGATACTAAGCACCCAATACATCAAACTTGGAAAATGTGCAGATTCAAATAAATAATATAAGCTTGACAAGCCCGCAACAACTAATAACGCACTTGCCAGATAACGACTCACTGTAGATTTTTGATATAAAGCAAATACAAAAATTAGTACACCTTCCACTGCCCATCCCATCACACTCCATTCATCTTGTAAAAGAAGTGGCGGAATTAATGTAATAAAAATCAACATTAAACTAAAATAACTTTGCGAAATAATTTTGATGGCTTGATTGCGCTTCGCCAATAGATACAGCACTGCAAATAACACCGCAAATGCTAGACTCAGACTGGCTTGCCACACTGTTTTTTCAAAATAAATCAAATATAAAAAAGTATAAGCAACCAATGGCGCACCAAAAATGAGAGCGATGTCTAAAGCAGGTTTTAACTGAAATTGTTGTACATCTTTTTGTGCGATCAGCTGACTAAAACGGAAACCTAACCAAATAAAAATGGCAGTATGTGCGAGTACCAAAAATGCCAAAGCATCATGTTGCTGCGTTTGCCCATGAATAAAGGCATAGCTTCCTGCAACAATTACAGTCATTAAAAATGCGATTTGATTGAGAATTTTCCACGGACGCAAGGTCGTTAAAATGGCAACACAGAAATTAATGACCCAATAATACGCAACAAATTCTACTGCTGTTGCCGCCCGTACAGGCAAAGTAAAAGGTGCTGCAGCGGCAATGACCATTGCCATTAAAGCCAATTCAATACTCTGCTGTTTTAAACTTAAAGTCAGCGTGAGTGCCATGACCACAGCAAAACAGATACTCGCAACATAAATATTCGGAATGACATGATTGTAATAAGCAAAAAATAGCGTTAAAAATAGTCCTGCTAATCCAAGTCCTTCAAGTGCTAAAGCAAAACTTCTATTTTTATTCTGTAGAAAAACACCAATCCCTGTAAGCACGAAGCTTAGTATTGCAACAATTGCCAGTTTTAAAGATAAACTGACCTGCCAATGTTCCGTTGCAAAACGCAGTAATAAAATAATCCCAATGACCAATACAACAGTTGCTGCTTTTAAGACAGGATTGCCTTGAAAAATCCATTGTTTCATTTGCTGTATTAAACTCATTTCAGGATGAGTTTCAGATAACGGTTGGGTCGAATTTGAAATAACCGCAGTACTGTTTTCTGGTGTGATAGATTGTTGCTGCACATGGTTCAGTTTTTCTTGTAACTGCTGTACAGAGCGCTCTAAACGTCTTAGCCACCTTAGAAAAAAGAAAATCCAACAGGTTAAACCCAAGCCTATCAGCCAACCCCATTGCAGGCTCATACCCACAACCGCAAGCAATGACGAAATATAAAGCGGTACTTTTGAGGTAAACTGTAAAGTCAGATGTTGTTGCGCTGAAATATCAATCAAAGGCTTTTGCAAAGCATCGACATAATGCATCACGCTCATCACGAATGCCAAACCGCAGACATAGGTCAATACTTCAATCTTTAAAAACCATGCTGAAACCGCAACAATCGTTAAGACCATTAACCAAATAATACGAATCTCACTCTGCCCTTTGAGCATATTTCTCTGTCTCTATCCTGAGTATTTGGATGATACAACAGTCAAACGCTGAGTTCTGATGAATTCATCAGATATTCGGTAACTATCGTTCTACATCATGATGCTATGCTCCTTTCCAAAATCACGTACAATACTGCTATTAATTGAATTAGGAATTTTGCAATGCCACCATTTGTTTTGGTCGATGGGTCATACTTTTTATTTCGTGCCTTTCATGCACTACCACCATTAACCACCTCAACAGGTTTACAAACCAATGCAATTCGTGGTGCTATTTCTGCAATTCAAAAGTTAATGCGCCGTGTTCAACCTACACATATGGCAGTGATTTTCGATACACCTGAACCTACTTTTCGTCATCAACTTTCACCGATTTATAAAGGTGATCGTCCAAGTATGCCTGACGAACTTGCTCAACAAATTCCTTATTTACATGCTTTAATTCGTGCGCTAGGTATTCCACTTCACATGCTACCTGGTGCAGAAGCGGATGATATTATTGGTACTTTAGCCAAACGTGCTGAAGCTGCGGGTCATCAAGTCCTGATCTCAACAGGCGATAAAGACATGGCACAGTTGGTCACTGAAAAAGTGACGCTTGAAGATAGCTTTAAAGATAAACCCATGAATATTGAGGGGGTCATTGAAAAATTTGGTGTACGTCCAGATCAAATCATTGATTATTTAACCTTGATGGGCGATGCCTCAGACGGAATTAAAGGTGTCCCTGGTGTAGGTGCAAAAACAGCAGCCAAGCTTTTAAATGAATATGGCAATTTACAAAATATTATTGCCAATGCTGACAATATTAAAGGTAAAGTTGGGTTAAATATTAAAGAAAACCAAGACGGTATTAAGCTTGATCACCAACTTGCAAGTATTATTATCGACCTTGATATGGGTTTGACCTATGATGACTTGAAACTCACCGACCCAAATGTTGAAGAATTACGCAACCTTTATACTGAGTTAGAATTCCGTAATCAATTACAATCTTTAGATCATCCAAATAATCCAAACAGTGCTGCGTATAAACAGACCTCAAAACAAATCGAAAAAACTGCACAAAATACTGAAAACAATAATGATCAAGCCATTTCAAGTAGTGTTGATGATCAACTTGGACAAGCAACTTACCACACTATTTTAACTCAGGCGGATTGGGAGCAGTTTTTCAAGCGTTTAAGTACAGAAAAACGTTTTGCCATCGATACTGAAACCACCAGTTTAGATTATCGTGTTGCAGAAATGGTGGGTTTCTCAGTCGCTTTTGATGCGAAAGATGCCTATTACATTCCACTTGCACATGATTATGAAGGTGCGCCTGAACAACTGAATCGTGATGTTATTCTTCAACACATTAAACCTATTTTAGAAGATGCAACTGTTGAAAAAATTGGACATCATTTAAAATATGATGCGCATATTTTTGAAAATCATGGTATCCATTTGCAAGGTTGGTATTTTGATACCATGTTGGCATCTTATGTCCTAAACTCAGTGGCGACGCGTCACGGTATGGATGATGTTGCACGTGTTTATTTAAGCCACTTGACCACAAGCTTCGAACAAATTGCAGGCAAAGGCGTAAAGCAAAAAACCTTTAATCAAATTGAGCTTGAAACTGCGGCGCATTATGCTGCTGAAGATGCACATGTGACCTATCGTTTATACGAAGTACTCAATCGTAAGCTAAAAAAAATCCCTGAACTATCAGGTATTTTGCACAATATTGAAATGCCTGTTGCTCATGTTCTGACGTCAATGGAAGAAAATGGCATTGCATTAAATCTGGCATTTTTAGACCAACTCAGTGTAGATTTTGCTGAAACCATTCAAAACCTTGAGAACCAAATTATTGAAATCGCAGGCGAATCTTTTAATGTCGGCTCACCAAAGCAAGTGGGTGAAGTCTTATTTGAAAAATTAGGCTTAAAAGGTGGTAAGAAAACTGCTACAGGTCAATACAGCACTTCAGAAGCAATTTTAGAAAAAATTGATCATCCTATTACCTCATTAATTATTGAATATCGTGGTTTAACCAAACTCAAAAGTACTTATACCGAAGGTTTATCTAAACAAGCCAATAATGAAACGCATCGTGTACACACCAGTTATCATCAAGCATTAACGGCTACAGGTCGCTTATCTTCGACCGATCCAAACTTACAAAATATTCCTGTTCGTGAAGAGATTGGACGTCAAATTCGTAAAGCATTTATTGCGCCTCAAGGTCGCGTATTACTTGCAGCCGATTATTCACAAATTGAACTGCGTTTAATGGCACATTTTTCCCAAGATGAAGCTTTGGTTCATGCTTTTAATCATGGGCAAGATGTACACCGTCGTACGGCATCAGAAGTTTTGGGTGTTGCACTTGAAGATGTCACCAATGATCAACGTCGCCAAGCCAAAGCGGTTAACTTCGGTCTGCTCTATGGTATGTCTGAATTTGGTTTGATTCGTCAACTTGGCTTTACCCGTGAAGAATCACAAAACTATATCAAACAATATTTCCATCGCTATCCTGGCATTTATGAATATATGCAGCGAACTCGTCAAGTGGCTTCAGAACAAGGTTTTGTTGAAACCATTACAGGTCGTCGTCTTTACACACCTGATATTGATGCACGAAATATGATGGTACGTAAAGCGGCTGAACGTGCAGCAATCAATGCGCCATTACAAGGTTCTGCTGCTGAAATCATTAAAATGGCAATGATTGAAGTTGATAAAATCTTACCGAAAGATCAAGCCAAACTTTTACTCCAAGTTCACGATGAATTGGTCTTTGAAGTCGATGAAGCGATTGCTGATGAATTAGCAAAACAGATTCAGGACGTCATGCAAAAAGTGTGTACCTTATCTGTACCTTTGTTGGTTGAAGTCGGCAAAGGCAATAATTGGGATGAAGCGCATTAAACTTGAAATAAGTTCCCTCTCCTCTCAGGAGAGGGTTAGGGAGAGGTGAGCTGTAAAAATAAGAAGCTATGCCTAGTGAAGCCTCTTTTCCACTAGCCCCCAATGAAGTTCAATAGAACACCACATTTGAATACTTGAATAGTCATCATCCTCAATTCACTTCATAAATATTCAGCAATAAAAAAGGACTCAATCGAGTCCTTTTTTATTTTAAATCAATAAATTACAAACCTGTTAATAAAACCTTTGCAACTTCATTCATTAAAATTTCAGCAATATACAACGCAAGGAATGCCAAAATCGGAGAAAGATCAATCATTCCCATATTTGGCATGATTTTACGAAATGGGGCTAATAAAGGCTCAGCGAGTTCTTGGATCACCTCAATATAAGGTGAACGAGATTGGGTAAACATCACCACCCAACTTAAAATAATCGTTGCAAAAATTAAATAACGACAGAAGCGAATCAAATCCTGAATCATGGTGACAAAAGTCAAAATCAATAAATGTACTGGGCTATTTGGCATAGCACCTTGTAAATACATGATTCCAAAAATTTTCAATAAATACAGAACAATCAACAACGCTAAAGCTGCAGTATTGACTCGTCCTTTGGCAATTGTCGGGAAAATACGACTAAAAATATCAACAATTTTAGTCGCTTTTACTGTAGAAAGAACCACAGGATTATATGGACTCACCATTGCCAATTGCATTAAAAAACGAAAGAATACCAGCAAAATTGCGACGTTAATAATAATGCCAAAAATCTGCGCAGAATTTGCACCCATATTGGAATATTCCTAAATAAAATCAATAATTAAATCAATTATTTCGTACTATCACTTAATTCTTGTGCTAATTCTTGACTACGTTTTTGAGCAGCAGCAAGCGCAGTTTGAATATTTTGTGAAATTTGTGCACGATCAAAAACTTCTAATGCAGCCTGAGTTGTTCCATTCGGAGAAGTCACATTTTTGCGTAACTCCGAAGGACTATTTGCACTGGTAATTGCCATTTGTGCAGCACCCAAAGCTGTTTGTAATGTCAAAGCTGTTGCGACTTTTTCATCCAAGCCCATATTTTTTCCTGCACGAATCATACTTTCCATCATATAGAAAAAGTATGCAGGACCAGAACCAGAAACAGCAGTAACAGCATCAATTTGCGCTTCAGTATTGACCCAAATGGTTAAGCCTGTCGCTGCTAAAACTTGACTGGCTAATTCACGATCTGTACGAGCAACATTGTCATTCGCAAACAAACCATGTGCGCCTGTTTGTACCAATGCAGGTGTATTTGGCATAACACGAACAATACGATCTGTTCCTGTTAAAAGCGCAATCGTCTCAATTTCAGCACCAGCGACAATTGAAACCACCAACTTATTGTCAAATAAACCATGCAATGGCTTTAATAAAGCACCTAAAACTTGAGGTTTTACAGCAAGAACAACGACATCTGCTGTTTCAATTGCTGCAACATTATCATCAGTTACATGTACATCTTTCTCTTGTAATAACTCACGGATTTTTTCTACGGGGTCAGAAACTGTAATCCGTGTTGCAGGCAGTCCACGGGTAATCAAGCCACCAATTAGGGCTTGAGCCATATTTCCACCACCAATGAAAGTAATATTACAATTTAAAGCTGCACTCATGAATTTCGCTCGACGTTTAACGCTTTCTCGCTAAGAAACTAAATTCGGTTGCCAACCATTGACTTCAACATAGTCAGATTGAGCCAACCAAAACCCATTCGGTGTAAAAACACCAAGCATAACATTATCTATGCTTAATATTTGAATTGTATGACGCATCCATGGAAAAATATGTGCATCTTGAATTGCTTTTTTTAATGCCCAAGTACCCACTCTGCCATAAAGATGGATTTTTTCTCCACCTCTACGATGATTCAGTTCTAATTTTTTTCTGAGTAAAGAATAGGATAACCCGACTTTTTGTACTTGAATCTGAAAATCTCCAGAAGCTACAGAAATTTTTTGCTCTAAATCACATTCTAAATTTTGTGCAACAAAAGCTTGTTCTTTTTTACTCTCTAAATATATTTCGGCATCCAAACGATATAAAAACTGTCGAAAGCGTACATAATAATATTCATTCCAATGCAAAGCAGCTTGAGCATCTGATTTAGATAAAATGACTTCTTGTTGTAAACGTTGCACCATTTCAAAGCTAGGACGATATGTATCTTGACCTTTCATCCACGCCGATAAAAGCTGTCTTTGTCGCGCAGAGGTTAATCCATTTAATTTTGCTAAATCGAGTCGATTTTCATATGTACATACAGCCAAATCTTGCTGCAAAATATCGCTTAAAATTTCTTGTGCATCCTGCATCAAATAGCTTGTACGCGCCAATGCTTGTTGCATTTTAGGATAGCGACTTTGCAAAATATTCCAAAGTTCATGTCTACACCATGCACGATCATAATGTGTATCCATATTCGTTGGGTCATCAACATAAGGTAAAGAGCTTTGCTCTACCCATTGGCAAATTTGCTCACGAGAAATATCTAATAATGGGCGCCAAAGTGTTAAATTTTCTCGCTCATCCATCACTTTCATTGCACTTAAACCAGACACGCCAGCGCCTGACAACAAACGCAACATGACTGTTTCTGCCTGATCTTGCTGATGATGAGCAAGTACTAAAATATCATTTGGATGAAGATGTTTTTGATAAGCTTGATAACGTGCAGCACGGGCTTGATTTTCTAAATTACCCTCAGCAACTTGTACATGTTCTACAATATAAGGAATATTTAACTGCTGACATTGTTCAGCAACGAAAATAGCCCAATCATCATTTGCAGCTTGTAATTGATGATTAATATAAATTGCTCGAATTTGCTGAGGACACAACACTGCCATTAAATAAAGCAACAGCATGGAATCCATGCCGCCGCTACACCCAATAAGAAATTGAGTATTTTTTGGAAATTGAAGGAGTTGTGTTAAGAAACGAGTCCTAAATTGTCGCTGCCAAACTTCATTAAACGCTGGTAACGTGCTTCGCATCGCTCTTCTGCACTCATTGCTTGTAATTCATCAAGCGATTGTTTTAACACATCTTTAAGCTTTTCCATAACATCTAATGGTTGTAAATGTGCCCCTTCGCCTTCGTCAACAACATATTCGACTATACCCATTTTTTGTAGCTTATCAGCAGTTAAAGCTAAAGCATCACTCGCTTGTTCTGCTTTTTCTGCTGTTTTCCATAAAATAGAAGCACAACCTTCTGGAGAAATAACCGAATAAATACTATGAGAAAGCATAATCACACGATCAGCTACACCAATACCCAGTGCACCACCTGAACCACCTTCACCTAAAACAGTAGCAATAACAGGAACTTTCAAACTTGAAAGCTGGGCTAAACTACTTGCAATCGCTTCTGCTTGACCACGTTCTTCTGCACCGACCCCAGGATATGCACCCATCGTATCGATAAAAGTAAAAACAGGTAAATTAAAACGTTCAGCCATATCAAGTAAACGTTGTGATTTACGGTAGCCCTCAGGATTACTCATCCCAAAATTGTGCTGTAACTTTTCACGGGTACTACGACCACGATGTTGACCTACGATCATGACAGCTTGCCCGTTAAAACGCGCTAAGCCACCGACCATTGCACCATCATCACCATATAGACGATCACCATGCAAAGCATCAAATTCTGTAAAGATTTCGCCTACATAATCCAAAAATTGCGGACGCTCTGGATGACGTGCAATTTGAACCGTTTTCCAAGCTTTAGATTGAGCAGCTTTATTTTTCATAAGTCGAGTATTATCCCTAATTCGCCGATGACTCACACCGAGAAATTTGTGTTAATCGATAAACTGTTCCGACTGAATATTCAATTCAATGTCCCAATGCTTAAATTGCACTTGCTCATCATGCAAATCGGCAACGAGCAATGGCCATTGTTTGGCATCACCAGAAACGCAGAGTTGCCATTGTTGCTCATCTAGGACTGTTAATTCAATGGCAGGAAGCATCTCATCACTACGACTGTGATTCAGTAAAACTGCAAGACGAAGCAATAAACATAAGTAAATAAGTTTGTATCCACCTACTCTCATCACATCAATTTTACTGTCTGTACGCAATTTTCGACGATGATGAGCGACCAAATGTGACAAATGATTTTGATCGATTTGTGAAAAACCAGGAATATCTGAATGCTGTAACAAATAGGCACTATGCTTATGATAACCGCTATGACTAATTGCTAAACCAATTTCATGTAAATAAGCAGCTCGACGCAATAAATCACTATCATCATTATTTAAATTCAGTTTTGCAGCGACACTATCAAATAAATGCTGTGCAGTATCCACGACGCGTTGTGCTTGTTTTAAATCTGCATTATAACGACCAATCATCGCTTGTACGCTACGATCACGAATGTCTTCATGCTGAAAACGTCCGAGTAGGTCATACATTACACCTTCTCGTAATGCACCATCTGAATAGACTAATTTATCAATATTTAATATTTCAAAAATCGCATACAAAATAGCCAAACCTGCTGGTAATACCGCTCGGCGATCTTCTTTTAAGCCTTCAAACTCCATATCTGAAACATGTTTATATTTCAGCATTTTATCTTTTAATTTTTCTAAACCTTCGCGTGTCAGATTTTCCTGATCATCACTCCAGCCCATATTTACTGTAATTTGGCGACATGCTTTAATCGTTCCACTTGAGCCAACAACCGTATCCCAACCTTCTGCTTTATAAGTATTTGCAATAGAAGTCAGTTCTTTACGTGCAGCCACGACAGCTTTATCAAAATCTTTTGCACTAATTTGACCTTCTGGGAAATAAGCTTTGGTAAATGCAACACAACCCATTTGTAAAGATTCTGTATGGATGGGCTCAAACTCTTCACCAATAATAAGCTCTGTAGAACCACCACCAATATCAATGACTAGACGGCGTCCGCTATTTGCCATTGTGTGTGAAACACCTAGGTAAATTAAACGAGCCTCTTCACGACCTGCAATAATTTCAATCGGCTTAGGTAAAATTTCTGCCGCTTTTTGAATAAATTCTTGACCATTTTTTGCTTGACGCAAAGCATTGGTTGCGACAATACGCAAACGATTCGCCTGTACAGAGCTTAAACGCCCAACAAACCTTGCCAAACATGCCAAACCTCGTTGCTGTGCTGCCTCTGTTAAATTTTTATTTTCATCCAACCCTGCAGCAAGCTGAACTTTTTCTGACATTGATGCTACTTTTTTTACTTCACCATGATCAACACGGGCGATTGCCAAGTGAAAACTGTTCGACCCCATATCAATGGCAGCAAGTAATTCTTCATCAATTAAAAAATCAGACATTATTTATACAAACTCATTCAGAAGTGTGCCTAGATTAATTCACATACAAGCAATTTAAAAGCCATTTATGATGACAATTCACTGAGGCATTATTTTTTCTACATATGTGACAATTGTATGACAATTTAAAAACTCCGATTAGGCTTATCGTGAGCATCAATTAGACAAACTCACAATTAAGATCGAAAATTTAACCATTCCCCTACTTTGTTAAAGATGACTATGTAATACTTATAAATATAGGTTACATCTTTAAAATATTTCGGAGCATTATCCATGTCAGGCAATATCGTAAATACCACTGATGCCAACTTTGAGGCTGACGTTTTAAAATCTGAAACTCCTGTTCTTGTTGACTTCTGGGCAGGCTGGTGTGCGCCATGTAAAGCGATCGCACCTGTTTTAGAAGTACTTTCTGATGAATACGAAGGTAAAGTAAAAATCGTTAAAGTTGACGTAACTGCATGTGAAGCAACTGCGGTAAATTATAACATCCGTAATATTCCAGCATTATTGATGTTTAAAGATGGTGAAGTTGTAGCACAACAAATCGGTGCTGTGCCTAAATCTAAACTCACTGCCTTCATTGATGAAAATATCTAAACAGTATAGTTTATCGACAAAATACGCTATAAAAATATAGCGTATTTTTTCTCTTCTATTTGACAATTCTCACGTTCTCACTTATATTTCTACGACAAGAAACATTGGGGTTTTATTCCTGTTTCTTAAAACACAACACATAAGATCGCCGCTCGGCAAAAGAAATTGTTTTACACATTTCTCCTCGAAAGAACCAATTAGATTCTGAGTTTTGTTATTGTGCAAATACAATTACACTCACCTATTGTACCGCGGTCGACTTTTGCTTTCTTTCTTTTATCTCTGTGTACCACACATCCTTACATCAATCTGACCATCTATGAACTTAACTGAACTCAAGAAAAAACCGATTGGCGAACTCATTAAGATTGCTGAGTTTATGGGCCTTGAAGGAATGGCTCGTAACCGCAAACAAGACATTATTTTTGCCATCTTAAAACGCCATGCGATGAATGGCGAAGAAATTTTTGGTGATGGTGTTCTAGAAATTTTGTCTGATGGATTTGGCTTCCTACGCTCGGCTGCTGGCTCTTATCTTGCAGGTCCTGACGATATTTATGTTAGCCCTTCTCAGATTCGTCGCTTCAACTTACGTACTGGTGATACCATCACAGGTACAATTCGCCCACCTAAAGAAGGTGAACGCTATTTTGCATTATTAAAAGTTAATCAAATTAACTACGACACACCAGAAAACTCACGTAACAAAATTCTTTTTGAAAACTTAACCCCATTGTTCCCAACTGAACAACTTATAATGGAGTTAGGTAATGGTTCAACTGAAGATTTAACTGCTCGTGTTGTTGACCTCATTGCTCCAATTGGTAAAGGTCAACGTTCAATTATTGTGGCGCCACCTAAAGCAGGTAAAACCATGTTATTGCAAAACATCGCTCAGTCGATTGTTCGCAATAATCCTGAATGTTTCTTGATTGTACTTCTCATTGATGAACGTCCTGAGGAAGTAACTGAAATGGAACGAACTGTACGTGGTGAAGTCATTGCTTCTACTTTTGATGAATCACCAGCACGTCACGTACAAGTTGCTGAAATGGTCATTGAAAAAGCAAAACGTTTGGTTGAACACAAAAAAGATGTTGTTATCTTACTTGACTCAATTACACGTTTAGCACGTGCCTATAACACCGTAATTCCTTCCTCAGGTAAAGTGTTAACAGGTGGTGTAGATGCACATGCTTTAGAACGCCCAAAACGTTTCTTTGGTGCTGCACGTAACATTGAAGAAGGTGGCTCACTCACGATTATTTCAACTGCACTAATCGAAACAGGCAGTAAAATGGATGAAGTGATCTACGAAGAATTCAAAGGTACAGGTAACCAAGAAATTACACTTGATCGCCGTATTGCTGAAAAACGCGTCTTCCCTGCAATGAATATCAAGAAATCAGGTACTCGTCGTGAAGAGCGCCTCATGAGTGAAGAAAATCTACGTAAAGTTTGGATTTTACGTAAATTATTACATACTCAAGATGAGTTAGCTGCGATGGAATTCTTGCTAGATCGCATGAAAGAAACCAAAACCAATGATGACTTCTTTGACCAAATGAAACGTAAAGCAACGAATTAATTTTTAAATTTTCCTAAAAGGCTATCTATAACGATAGCCTTTTTATTTGGTTGACTTTATTTACATAAATTTACAGATGTGCTTATGCAATGTTAAATTAGATTGCAAATCATTGAATATTAATATTTTTAGCAAAAAATCCTTATGTTTTTTAGACAGTTACCTAGCAACAAACCAATATAAAACTCAATATTAATTGTAAATATCTGTTAAAAAAGTGTCATTTTTTAACCTTTTTTCGCTTTTTTTTAATTTAGAGCAGTAGCAATTCTAAATGCGCAGTGATAGCATATTCGCATACCAGTTAGACTGCTTTCTGCATTGTTTACCTACACAATGGTTAGGCACAATAAAAGCATACAACAGGCTAATCTGGGTTTTTTTGTCTCAATTATTTTTATGAGAGTGATGCCATGTTATTCAAAAAAATCGCTATTGCTGCTGCAGTTGCTACTACTTTAGCTTTTGTTGGTTGTGCTAAAAAAACTGAAGAAGCTGCTGCTGATGCAAACGCTGCTGCATCTCAAGCTGTAGAAGCTGCTTCTGAAGCTACTGCTGCTGCTGACGCTGCTGCTGCTTCTGCTGCAACTGACGCTGCTGCTGCTTCTGCTGCTACTGACGCTGCTGCTACTGCTACTGCTGCTGCTTCTGAAGCTACTGCTGCTGCTTCAACTGCTGCTGCTCAATAATAATCAACTTAGATTATTATCAGAAAAAAGAGAACCTTGGGTTCTCTTTTTTTACATCTTATATTTATGTAAAATAAAAAAATTCCTAAACATGTAGATTTAGAAAAATATACTATTTAATCTATACAGATTGACTCGACTGACAACATGTCTTCACTATTAAGGAAAATACAAGTAAAAAAGCGCATCCCAAATAATGAGACCAGTTTAGAAAGCTAACATGCAAAGCTGCGCACTTTGTTGAAAAAAATTCTGCACTACGTTAGTTCATTCCTATTTTCAATTCCACAGCTTAGTTTCTTTTGAAAAATAACATGAAGAATTTTGAAGTATTAGAAAATAACTTTGCTTATAGCATTCTGCCTACAGTACACCCACCCATCATTTCACCTAACAACTATAAATTTATGCAATAAAAAGCCCCGTAAAAATACAGGGCTTTTGCCGAAATAGAGAAAATTAATCCTCTTGTTCAGTGCCTACACGTTGTCTAAATTTTTGTCCTGCACGGAATGTTACAACACGACGTGCTGAAATTGGAATCTCTTCCCCAGTTTTAGGATTACGTCCAGGACGTTGACGTTTGTCACGTAATTCAAAATTACCAAATCCTGAAAGTTTGACTTGTTCGCCAGCAATTAATGCTTGGCTAATTTCATCAAAGAATAACTCAACCATTTGTTTTGCTTCACGACGATTTAAACTCGTAAGCTCACTTAAATGATCAGCCATTTCTGCTTTTGTTAATGCTGTCATGAGGCCCTCAATGTCGCTTCATAAGTGTCTTGCAACACTTGTATAATATTGTCCATACCAGATTTAATTTCAGCATCTTCTAGTGTACGTGTTGGATGTTGCCATAATAATGCAAAAGCTAAAGAACGTTTGCCATCTTCAACACCTTGACCAGTATACACATCGAATAACCAAGATGAGTCTAAAAGCTCTCCACCTGTTTTTTCGATAAGTTGCTGAATTTCACTAACATTAATCTTATCATTAATTAAAAGCGCAATATCACGTCTAACCGATGGAAATCGTGATAATTCTGTAAAATTAGATACATAAGTTTGCAAAACAGCCAATTGATCGAGTTCTGCCACCCAAGTTGTGCTCAAATCGAGTTCATTTTCCAATGAAGGGTGTAAACGACCGAAATAACCGATTGATTTTCCATCGACTAAAATCTCAGCAGACTGACCAGGATGCAACCATTCACGTTCAGAACGTACATATTCAACCTGTACACGACCCGCAGCCAACAACTCTTCCACTTCACCTTTAAAGTCAAAGAAATCCATTGCTTGTGGTTTAGCATGCCATGATTCAACTTGTTTCGCACCTGTCGCAATCATCGCCAAGGTAGGAATCTGTTTAAGATCATCAATGCCTTGTGCATTTTGATAATCAAAACGTAAACCCAACTCAAAGAAACGTACACGACTTTGTTGACGATTCACATTGTATTGTACACATGGAATCAAACTCGACAACAAAGTTGAACGCATCACCGCAAGATCGCTTGAAATTGGGTTCGCCAATGCCAATGGATTCACGTGTGAATTGAGTTGTTTCTCAAGTTTTAAATCTGCGAAACTAAAGCTGATCGCTTCTTGATAACCCAAAGTCACCAAGGTTTGACGTAATTGCGGTAATTCAAATTGGTCTTGATGTTTCGCTAATTTCACATCAATCACAGGTAGACTGATCTGAATATTGTCATAACCGTGGATACGCGCAACTTCTTCAATTAAGTCTTGGTAAATCGCCATGTCATAACGATGTGATGGTGGCACAACAGTCCACTGTCCCTGAGCAACAACCGTCACTTCACAGCCTAAACGTTGTAAAGCATCGGTAATAAAGTCTGATTCAACTGCATAACCCAACAATTGATCGACTTGCGCCTGATTCAACTCAATCGCATCGCGTTTTGGCAATAATTCAGCTTTTTCGGCAACAGTGATTGGACCAAACTCACCACCTGCAAGTTCCTGAATCAGTTGTGATGCACGATGCATGGCAATCATTGGCAATTCAAAATCAACACCACGTTCATAACGTTGTGATGCATCGGTATGTAAACCGAAACTACGGGCACGACCTGCAATTGCAAGTGGTGCAAAGAATGCTGATTCTAAGAAAATTTCAGTGGTTTCATCCGTCACAGATGAAGATAAACCACCCATGATCCCTGCAATTGCCAATGCTTTGGCATCATCTGCAATGATCATTACATTTTCAGAAAGTTCAACTTCTTGTTCATTGAGTAATACTAACTTTTCCTGAGCAGTTGCCTGACGTACATGCACAGAACCTTGTACTTTACCACCATCAAAAGCATGTAAAGGCTGACCGAGTTCCATCAATACATAGTTGGTAATATCCACCAAAATACTGTGCTGACGAATACCTGAACGAGCAAGTGCCTGTTCCATCCATGCAGGTGTAGGCGCTTTGGTATTGACGTTTTTGATCACACGACCTAAATAACGCGGACAACCTTCGGTTGTCACTACAACTTGTTTTTGATCGGCAATCGTTGCTGCAACTTCCTGAATTTCAGGTGCAGTCACAGGCAATTGATTGATTACACCAACTTCACGTGCGATCCCGCGGATACTGAAACAGTCACCACGGTTTGGCGTAATGCTGATATCAATGACATTGTCATCTAAATTTAAATATTCACGGATATTCACACCAACTGGTGCATCTTCTGGAAGCTCTAAAAGACCATCAATTTTGTCTTCCAGATCAATTTCCGAAGCACCACACAACATCCCTTGTGACTCAATACCACGCAGTTTGCCTTTCTTAATTTTGAAATCGCCTGGAAGTACTGCGCCAATTGTTGCAACAGGTGCTTTCATGCCCGCACGTACATTAGGCGCACCACATACGATTTGTAAAGGCTCACCTGAACCAATATTAACCGTGGTTACACGTAAACGGTCGGCATCAGGATGCTGCTCTACAGTTAAGACTTCGCCTACAACCACACCTGTAAATGCTTTTGCAGCAGGTGTTAAATCATCAATTTCAAGACCCAACATGGTCAGTTGATCAGATAAAGTTTCGCTATCAATAGCAGGGTTTACCCACGTGCGTAGCCAATTTTCGCTAATTTTCATACATTCATTTCCTTAATCTCCCCTAGCCCCTCTTTACAAAGAGGGGAAATCACAAATCCACTTTCGGTGGAAAGTCCCCCTTTCTCAAAGGGGGATTTAGGGGGATTTCAATAATTTATAAATAACCGATTAAACCATTAAGCAAATTGGCGTAAGAAACGCACATCATTCTGGTAGAACATACGCAAGTCATTGATGCCATAACGTAACATCGCAAAACGCTCTACACCTAAACCAAAGGCAAAGCCTTTATATTTCTCAGGGTCAATACCAGCAGCCTGTAATACATTTGGATGTACCATACCGCAGCCTAATACTTCCAGCCATTTACCACGTTCATCCATAATATCCACTTCCGCACTTGGCTCTGTGAATGGGAAATAAGACGGACGGAAACGTACTTTCAAATCTTTTTCAAAGAATTCATTTAAAAGATTAACCAACAAACCTTTCAATTCAGCGAAACTGGTATTTTCAGCAACGTATAAACCTTCGATCTGGTGGAACATTGGTGAATGCGTCTGATCTGAGTCACAACGATAAACACGACCCGGACATACGATCCGAATCGGTGGCTGGCTGGTTTCCATGGTACGAATTTGCACACCTGAAGTATGCGTACGCAACAAATGATTAGCATCAAAATAGAAAGTATCGTGCATCGCACGTGCAGGATGGTGCCCTGGAATATTCAATGCTTCAAAGTTGTGATAGTCATCTTCAACTTCTGGACCCGTTGCAACCGTAAAACCAGCTTTGGTGAAAAACTGACAAATACGTTCTTGAACCTGAGTCACAGGGTGAATACTTCCTACTGTTTGTCCACGACCCGGCAAGGTAATATCAATCGTTTCACTTGCAAGCTTTTGTTCTAATGCAGCTTTTTGTAATTCCGCTTGACGTTCAGTCAAGGCAGCTGTAATAGCTTCACGTACAGCATGAATTTGCGCACCAAAGCTTTTACGCTCTTCGGGATCCATTTTACCAAGTGCCTTAGATTGTTCCGCGAGCTGGCTTTTTTTCCCTGTAAATTGCACTCGAACTTGATCGAGTGTAGCAAGGTCTTGAGCTGCTGCAATCGCAGCGAGCGCTTCAGTGGTCAGGGCTTCCAGTGACATAGTAACTCTCAAAGCAACAATTTAGAAAAATAATATAACTGGTTATTCTAACAGTTTTTATGCAGTTGAATGAAGTTCCTGCTAGACGAAAATTACGATTAGCATATGTTTCTCAACATTATTGTAATGCTTGATCATCGTAAATTTCAGTCAAAGGCTAGAACTCTAATTTATAATAAGTATAAAATGATCTTAATGTCACCGAGATTTATAAAAATGGCACTCGATCCAATCTGGAAACAACAACTCACTCTGGTTACTTATGGTAATGAATTTCTAAACCAAGAACTCAGCTTTAATCGTTGGATCAATCATGTCGTATTTAGTCAGCATACTTTTGCATTTCGAGATTTACTCAATCAACATTTACTCGCGCAACATTTCCAAATTTGGTTAGAAGGCTTAAAAAAACAAGGGGTTTATCGACTCAGCTTACATAGTTCAAATCTACTCAATGATGAACAAAATCCCAATGCCAATGTAGAACTTCTGTCTATTCCTCATTTTATTGTCAGTCATGATAAGCAAAAGAAAACAGCATGGATTTTTGGGAAAGAATTGGCAGAATGGTATAGCGCAGATAATGACTATGAAGCTCCAACTTCACAACAAAGCCCTTTTCGCCATGAAACATTTTGGCGCTTTGAACTGAATTCAAAATATAACAAACGTATTGAACAAGATCTTGCACAGCCCAATTGGGATGATATTCAAATCTATACGGACAACGAGTTATTTGCGACTAAGTATGCGCAAGGTTTTCAAGAACCAAGCAATAAAGATCAGCCTTATTACGGTGGTATCCTGAGTGATGACCCAAATCAATCAGGTTTACAACTTTCGCTCATACCGACAGACTATCAAGCAGACTATGCGCATGAAACATTGCATCGTTTAGATGCTCTAGAAAAATTTATTGCTGCAAAAATTCAGCATCCTTATGATGAAAATCAACAAATTTTAAGTCCCGAAGAGCAAATGAATTTACGTCATTTCTCACAAAAGCTTGAAGATTTGACTGCAAAATTTATCACCAAAGTTGCAAATCATTATCAATCTTCACGCCTGACTCCAAAAGTTGTAGAGTCTCCTTTTGACCACAGCAAAACCGATGCTCAACATGTCTTACATAAAAAATCGAATGTTGAGCAAAAATCTGCTAAAACCAGTGTTTTTGCCTTGATCATCATTACCATGTTTATTTGTATTGCGGCTTATTATTTTGGTTTATAAAATTTAAGGCTTACTACAGAAAGCAGCATTACAGTTGCTTTCTAACTTCCATTAAGGCAAAACCTAAAAGATTCAACCCTTTCCACTGCAATGGCTTTTCTGCTTTTTCATCGTCCGCAGACAAACTAATTCCCCAGATTTTGTCTACAGGTGAAGCTTCAACCAATACACGCTCTCCTGTATTGAGTAAAAATTGTTTTAAATCTTCATTTTGAGAAAATTTAGCTAAATTTCCTTGTACGACAATATTAAAACGATGTTCTAGCCATACACTTTCTTGATAGCCTTTCACTAAACGTCCTAAAGCCTTAATCTCTTTAGGGTCAGCGGTTTGTAGTATCTTATTTAAAATTTCATCATCACCAAAGAGTTTAGCTTTTTGAGCCATCATATACTGTTCAGTATTTTTATATTGCACACCATCAACTTCAAATTTACTTGGAAACCACTGACTAAAACAACTCTTATCTATGACAGTTTTTTGCTTAGGTGTATGCCCCCAAAAACATAAATATTTATGGCGTTGTCCTTTACGGACTTGCTCTTGCAATGCTGTTAAATATTGAAAATCACTCATCGTTTCATCCTAATTTCTTAACTTTTATCTCTTGATCAAAGTTGTTCTAAAAACTGTTTGATCTGTTTTTTCGACGTTAAATGAATAAATTGGAGATGTGCATAATCTGGATTTTGCATTCGATCTTGATATTTTTTTCGATTTTTTTGATGAGTTTTGATCATCCACAAAATAATTGAATCTTGACTGAGCATGCGTGAAAAGCTTTCCGTATTATTCGAATTTTTCCAAAAAGGCTGCTTTGAAATCGCACGACTCAAGGCACGTTTTACAGACTGAAATAAATTCACAGCAAATGGTAGATCTAGCCAAATCACTGTATCAATTTTCTTCCAAGTCATCTGTGTCGTTCGACTATAATTACCATCAATCACATAACCTTGTTTATCTGGATTCTGTTCAGCTTGTGCAATCGCGTTTTCAATTTTCCGAAAAAACTCAGGATTAGGTGTTTCTTGCCAGTCATCCATCCACAATAAATCATCTAATTCAATGTATTCTAAACTTAATTTTTTCGCCAATTTTCTGGCAAATGTTGACTTTCCCGAAGCGGAAGTCCCTACTACATTAATTCTATTCATCATTATTTACAGATCTTATTTTCATAAAAAAAGTAGCAAAAAAGCTACTTTTAATGTTCTATTTTCAAAAATTAGTTAATTGGCTTCAATGCTATTGTAACTTTGTGCTCATCTGCATGTTGATTAATATAATGGTTAATTGAAGCGACTTCGCCTTCAACTTCTGCATCTGCCCCATAAACTATTTTTAAATACTCACCTTCTCGTGGTAAGACATCTAATTTTACTTCTATTGCACCTTGATCTAAACCTTGAATTGTAACAAGCATGGGAAGCTCCTGATTTTATTATCTTTCTAATGTATGTAACTTAATAATAAACAACTAGGATATTCATGTTGATATTCTGTATATTTTCAGCAATTCAAATCACTTTCATCCTCATACTCCAGCTTATCTTCATCAATATTAACAAAGTCGGGTGAAAGCGTTTCTTTAAACTGCACCGCTTGGATCGTTTTTTGATTCAATAATTGAGCTTTTGCCACTCGATGCATACCATCCATCACACGTCCATCAGCACATAAAATAATGGGATAACTTAAATCTGCCTCTTGAATCAGTTGAATATGTTCAATAATTTGTTGTGTTGTTGGGTGTGTGTTTGGAAACCAATACGCTTCGTTGAGTTCTTGAATACGATTTAATTCAATATGTTGAACAGGAAAATTCTGACTCAGTCGAACCAAATGATGAACATCCCAAATCAGAGTATCTTCACCAACTTGACGGAAATGGTATTGTTTTCTCATTGTTTCTTACGCATGCTATTTAATAAAGATGAAAAACAGATCATAACAGGAAAAGAAGAATGTATTTAGAAAGAGCTTATCGCCAAGTTGCTTTCGTCAGTTATGGAAATAAATACCTCAGTGGTTCAGTTGATTCAGAAATTTTAGATCGCCATCCCTTAATTTTCACGCACTTTCCAATAGTACGCGATCTTGAATATGGCACATTATTAGCAGGTTCCGCCTCACACACACTTAATCACCTTAAAATACAAGGACTTGATAAAATCAGTTTGCATTTTTCTTCTGAGCTATTGCCACCACTGCTTGATTCTAAAATCTTTTATTTTAATGTAAGTGAATATAGTTTTTGTATCGTTTGCCATTTCCCAAATCAAATTTTTAAAGTGTTAATTCATGTTGACGAGAAACCACTTTGGCAAGAATATGATGAAAATAATTTTCCACTGCAATCAGACTATAACAATTATCATGAAAGTGTTGAAAATTATGTATTAATGGATATATCTCCTGAATTTACTGATAAAATTTTAGCTGATTTACACCCTATTTCATGGAAATCTTTTTATGAAGATTATCAAAATAAAGTCTATAATTTTGAAATTTCCAAACGTTACGGAACCTTTCCTGTCCCACTAACAGAAAATAATTGTTATGAAGGTAATTTATACAAGAAAGAAGAACAGTTTCCATTATTACCATTTAGTTTAAAACGTAATTATGCCAGCAATTTAATCATCAATGCTGCCGCACTTACTCACGCTTTTAATGTTGAATCTCATAGTAAAAATGAATATGCGGCTTATTGGCATATGTCTGAAAATGAAAGAAAAGAGTTCTCAAAAGCAAATCAAACTCTAGATGAGTTATTTCCTATTTTGTTAAAGCATAGTGCTAACCATTATCAAGATTCTGCACCTCATACACAAAGACCACTACATACATTCTTTGCTACTCCATCAAAAATCATAGAAAATTCACTAGATGACTCAATTAATCATTCAAATATAAATGACACTGAGAATATACAATCTGATGAAAAAACGTCTGGTTTTAACTGGTTTGGACTGATCAAATTTTTATGGTTTATGCTGTGGTGTTACTGCGCTTTATGGGTATTGGCATATTTCACAGTACATGGGGGAAATATTTTTTTATTTGCTATCGCTTCTCTATATGCACTATATAAAATACTACCCAAATCAGATAAACAATCCGATAAATCTATTTAATTTTTAATAAGTCACAGAATGCACTATTGGCTTAATTACAGAGTATTCTATTTTAAAACCACTCATTTAACTCTTACTTTCTGCTGCACACGTCCAAGTACCATTCGTTTTTTGCGTACATTGACAATCATTTTTTGCTTGTTTGCCTCTAATTTCTAAAATTTTTTTTGCGCTACTACACGCTTCTCCACGTGTATTTGCATCCCATGTCATGGTCTTTTTTGCAATAGCATAGCTTGATAAAAAAATCGTACAAAAGAGTAGCCCCCATACTTTCATTTTATTACTTCCTCTATAAATTTTTAGAATACATAAATGATTATAAAAATATTGATTTTGAATTTCTATTCCCTATTTAGGGATAACTTTTTCTTCAAAATCTATTTTAATCTTTTGATTTCATTATTTAAACATGAATGACCATTAATCTGAATCAAGTTTATAAATCATCATTTCTCTTTATTATAACAAAAAGCTAAAAATACTTTAATAAATCATAACAACAGAGAAACTTATGAAAGCAAGCTTTCCCCTTTCCTATCGTAAACCATTTTTCAATAAATATACTATTTGTGTGGTTTTCCTCTTATTTATCATCATTATCTTTGTTTTTCCATTTTTTTCATGGTTTACCAAACTTGCTCAGCCATTCAGTTTCTCTATTTTGATAGAATATTTTAAATATAATTTACATCATTTTCCAATTTCAGATAAACAAGCAAATGACCTTATACTCCTTTCTTTTTACCTTGGGATCTGGGTATTTTTAGATCTAACCCTTAAAATGATTCAACTGGTTGTAAGTCCTGAGAAAATTTACTATTCCTTACTCAATATCCCAATAATCACCGTTATTGAACGTAAAAATATTGATTATTGTCAGTTTGGTCTTTTAAAAGTCACTCAAAATAAATTTACCTCTTTTCTACAACGTCCAATATTTAATACAAAAACAGTTCAGCCTGAAGAAAAATTGTATTTCTTTCCGCTTAAAACACTCCAACTTAATTTAGACATTTCTTCTTTACAAGAAGATAAAAAAATTGAATTTATTCAATTACTCAAACAATATTATAACTTTCAAGAAGGGATTCAAGAAATTAGCTTATCCGCAAAAGAAGTAAATACCATCATGCGTGAACAAATCAATATTAATATAAGTCCACGGATTGCCTATTTACTGATCGCGAGTGTTCCTATTGGTGGACTTGGCATGTTTTTAGCAGCTCAAGCCCCTTTTTTATTTTTCACTGATTATCCTACTTTTCCAGTTTTTTGTAGTATTTTTCTACTGATCTTTATTCCAAGTTTTTTATGGATCCGTAAAGAGATTGAACAGCTTGCCTTTCTAGGTGCAATGATTTCAAGTTTCTTTATAACGATTGCCTTATATGCATTTTTATTGCCTATTGTGCATAGTTATTACACCGCAAATTTTGGAACAGAAATAAACTATTCAGCAAAACTAATTGAAGTTTCAAGCAAGCAACAAGTGTGGCAACCGAGCAATGGTGATGATAAATTCTATATCAGTAAAAATTATCCTAAGTACAATCCTAATCTACAAGTTCAGCAAACTTATATGTTTCTAGCACGCTATCATTGGCATAATTACACACTGTCTGAAAATGTTTTTCTTGAAGCTCAAGCACAAAAAAAGACCGCAAAATAGCGGTCTTCTTTTAATCATCAATGATGATTATGCAGCTAATGCACCTTTAGCTTTTTCAGCTAAAGCAGCAAATGCAACTGAGTCATGCATAGCAATGTCAGCAAGTACGCGACGGTCGATGATCACTTGAGCTTTTTTCAAGCCATCGATCATACGGCTGTACGACAAACCATTTTGACGAGCACCAGCATTGATACGCGCAATCCATAAAGCACGGAATTGACGTTTCTTTTGACGACGGTCACGGTAAGCATATTGACCAGCTTTAATTACCGCTTGGAACGCTACACGATAAACACGTGAACGCGCACCATAGTAACCTTTAGCACGAGCAAGAATTTTTTTATGACGGCGATGAGCCTGTACACCACGTTTTACACGAGCCATTTATAATCTCCTTAGATGTATGGGCACATACGACGAACTGAATTCATGTCACTTACGTGAACCATGACACAACCGCGCAATTGACGAATACGTTTAGCAGATTTTTTGGTCAAAATGTGGCGTTTGAACGCTTGTTTACGCTTGAAACCGTTAGCAGTCGCTTTGAAACGCTTAGCTGCACCACGGCGAGTTTTTAACTTAGCCATAACAACCTCTTTAAACACCTGTTCGGTACGTTCGCACCATTGCGAGCACGACCTGCAGGTAAGGGAGGCAGTATTCTAAATCATCTACGTACAAAACAAAAGCAATAACCTTTAAATTTTACATGAAAATATTTCTTTACTCATTTGAATGTATATTTTTGATATATATTTTAAAAAAAGCCAACATAAAATAAGTAAATAAAAATATATCGTCCTGTTTTTGCTAAAGTAACGATAAATAAAAAGCGCCAAAATTGTTCTTTTAATAATCCCGCAATTAAAGTAATCGGGTCACCAATAATCGGCATCCAACTTAAAAATAATGACCAAAATCCATATTTTTGATAAATTTTTTCCGCTTTAATCATATTTGATTCAGATACAGGAAACCATTTTTTATGTTTAAATTGTTCTATTTTTAATCCCAAATACAAATTTATACATGAACCCAATATATTCCCTATGGATGCAATTATAATCAGTCCAAAAACTGAATATTTTTCTTGAGTTAGTAGTCCAATCAAGACTGCTTCAGACTAAAGTTGCTGCACCAAAAGCTGATAAAAATAGTAAAAAATATGCCATATAACTAATTTAACAGGGTTTTAGTATAAGTTTTTGCGTAAAAGAATGAAATCATAAAAGGAACTAAATAAGCTAGCCAAAAAGAATATGCTGAGTTTATTATTTTTTGCAAGAATGTAAACTTTAATTGCCATCCTAGAAATATATAATCATTTATTTGTACATGATAAAAATAATTTAATAACACCAAATAAATAGCAAGTATGCTCGTTAAAATAACAGTATTCTTTACATTCTGTTTTAATTTTTTCTGTAAAAATGCAAAAGTAATTGAAAATACCAAACCAACAATAGACATCAACGCAAAAACTAATATACTTACACGATCAACCGAATATTTATTTTGCAAATAAGCACAAATGATTGCAGTCAAAAACATACACAGGCAACTTGCAAAAAAATGTTGTGCAATGGTTGCTTTCATACGATCTGCCTTAATCATGAGGGCTCTATTTTCGTTATAATTTAAGCTGTTTCTTGGTTTTAAAATATTGTAAGTTTGCCCAAATGACAGCCAAAATGATAACCAACATACGCCCCCAATGATAACGCTGTGCGAGTGGGTCAATGATTGCCCGTACCACTGCTCGGTCTTGTGACTGAATACTTGAAAAAACAGTTTGAATATGAATAATTTCAGCAATATATAAAGCTAAACATAGCGCAACACCTATAATCACACTCCAATAAATTTTTGGATTTTTTTCCAAAGCTAGAGTGAAATTTAAAAAAAATGCTTTCATTGTTGATATCCACAAATCCAAAACCACCGAAATCGGTGGTTTTGGATTTTAACATAACAATTTAGATTTTGATGGATAAAGCTCTTTGCACAGCAGGTCGAGCTGTCATGCGCTCCACATACTCTTTAACATATGGATAATCTTCAAGTTGAATTTGCTGCCATTCGTGACGTAATACCCAAGGCAAAATCGCCATATCAGCTATCGAATACTCTCCTGCAACAAATTTTTGCCCAATCAGTTGTTTGTTTAAAACTGAATATAAACGCTTCGTTTCCGCCACAAAGCGATCTATGGCATAAGGGACTTTTTCTTTTGCAAACTGACTAAAATGATGGTTTTGCCCAAGCATAGGACCAAAGCCACCCATTTGCCACATTAACCATTGCTCTACATCTACTCGATCTTGTTCATTGCTTGGATAATACAGACCCGTTTTTCGACCTAAATATTGCAAAATTGCACCAGACTCAAACACTGAAATCGGTTCACCATTTGGACCATTTTGATCAACAATTGCAGGAATTTTATTGTTGGGAGAAATCCTTAAAAAATCAGGCTGAAACTGATCATTTTCTAAAATATTGATCGGAAATATTTGATATTCCAAACCCATTTCTTCAAGAGCAATGGTAATTTTATGTCCATTGGGTGTGCCCCAATAATACAAATCAATCATTTTCAATCCTTTCTATTTTCACTTTTTTCAATGTTATATCGTGTTATTCAACTTTTATAGCATGCTTTTAGATAAAAATGCAGCTTTTACCCTTTATCAGCTTAGGAATTTTTATCCATAAAGATAACAAACTTTTAGATATCATTTTTCATTTCCCATAAAAAAGCACTGCATGAGCAGTGCTTTTTAGGATCAGGAGAATATTACTTTTTCTTTTTCGGTCCAAGTAACATACCCATTTGACGACCTTCCATTTTTGGCGCTTGTTCAACAACACCAAACTCAGCGACATCTGCTTCAATTTTTTGTAATTGAGCAAGACCAAGTTGTTGGTGAGCCATTTCACGACCACGGAAACGTAGAGTAATTTTGACTTTGTTGCCTTCTTCAAGAAACTTCAGAATAGCACGCAACTTAACGTTGTAATCACCAACATCTGTACCTGGGCGCAACTTGATTTCTTTGACTTGAACTTGATGCTGTTTCTTTTTAGCATCTTTTTGCTTTTGCTTCAGATCAAATAAATGTTTGTTGAAATCCATGATTTTACAAACAGGCGGTTCTGCATTTGCCACAATCTCAACAAGGTCAAGATCTGCGTCTTCAGCAGCACGTAACGCTTCTGCAAGCGTCACGATGCCTTTTTGTTCTCCATCTGCAGCGACGAGACGGACTTCTTTTGCCTTAATCTCATCGTTTAATGCAGGACGATTGCTTTTAGCACCTTGTTGTTGGTTACGGTCAGGCTGTTTAATCTTTCTTACTCCACAATATACCGGCCACGTTCGGCTACGGCTACTTTCACTAGGTCAACAAATGCATCGATTGACATAGTACCTAAATTTTTTCCTGAACGAGTACGGACATTGACTGTACCTTCCTCAACTTCTCGGTCCCCAAGTACCAATAGGTAAGGAATTCGTTCTAGAGTACGCTCACGAATCTTAAAGCCGATTTTCTCATTTCTCAAGTCTGAAATCGCGCGAATGCCATTTTCTTTGAGTTTTGCAACTACATTTTCACATGCTGCTGCTTGAGAATCGGTAATATTCATGACACATGCTTGGACGGGTGCCAACCATGGTGGCATAAAGCCTGCGTAATGTTCAATAAGTATACCAATAAAACGCTCAAAACTGCCAAGAATTGCACGGTGAAGCATCACAGGATGGTCACGATCGTTGTCTTCTGTGACATAAGAAGCGTCTAAACGTAATGGTAAGTTAAAGTCACACTGAATTGTACCGCACTGCCAGATACGACCTAAGCAGTCTTTCAATGAAAATTCAATCTTCGGACCATAGAATGCGCCTTCACCTGGTTGCTCTTCCCAGTCTAGACCCGCTTCATCTAAAGCATCTGCCAAAGATTTTTCTGCAACATCCCAAAGCTCATCTGCACCCACACGTTTTTCAGGGCGTGTAGACAGTTTCATTTGCACGTCTTCAAAGCCAAAGTCTTTATAAACATCTAAAGTCAGTTTAATAAAGTCTGCAACTTCTTTACCGATTTGTTCAGTAGTACAGAAAATGTGTGCATCGTCTTGAGTAAAGCCACGTACACGCATGATTCCGTGCAGCGAACCCGATGGTTCGTTACGGTGACATGAACCAAACTCTGCCAAACGAATCGGCAAATCACGGTAAGATTTTAAACCTTGGTTAAAGACTTGCACGTGACATGGGCAGTTCATTGGTTTTACAGCATAGTTACGACTTTCTGAATGAGTCGTAAACATATTGTCTGCATAGTTCGCCGCATGACCTGATTTTTCCCACAATGTAAAATCTACAATTTGTGGTGTACGAATTTCTTCGTAGCCATTGTCCTGCTGAATTTTACGCATGTACTGTTCAAGGACTTGGTAAATCGTCCAGCCATTTGGATGCCAGAACACCATGCCTGGTGCTTCTTCTTGCATATGGAACAAGTCTAAAGCTTTACCAATTTTACGATGATCGCGTTTTTCAGCTTCTTCAATACGCTTGATGTATGCAGCAAGTTCTTTTTTATCAGCCCAAGCTGTACCGTAAATACGTTGTAGCTGTTCATTCTTCGCATCACCACGCCAGTAAGCACCAGAGATTTTAGTGAGTTTAAATGATTTTAAGAATTTAGTATTTGGTACGTGTGGACCACGGCACATATCCAAATAATCTTGATGATAGTACAAGCCCATTTGTGTTTCTTCAGGCATGTCTGCAATCAAGCGTAATTTGTATTCTTCGCCACGCGCAGTAAATTCAGCGATCACTTCGTCACGAGGCGTCATTTTTTTGATGACATCGTAGTCCTGATTGATGAGCTGTTTCATACGCTCTTCAATCGCTGCCATATCATCTAAAGTAAATGGACGTGGCATCCAGATGTCATAGTAGAAACCTTCTTCAATGACAGGACCAATCACCATTTTTGCTTCTGGGAATAATTGTTTTACTGCATGACCCACCAAGTGCGCACATGAGTGACGAATGATTTCTACACCTTCTTGATTTTTAGGTGTAATAATTTCAAGCGTAGCATCTTCAGTAATTAAATCACTTGCATCAACTAAGCGACCATTCACTTTCCCTGCAACCGTATTTTTTGCAAGTCCAGGTCCAATACTCTGTGCAACTTCCATGACAGAAACAGCTTGGTCAAAACTTTTTTGATCGCCATTTGGCAATGTGATAATAGGCATATTTAAAAATCCTTAAGGAGTGATGCCCCGTACAATAGAGCATATCACCGCGAGATTATGATCGAGGAAGACCCTCAAGATAAAATCGGTGCAACATATTTAAAGTGTGAAAAATTTTACACCTTTCATGGTGATTAATAAACCTTTGTGAAGCATTTCATTCTGTTTTGACTCAATGAATTCAACATTTAAATTTTTTATCTATGATAAAAGTTACATAATATTTAAATTAAACTCAAACTGGCGCTATTTACCTTATTTTCAGTTGGATATAAAACAGCTTGAATATCTAAAAAATAAACTCAGCGTTCACTTTACACCGATCTTCGTAATATTTTGTTATTGAAATAGAGATTAAGATTTGCTTATTTAACTTTCATTTTAATAAAAATCAGATATTTATAAAATATTTCTCAAAAATAAAAAAATTAAACTTTTCTCTACAATTCAAATTAGAATAAATACTCGACTAAAGCATAAATGCATTCAAGGCTTGATATGCATATCTTTTAAACATGGAAATTAAAACAAATACAGATGGAGCTAAACATGGTCAGTGCTTATGATGAATTACCGCGTACACCTGCCAACTTTGTAGCATTGTCACCGTTGCGTTATTTAGAGCGTGCTGCTTATATTTATCCACATCAGGATGCGATCGTACATGGTGCTCGTCATATCTCATGGCGTGAGACTTATACCCGTTGTCGTCAGTTTGCACATCAATTACAAAATCTAGGCATCAAAAAGAACGATACCGTTTCTGTATTGCTCCCAAATATTCCTGCGATGGTTGAAGCACATTTTGCAGTGCCTATGTCAGGTGCTGTACTCAACACCTTAAATACCCGTTTGGATGCAAAAACCATTGCGTTCATGCTTGAGCATGCCGAAACCAAAGTACTTTTGGTCGATCCTGAATTTGCTGCATTGGCGCAGGAAGCTATCGCGCTGATTGATCAGGAAATCTATATCATTGATGTGGCAGATGTAGAGTACGAAAATAACGACTCTACTCCACGCATTGGTCAGATCGAATATGAAGACTGGCTCAAAGGCGGAGATGAAAACTTTGAATGGCATTTACCACAAGATGAATGGGATGCCATCAGTCTAAATTATACTTCAGGTACGACAGGCAACCCGAAAGGTGTGGTCTATCATCATCGTGGTGCCTATATCAATGCAGCAAGTAATATCATTGCCTGTGGCATGACCCCACGTTGTAAATATTTATGGACATTACCATTGTTTCACTGCAATGGTTGGTGTTTTGCGTGGACTGTGGCGGCAAATGGCGGTACCAATATTTGTTTACGTAAAATTGATCCTGAACTGATTTTTAAATTGATTGATCAATACAAAGTGGATTACTTCTGTGGTGCACCGATTGTATTGTCTATGCTGATCAATACACCAAAAGAGCAACAAATCAAATTTGACCATCATGTTGAAGTCATGGTAGCAGGTGCTGCACCACCTGCGGCAATTATTGAAGGCATGCATCATATTGGTGTACAGGTCAATCATGTTTATGGTTTAACTGAAACCTACGGTCCGTCTGCACTATGTGCCTCACAAGCAGGTTGGAGTGAACTTTCAATCAGCGAACAAGCACAGTTACATTCCCGTCAAGGCGTACCTTATCCATTACAAGATGGTATGCGTGTGCTTGACCCTGAAACCATGCAGCCCGTTCCTAATGATGGAACTACCATGGGCGAAATCATGTTCCGTGGCAACATTGTCATGAAGGGTTATCTGAAAAATACCCAAGCCACTGAAGAAGCCTTTAAAGGTGGTTGGTTCCATACGGGTGACCTTGCAGTCTGCCAACCTGATGGTTATGCCAAAATTATGGATCGCTCCAAAGACATTATTATTTCAGGAGGTGAAAATATTTCTTCTCTTGAAGTTGAGGAAGTGCTTTATACCCACCCTGCGATCATGACTGCTGCTGTAGTGGCAAAGCCTGATCCTCGTTGGCAGGAAGTACCTTGTGCCTTTATCGAGCTTAAAAATGGTGCAACCACCTCACCTGAAGATGTGATCGAGTTTTGCAAACAACACTTAGCGCGTTTTAAAGTCCCTAAAGATGTGGTGATTGGTGAAATTCCGAAGACCTCAACAGGTAAATTACAGAAGTTTATCTTAAGAGATTGGGCGAAAGAACGTTCAGTCGGTGAGTTCAGTTAATCCTTAAGACACCTCCTCTCCTGTTTTAGGAGAGGACTTAGAAGAAGTGAAATAAACTCACAGACATGACTGATCAATTTATACAAAAATATGCCTTATATATGGCATATTATTTTGTAAAATTTATTAAACTCAAATTATCTCTCATTTTAAACAATAAATTTATATGATCATAAAAATGCATGAGATCACCCACACAATAAAAAAACGACCCACAAAAGGTCGTTTTTACAATCAAATTCAAGTGAATAAAAATTACTTGGCTTTACCTTGTTCAGACAATAAAGCAACTTGCTGAACATAGTTTAAAAACTTCTGTTTAGACTCAGCCAACTCTTCTTCTGTCGCTTGCAATGAAATATCACGATGAATACGTAATACATGCTGACGCAAAGAATGACTTTCTGCTGCATTATAAGACTTACAAAACTCTTTAATCGCAGGATCTCGTTGTTCAATCATACGATCAACCCAACGATCTAATTGCGCTAATTTTTTTATACCTTGCTTAGGTGTCAGATAAGACAAAATCATTGCCTCATCTTCATTACGCAGTAATTTACCAATACGTTGAAACTGACGACGACGAGCCTCAAACGATGTAATCAACTGCACATCAAGCAATGCTTCAATCAAGCGTTCCTCAACAGGTAAAGCCTCAATTTGCTTTTTGGATAAGTCAGCAAGCTGCTCACCTAAAGCAGCCATACGTTGTACAGCTCTTTTCTGTTCTGATTTACTTGCACGTCCTTCTAAAGAATCAAAATCATCTTCAGTAAAACGTTGCGGACGACGTGCCACGATTATTCTGCCTCGTAAAATTTAGCTGCAAATAGTGCTTGAACTTCAGATAAAGCCTTTTCTTCATCTGCTCCGTCAATCACTAGGCGCAAAGTGGTTCCTTTACCTGCTCCAAGCATAAGTAAAGAAAGGATGTTCTTGGCATCGACTAATTTATCACCCTTACCAATTTGAATCGAAGAACGAAACTTGGTGGTGACTTCAATGAGTTTTCCAGATGCCCGCGCATGTAACCCTAATTTATTAATTACGTCAACAGTTGTGTCAATCATGACCAGTGCTTCATTTCTCTATGTAATACTTGAATCGTCCATTTCGACTGTAGTGCTGCTTTCAATCGATCTACGATATAAACTGAGCGATGTTGCCCACCCGTACAGCCAATCGACACGGTAATATAATGTCGATGACCTTCAGAAAATGCTGGCAACCATTTGTTTAAAAAATGATAAATATCATTGTACATATCATTGGCTTGTGGACTGTCTTCTAAGAATTTTTTTACAGGTGCATCTAAACCCGAAAATTTACGCAATTCTAAATCCCAATGTGGATTGGGTAGATGACGCACATCAAAGACAAAATCGGCATCTAAAGGAATACCATATTTGTAGCCAAATGATTGTAAAATCAAGATGAGTTTATCTGACTGTCCGAGTTTGGACAATAAGATATCTTTTAAATCGTGTACACTTTTATCAGAAGTGTCGATATGTACTGTTGCACGTAATTGAATAGGCAGTAATAAGCTTTTTTCTGCCTGTATACACTCATTTAAACTTTTAAAACGCGCTGATAATGGATGTGGTCGGCGAGAAGCACTAAAACGAGAAATGAGCTCTTGGTCACGAGTTGTCAAATAAATAACATCAACTTCACCTTGCTTTTGCAAGAGCTGAAAGACGTGATCAAAACCTTGTAAATCTGCCTGTGTACTTCGCACATCTACGCCGAGTGCAAGTTGTTCTAAATTATTTTCTTTATCTAATTTTTCAACAATTTCGGGTAGCAATACCAAGGGTAAGTTATCAATACAGTAATAGCCCAAATCTTCTAAAACCTGCAAAGCAGATGATTTTCCTGACCCAGATTGTCCTGTCACGATAAGTATACGCTTCATGGCATGGCGACCCTAATTTTTATTTTTAAGTAGAATGTTTGACGTGTAAATTATCAATCAAACGTGTTTTTCCAAGTTTGGCTGCGATGAACAATACAACATCTTGATCAAATTGACTAATCTTTTGCAAAGAAGGACTACGCGCCTCCACATAATCCACAACAAAACCAGCATTAGTCAGTTGACTACGAATGTCAGTCAAGACTGAATTCAAGTCCTGTCCATTTTGCAATTGCTTTTCAGCTGCCTGTAAAGTTGCGTAAATCGTTGGTGCAGTTTGACGTTCTTGTTCAGACAAATAACCATTACGTGAACTTAATGCTAAACCATCTGTTGCACGTGCAATCGGCACACCAATCACTTCAATCGCCATATTCAGATCACGGACTAACTGCTTAATGACAGCCAATTGTTGATAATCTTTTTGACCAAAAAAAGCAAAATTAGGTTGTACAATATTAAATAATTTCGTGACAACAACCGCAACGCCATCAAAATGCCCAGCACGTTGTAAACCACATAAATCGTTGGTAATTTCACCTACACTAATATTGGTCAAGCGTGGTTGATTGCCATACATTTGCTCAACAGAAGGTGCAAAAACAATATCACATCCAACTTCTGCTAATAAATGACTGTCATGCTCCAATGTACGAGGATAATTATCAAAATCCTCATTTAGTCCAAACTGAATTGGATTTACAAAAATACTGACCACAACGACATCACACAATTTACGTGCTGCACGAACAAGGTTTAAATGCCCTTCATGAAGATTTCCCATCGTCGGGACAAAACCAATGATTTTTCGTGCCGATCGAGCAGGATTTAATGATGCCGATAATCCTTGTATAGTGGTTTCAGTTTTCATGTTTATAGCTCGACTTGAAAAGTATGTTCAATTGCAGGAAATGACTGATCTTGCACTGCGACATGATACGCCTTAAATGCATCCACAATAGCAGTATCACCTGCCTGTTCTTTCATAAAGTTACGCACAAAACGTGCCACTTTACCAAAAGTAAGTCCTAACATATCTTGTACGACCAGAACTTGACCATCCGTTTCTTTCCCTGCGCCAATACCAATAACAGGTACATCTGGGAATAATTCTGTAATTTCTTGACCTAATTGTGCGGGTACACATTCAAGTAATAAAACTGCTGCACCTGCTGCGACAACAGCTTTACAGTCATGAATAAGCTGATCTGCTGCTTCACGAGTTTTTGCTTGTAATTTATAACCGCCAAAGACATGCACAGATTGCGGTGTTAAACCTAAATGCACACAAACAGGAATACCATTACGAGTCAATGTTTGCACAGTTTCAGCTAGCCATTCTCCACCTTCGAGTTTGACCATTTGCGCACCTGCTTGCATGACTGTTTTAGCGTTTACTAAAGCGTCATTTAAGGTGGCATAACTCATAAATGGTAAATCACACAAAATAAATGAGTGCTGATTGCCGCGGCGTACTGCGGCAGTATGATATGCCATATCAGCCACTGTGACAGGTAATGTTGAATCATGCCCTTGAATGGTCATTCCTAAGGAATCACCGATTAAGATACTGTCAATTTCAGCAACTTGCATTGCTTTTGCCATACTTGCATCGTAACAAGTTAAGCATGAGAATTTACGTCCTTGCGTTTTAAACTTTCGTAAATCACTTAGACTAATCATGACGATTTTCCTCTATCATTGAGAGTTTCTTAGCCTTCAACAGGCTCAATATCTGCCCAATGTGTATCAGCTAAAACTGTTAAAGTTGAATGTTGTACAAGTTCTAAGTTTTGTAAAGATTGACCATTAACTTCGAGTTTTGAGTCTAAGTCCAACAATGGAATCACTACAAAATCACGCTCTAAAATACCAATATGTGGCACATTGAGTCGCTCATTTATAATGTTTTTTTCAGCATAAAGCAAAAGATCTAAATCTAAAGTTCGCTCACCCCAACGACGCAAACGCACTCGACCAGACTCATTTTCAATACGTTGTAATTCATCTAATAAAGCCAATGGCGCTAAGTCTGTGACCAACTGCGCAACAGCATTATGATAATGAGGCTGATCTTGTGGTCCCATTGGAGGGCTATGATATAACTTTGAAACTTTTACAGCGCCTAATTGTCTAAGTTGATGCACAGCTTCTCGTAAAATCTGCTGTGAATCCCCTAAATTACTGCCTAAGCCTATATAAGTGATGACACTCATTGTGTTGGTCCAAAAACAACTTTGGCTAAGTCACGCTGCACACGTCTACGTTTTAAAATCGGATGATCAGGACTGATCTCTCCTGCTGTATGAGCAACGGTTTGTGGTACCGTTTTTTTCACTTCAGACTGTGTTTTACGTGAACGACGACTACGTGTTTCTGACTCTTTCACTAAAGGTTCAATTTGTGTAGAAACTTTAGCCTCTACACTTTCTTCAGTGGTTGTTTTACGACGGCTCTTCGCACGTTGACGATTATAGGTACTAATAGCACGCTCTTTTTCGTCTGTGGACATGTTTTGATAAGCATCCCACCATGCACCCATACCATTTGTTGAAGCATCACCAGACTTTTCTCTTAATAATAAAAAGTCAAAGCCTGCTCTAAAACGTGCATGCCCAGAAAGTGCTTCTATTTGCTGTGGTTTTGGGTTTAATAAACGATTTTGCATTTCCCAAACTTCACGAATAAACGTTTCTGCAAAACGTGGAATAATGGTTCGAGTCGCTTGACGTTTTAATACATCTAAACCTGCTTGTGCGCGTGCCTCAGCCGCAACCGTTCCTTTTGCATGGTAAAAACTACAACGTTGTAAATAATTTTCCCATAACAATACTGCGTAGAAAAATGCAGGATTGATGGTTTTACCGATTTGAATACGTTGATCTGTATTTGATGCAGCACGTTCAATAAATGGCGTGATTTCTGTTTTTAGATCAGCAAATAATTGTTGCCAAATTCCGAACTTAATCAACATTGGCATCACACGATGCAAATGCCCCATCGTAAATAACTTTTGTGATTCATCATATAAACGATGTGGTGAAACATCACGTAAAAGCTTCGTCATTTCAGGTGTAAAGATGTCTAAAATCGCAGCATCAATATTAAAATTCAGTTTTGCAGCAAAACGTAAAGTCCGTAACATACGTACAGGATCTTCTTCAAAACGTAATGCAGGATCACCTAATAAACGTAAAGTTTTGGTTTTGATATCATCAACTGCGTTACAAAAATCGAGCACAATACCTTTACGTGGTTGATAATACAAAGCATTAATAGAAAAGTCACGACGAGCAAAATCTTGCTCGATTGTTCCCCAATTATTATCACGTAAAATCATACCTGCAGATGAGGTAATGGCTTTTTTAGGAGGTGCTCGAAAAGTTGCAACCTCGATCAGTTCACGCCCCGAATAAACATGTGCTAATTCGAAACGACGACCAATAATTCGGCAACGACGACCAAAAACCTCTTTGATTTGAGAGGGTGTCGCATTGGTAACAGCATCGTAATCTTTAGGACTTTGTCCCAACATTAGGTCACGAACACCGCCACCCACGATATAAGCCTCATAGCCTGCTTTTGTTAAAGAATCAATAACATCTAAAATGGAAGAAGGTAATTGAGCGGTGGTTAACCCACACTTTGACGCGTGCAAAGTTTGCAAAAGACGCTGTCTCCTACGTCAGGACGTGAAAATTGTAATTATGCTAATGATATCTCTAACACAATCAAAGGGCAATTTGATTCTCTCGATCTTGTTTTAAATATTCAATCATCATATGCAGAATTTATCATTTTAACGATCTCAAAATCACCTAAAAACTCATCATTGCACGGTTTTTTTCCACCATTTTAGGACCAATTCCTTTCACATTTTGCAAATCATCTAAACTTTTAAACTTTCCATTTTGTTGACGATAATCCAAAATAGCTTGTGCTTTTTTCGCACCTATGCCATTCAACTGCTGCAATTGTTCCAAAGTTGCTGTATTAATATTGATTTTTGAACCCAACGACGTTGTGAGATTTTGGCTATTTCTGCTATTTGTCACATTCGGCTTTGCCAGATAATAATTTGCATCATTACCTTTCAAGCGTGTATCTTGCGCTTGTTGTTTTTCTTTCCATTTCACATAATTATCATCAAATTTTTCAGCATGACTCAGCATAGTTGAGAGCATACTGAAAAATAAAATCATCGAAAAACGTACTATTTTTTTTGAAAAATTAATCGATTGGTTTAGGTTGTTGTTCATATAAAGCCTGTTGTTTTAAATATTGTTTGGCTTGCTCCCATAGTTGATCTAATTCTTCTAAATTCATCTGTTCTAATTTTTTATCTTGTTGTAATACTTGATCTTCTATAAAAGCAAAGCGCTTTTTAAATTTGTGAATCGTACTGAGTAGTGCCATTTCACTTGAAATGCCTAGTTTACGCCCAACATTGATCAATGAGAATAAACAATCGCCAAATTCATCTACCATTTCATCGGATTTCCCAGCATTTACAGCAGCTTCAAACTCAGCTAACTCTTCTTTTACTTTGCTATAGGCTTGTTCTGCATCTGGAAAATCAAAACCAATTTTTGCAACATTTTTTTGAATATTTTCAGCTTGAACTAATGCTGGTGCATGTTTCACTTCATCTAAGCGCGATTGAGCCTTGCCTTGCTTTTCTTGCTGCTTAATTTTTTGCCAAAGTTGTGAAACATCATCAGGTGTTAATTGATCAAATTTATCTTTTTCAAAAACATGAGGATGACGACGAATCAGTTTTTGACAAATCGCTTCAACCACATCATTAAAATCAAAAGCACCTTGCTCGCTATACATTTGTGACTGAAAAACAACCTGCAACAGTAAGTCTCCTAATTCATCACGAATATCAGTCACATTACCCATTCGTACGGCTGCCTCAACCTCATACGCTTCTTCAATCGCATAACGTGTTAAAGATTCTGGCGTTTGTTCACGATCCCAAGGACATTCCTGACGTAATTGCTGCATGATCGCTAATAACTTTTCCATAAAAATGTCCTGTATTTACAAAATATCGAAGAATGGTACTAAAAACTTGTCACCGAAAAGTATTTTATGTTCAACTGGGACATGATTCATATATTTAAAATAAAAAGGATGTTGTGATGCGTCGAAGTATTTTTATTAGTGGAGCAGCACAAGGTATTGGTGCTGCAATCGCTCGAACTTTTTACCAGCAAGGCTATAAGGTAGGCATTTATGATATCAATGAAGCTTCAGCACAGCATCTTGCAGCACAACTCGGTAATCATGCCAAAGCAGGAAAGCTTGATGTAAGTGATTATGCACAATGGCAAAATGCCCTAGAAGAATTTAGTGCTTGGGCAGGTCAGCTCAATGTTTTGGTCAATAATGCAGGAATTTTATACTCTGGTGCTTTTGAAAAAACGGATATTCAAGCACATCAACGCACAATTAATGTCAACGTCAATGGCGTTTTAAATGGCTGTCATGCTGCACTGCCTTTTTTAAAACAGGCATCTTTTGCACGCGTCATTAATGTTTCTTCTGCTTCTGCGATTTATGGGCAACCCGATCTTATCTCATATTCTGCCAGTAAATTTGCAGTGCGTGGTATCACAGAAGGCTTAGATGTAGAATGGCAAAAATATGGAATTCGTGTTTTAGATGTGATGCCGCTCTTTGTACAAACAGCAATGGTGACTAACATGGATGCAGCTTCAATTCAGAATATTGGTGTTGATTTAAAACCACAAGATATTGCTGAACAAGTCTTAAAACTCGTACAAAGCAAAGGCACGCTTTTTACCCAAACCCATCATCCTATCGGCTTAAAAACCAAAATCATGTATCAACTTTCAAGTATCAGCCCACAAATCATTAACCGTTTAGGCAATATATTTTTAAGTCGAAAATAAAAATCGATGCAATATCAGCAAATAAAAAAACCTGCATTACGCAGGTTTTTTATCAGCAATAGATTAATTGCCTTGTACTAATCGTCTTGCACTAATAATGCCTGGTTGTTGTTCTAAACGTGCCAACAAACGAGAAAGTTGCGCCAAGCCCTTCACTTCAATCAATAATTTCATATTGGCAATACCATCTGATTCAGAAATGGTATTGACCTGACGAATATTGATCTGATCTGAAAAAATCACTTGAGTTAAGTCTTTCAGTAAACCACGTCGATCATAAGCCTCAACAACGATTTGCACACTTTGCCCACGTGTAGGCTGCATTTCCCAATCTGCTTCTACAGCACGATCAGGTTCATTCTTGATCATACGAAGGTAATCTAAGCATGCAACCTTATGAATACTTACACCACGGTTTAACGTGATATATCCAGCAATCGACTCACCATGTACAGGTTGACAGCATTGTGCTACATGGAGTTCAACATTATCCAAGCCATCAATTAAAATACCATGTGCCGATAAAGTATGACTTGCACGTGGATTAAGTGTTGGTTTAAGAACAAGTTCTGGTTCATCCTGATCTAAATGCATATGACGATTAACTTGGTTAATCAATGCATGTAAACTGATATCGCCACTCACCAACGAAACTAAAATATCATCGCCAGATTTGACATTAAAGTGGTTACAATAATCACTTAAATCGATACTTTTTGGATGAATCGCTAAACGTGAAAGCTCCTTATTGAGAATTTCACGTCCAACTTCTAAATTTTTACTGCGGTCTTGTTGTCTAAACCAGTGACGCAGCTTGTCACGTGCACGTGCTGTCTTGATATAACCTAAAGAGTTGACCAACCAATCTCGGTTAGGCTCACGATCTTTTTTGGTTAAAATCTCAACTTGTTCACCTGTTTTCAAGGTATAAGTGAGTGGCACATAACGCTGATTCACACGTGCTGCATAACACTTATTCCCCACTTCTGTATGCACATGATAAGCAAAGTCTAATACGGTTGAACCACGTGGTAACTCTTTAATATCACCATCACGACTGAAGACATAAATCTTTTCAAAACCTTCAAAGTCTTGAATATGTTCAAAATCCTCACTCTCATCTTCATTTGGATGCACATTGGTTTCATTACGTTCTTGATAATGCTCTAGCACAGAGCGCAATGAATGCAAACGATGATTAAATGAATAATCTGTGGTTTTAGAACCTTCTTTATAATTAAAATGAGAACAAACACCTAACTCAGCTTCTTCATGCATTTCTACAGTACGAATCTGAATTTCAAGCGATTTATTTTCAGCAATCACCGCTGTATGCAATGAGCGATAACCGTTTGCTTTAGGGTTGGTAATATAATCATCAAATTGATGTGGAATATGACGCCAAATCTGATGAACAATCCCCAAAGCGTGATAACACTCAGGAACCGATTTGACCAATACACGTACTGCACGAATATCATAAAGCTGATCGAAGCTCAGATTTTTACTCTTCATCTTGCGATAAATTGAATAAATATGCTTCACTCGACCTGAAATTTCAGCATAAATTTCATGCGCTGCCAATTCACCTTTGAGTTTGTCCACTACAAATTGAATATAGTGTTCACGCTCAAGACGCTTTTCATTGAGTAATGATGCAATTTCTTTATAACGTTCAGGCGCTAAATAGCGAAAGGCTAAATCTTCAAGTTCCCACTTTAACTGTGCAATCCCTAAACGATGCGCCAAAGGCGAATAAATGGTAAGAATTTCACGTGCAACACGTTCTTGACGCTCTCTAGGTGATTTTGCCAATTCACGCAATGCATAAGTACGTTCAGCCAATTTAATTAATACAACCCGAACATCTTCAGTCACAGAAATCAGCATTTTATAAATGCCAGACAAATGCTCACGTTGGTTATTATTAAAATGGTCTTCTAAACGTTTGTTTTTTTCGATCAGTTCAGAGAGTTTCCCCATTGCCAAAGTACCTTTGACAAGATTAAAAACATGCTCTCCAAACTTTTCTTGAATTTCTTCAAGGGTGGTAATACCTTCACGCACACTACGGTATAAAACAGCAGCAGATAAGGTATCTTCATCGACATGTAAATGCGCCAAAATATCAGCCATCCCAATTCCTGTTGCAAAGGTATTGGTTCGGCTATTTGCTATGGTCGCTAATTCTTTTTGTAAAACTAATTGAGCTACTTCTTGAAGCTGATGCAGCTCTGCACCGTCTAAAATTCCACGTACACGATCTAGCCAAGTCGCTAAAGCCTGTTGCGCTTCTACGGCATGTTCTACAGTCGCTTCCTCAGACAACTCATTTAGCTGTTCTGGAAGTTGTTCACGTACTGTGACCATACCTTTCTCCTGTGAATCTACAGTTCATTATAAATCGTTTATCTCAACATTTTTTTCAAATAAGGCAATGGATTCAACATGACCTGTATGTGTAAACATATCCATCACACCTGCCTTTTTCAGCTGATATCCATGTTGCACTAAAATTCCTGCATCCCTTGCCAGTGTTGCAGGGTCACAGGATACATAAACGATTTTTTTTGCACCAAACTTAGGTACATAATGCATAATTTGCTCCGCCCCTGCACGAGGTGGGTCTATTAATAATGCATCAAATCCTTGATTTGCCCAAGAATTTTGAGAAAAATCTTTTGTTAAATCTTGTGAGTAAAACGTAACATTAGTTATGCAATTTTTCAGTGCGTTTTCTGTACCGCGTTTAACCATTTCTGCACTGCCTTCAACGGCAATAACACAGCCTGTTTGCCCTACTTTTTTAGCGAGTGGTAAAGAAAAATTACCCAGACCGCAGAAAAGATCAAGCACACGCTCACCTTGTTGTAAATCAAGCAAATCACATGCCAATTTTACCATTTGCGGATTTACAGTAGGATTAACCTGTGTAAAGTCAGTCGGTTTAAATGCAAAATTAATTGCAAAATCATTCAAACTATAATGTAAATGCATCGCAGCTTGAGGATCATCTACACGATGTAAACTCTCATTTCCCGCAGGTTGAAAATACAGTTGCCACTGTTTCTCTAACGCAAATTGTTTTAATAGGTTGACATCTTTTGTCGATAAATCTGCTGTATGGCGAATTAACAACGCAATTTCTTGATCGCCTTTTGCTAATTCTATATGACCAATGTCTGCTTTGCCTGTTAGACTTTCGAGTAATACACGCAGTTCAGGTAAAGCCTTATCTAATTGTTGATCTAAAATTTTACACGTTTGGATATTAATCAATTGATTACTTTGCGACTCACGAAAGCCCATCAGCAGTTTTTTCGTTTTCGCAATATAGCGCACACCAATGCGTGCTTTATGACGATAATCAACTTTTAATGAACGAATAGGCGTTAACCACGCTAAAGGTGTTAAACCTGCAAAATGATTCAAATGTGATTTTAATACATCTTGTTTAAAACGAATTTGTTCATCAGGATGTAAATGCTGCAAGTTACAACCACCACATCGACCAAAATGCGGACAGATTGGGTCAATACGTTGCGGATGTGGCTCACCCAATAACTCAATACAATCCGCTTCTTCAAGTTTAGAAACTTGACGTGTGATTTGCACTTTAACGGTTTCATTGGGTAATGCAAAACGGATAAAAACACTTTTACCCTGTTTTTCTAGTGGATGGTTTGGATCATTTCCATAACGCGCTATCCCTCGCCCCTCATGTGAAAGCCTCTCAACATTAAAAATATACTGTGGTTGTTGAGATGGTCGAGGTTTAGCTCTATGTTTCAAAGGAATAACCTAATCTGTAGTGGAAGGAAAATCTGATGCGCTAAATGCAGTTTTTTGTGAAGTTTCACGCCAAATCTGCATAAACTCATTTTGTTGCGGTTGACCTTGTAAATAATGAATGGTTGCCTGAATCCATAACTGATGATCTGATAAAGAAATTTGTCCTTTTAACAGATTCCAACGCAAGAAAATCAACCATGTATTTAATACATCACCCTCACAATAACTGGTCAACTTGAGCCATTGTTTGGTTTTGACATATTCAGGAATAAAATAACCTTTAATACCACGCTTACCAGGAAAACCAAGTAAATGTGCAATATCATCTAGTTTTTGAAAATGCCGACCATTAAACATTGCCATCACATCCATCAAGTCGACATGACGATGATGATAACGATTTTGGTAGTTATTATAACGTTTTTGCGTATCAATCTCACCTTGATCAAATAAACTCGGTGCCGATAAACCATGATACATTGCACGGAATAAAATCACAGGTAAATCAAACTGTGAACCATTCCAACTCACTAAAGTTGGATGACGTTTATCAAAAATAGATAAAAATTTCTTTAAAATTTCAGCTTCAGAAAAATGTTCTTGGCTAAATGAAAAGAGTTTCATTGTACCATTTTCATCAAGCCAAAAACCTGAGATACACACAATTTCATGTAAGGGTAAACGTTGAAAATCCATACCTGATTCTTGGCGACGGATTTTCATCAAAGCCTGTTCAAGATCTTCTTCAGACAAATCCAACCCGTACAAATGTGCACCTGAACGATGGTCAGTCAACGTTTCTATATCAAAAACTAGTACGGGTAAACGCATAACTAAAGTATTCTCATCATGACTTAAATTATTTTACACATTAACCCGAGTTTCAACAAAGAAACAATGCACCGCGATAAAATAACAGGTCGACTTGAGTCAAATATTGGTTTTAGTCTTCAACTGAAAATAAACCTGTAGATAAATAACGATCACCACGATCACATACAATACAGACAATCACAGCGTTTGGGTTTTCTTCAGCAATTTTCACTGATGCCCACACGGCTCCACCTGATGAAGTGCCTGCACTAATTCCTTCTTTACGTGCTAAAGCACGTGCTGTTTTTTCAGCTTCGATTTGTGGAATATCCATAATGCGATCGACACGCTTTGGATCAAAAATAGTCGGTAAATATTCCTGAGGCCAACGACGGATACCCGCAATATTTGAACCTTCAGATGGCTGTAAACCCACAATTTGAATCTCTGGGTTTTGTTCTTTCAAATATTTTGAAATCCCCATAATCGTGCCTGTTGTTCCCATAGAACTCACGAAATGGGTAATTTTACCTTCAGTTTGTTGCCAAATTTCTGGACCAGTCGTTAAGTAATGTGCTTCAACATTATCTGGATTACCAAACTGATTTAAAACCAGACCTTGCCCTTCTTTCTCCATTTGCAAAGCCAGATCACGTGCTTCTTCCATGCTTGCAGCTTCAATTAACTCTGCACCATAAGCACGCATTGCATCTTTACGCTCTTGACTTGAGGCAGCAGGCATAATCAAACGCATTTTGTAGCCACGCATTGCAGCAACCATTGCTAAAGCAATACCTGTATTTCCACTCGTCGCCTCAATCAAGGTATCACCTGGCTGAATTTGCCCACGTTTTTCAGCTTGCATAATCATGTTATATGCTGGACGGTCTTTCACTGAACCTGCTGGATTATTTCCTTCAAGTTTCGCCAACACCGTTGCTTGAGTATGATTTGCGAGACGTTGTAAACGCACCAATGGCGTCTTACCGACATAATGGTCTAATAAAAAATCGTCTGCTAAGAAATCAACTTGTGTATTACTCATGGTATGTACCTAGATCGAGGTGCGCGTATTGTATGAAAAAATAAAACACCCTGCACTGCTTTCCATTAAATTCTGATGAGAATGATCAAACTCAGCACATAAAACTTGGGTGTACTTCAATGACTTAAAAGTATTTTTTCAAATAAAATGAATAATATAAAATAATTTCAAAGCAACTTAGAATTAGAAATGATAAGTTTATCTTTAAAACAGCATAAACAATATTTAAGCAAGATGTTTTTTCATGATCTTTATCATAATTTCATGTAGGACGATTAAAGCATGTTAATATTCTCATTACGGGGAAGGTCTTGGCTTGATGCATGTCGAATTTCAATAAAAAATTATTTAAACGTCTCAAACTTAATCACGCATATGGACAATTAATTGCGTTGATTTTTGTACCTATTATGGTCTTAGCCTGCGTCGGCGCACTTTTGGTCATGAAAGAAACGTCTAATGCTGCTAAAACCAATCAACGTTATGCCGCTATTGCAATTTTAAGTCGCTATCAAGCAACCGCAGAACAACTCGTTCGTCTAATACAAGCAAATCCCAAATATAGACCACAAGCTGAAAATATTCTCCAACATATTTTTAATGAAAAATATCTTATTCGTGCAGCGATTGTTTTACCTAATCAGCAAACTTTACTCAATGTCGGTTATCAAAATAGAAAAGCATGGCCCAAACTTCCGCAACAAGGAAGCTTTGTAGGACCATTATCCAACCAACACAATAATATTTATGCGATTCGCCTTCAAACTGAAGATGCTCATGCACCCATTTGGTTAAGCATTGAACTTGATAATCAACCTTTAGAAATAGCGCATTATCGTGTGATGATCGTGCTCATTACCACAGCATTATTTACATTACTTTTATTATTACTCTGTCTAAATTTCTATTCTCGTCGTTGGATCGCACCAATGTACGAAATTCGCATGCAATTACAACGTTTAAATGCCGATACGCTTGACCAACATATGGTGATTAACAGTACAGGTGAGTTACGTTTATTACAGCGAGATATTGCGAATGTTGTGAAACGCTTACATTTTAGTTTTCTAGAGCTAAAAGAACATACTGAGCAAACCGAAGATGATTTAAGACGTACTTTAGACACCTTAGAAGTACAGAACATTACTTACAAACAAGCACGTGACCAAGCGATTTCATCAAACCAAGCCAAGTCAGTATTTTTAGCCAATATCAGCCATGAACTACGTACACCCCTAAACAGTATTGATGGTTTTATTCATCTGTTATTAAGACAAGATAATCTTAGTAATGATCAAAACTTGTACTTACAAACGATTCGAAAATCTTCTGCTCATTTATTGGCGCTGATTAACGATGTACTCGACTTTTCTAAAATTGATGCTGGGAAATTAGAACTCGAAACTGCACCTTTTGACCTTGAAGAAGCAATTTTCGATGTTATGGATATGTTGTCGCCGTTGGCTGCACAAAAACAAATAGAAATGGCATTTTACTATGATGATACCGTTCCTAAGCATGTCAATGGTGATGTTTTACGCTTTAAGCAAATTTTGACCAATCTTATTTCCAATGCCATTAAATTTACCCCTGATGGTGAAATCATTGTTCGTGTTCGTATGGAACATGATGATATTGGACAGTGTTTATTGCATTTTAGTGTGCAAGATAGCGGTATTGGTCTCAGTGGCACAGATCGTAAGAAGTTATTTGAATCGTTCTCTCAAGGCGATGCATCCGTAACCCGTCAATTTGGCGGAACAGGTTTAGGTTTAGCAATTTCAAAACAATTGGTTCACTTAATGCAAGGTCAAATTGGCTTTGAAGATAACCAAGAACGTGCACCTACAGAAAAAGGCTCAACATTCTGGTTTACCGCAATGTTCCAAGTGGATGAAAATGAAGAAATTATTCATCCAGTGTTTAAAGATATGCATGTATTGTCATTCTTAGCACATCCTGCAACAGCAAATGTTTTACGTCATTATTTAGAAGACTATCAAGTCGTTCATACTGAAGCACAGTCAATTTTAGATTTATTTAGCCGTTTAAATGGCTTATCTAAACTGCCTGAAAACACTTGGCTGATTGTAGATCATAGCGGCGATACTGAAGCTTTATTACGCGAAATTCGTGGGCGTTATCAAGGTAATTTAGCCGTTTATGGCTATCAAATGACCTTAGAGCCAAATATGTTACATGAATATCGTGCACGTCCACTTTATCAACCTTTAAGTCGTTCAGGAGTGATTCAACTTTTAAGCAATCAACCTATATTTAGTCCTGAAGAGCACAAAGATTTTAAAGAGCGTAATTTGCATATTTTAGCAGTGGATGATCATTTACCGAACTTGATTGTACTTGAAGCATTACTCGCTGAACTCAATGTTAAGACAACCAAAGTACAAAGTGGGCAAGAAGCCCTAAGCACCATTCAGCAACGTATCGAACAAGGTTTAAAACCATATGACTTGGTTTTCATGGACATTCAAATGCCTGTTATGTCTGGAATTGATACAACACGTGCGATTCGCTCATTAGAATCCACGCTCGATGGTATGCGTATGCCAATCATTGCACTTACAGCACATGCTTTAGCCGATGAAAAGCAAAAACTTCTAAAAGTCGGCATGGACGACTATGTAACCAAACCAATTCAAGTCGAACAATTAATTCAAATTTTAACTGAATGGACATCTGATCAATTTGCTCAACCACAGCAAACCAACGAAAATAACGTTTACGCTGAAGCGCTTGACCCTGACATTTTAGATTGGAAACAAAGCTTAGCCTTAGCCGCAAATAAAGAAGATTTGGCACAAGATTTACTTAAAATGCTAGTCGATAGCTTTCCAACGGAACTCGATGAAATCTCTCAGTTGATTGAATTAGAAGATTTTCCACAACTTGAGCATGTGCTTCATCGTTTATATGGCGCAACTCGCTATGTCGGCACACCAAAATTACAACGTATTACAGGCGAGTTTGAACAGTTTATTTCAACACTCAGAAAAGAACGTCGTAAAGCAGATGAAACATTCATTCAAGATACCTTACAACGATTAGATCATTTGCAATTGGTCATACACGAAGTAGAAGCTGCCGCACAGCAAATTTTGAATCATTCAAATTAATTTTTTCTGTGACTGCACTGTCACGATGTAAAAGCTCACTCCATGCTATGCTGCGTTACAAGGCAATAAGAGTAAAAACGATGTCATTATTACGAATTGAAAAAAAAGATGGAATCGCAACGGTTTACCTAAACCGTCCAGATAAACGTAACGCAATGAGCTTTGCTTTACTGCGCGAGTTAGTGAGCACTGCTCAAAAAATCAAAAAAGATCGCAGCATTCGTTGTGTCATTTTAACTGGTGAAGCGCAAGTCTTTAGTGCAGGCATTGACCTTGCCGATTTAAACAATCCTAAAAATACAGCTTATGCTGCTTGGGAACTCATCAAACCTGGACAAAGTTTATTTCAAAAAGCTTTTTTGATTTGGCAAGAATTACCTGTTCCTGTGATTGCTGCACTTGAAGGTTTTTGCTTTGGTGCAGGTATGCAATTGGCATTAGCTGCGGATATTCGTATCAGCCATCCTGATACCAAAATGTCCATCATGGAAAGTCGTTGGGGCTTAGTACCAGATATGGGCTTATCGCGTTCAATTAAAGGAGTTATTGGTATAGATTTAGCCAAAGAACTGACCTTAACTGCACGTATTTTTGATGGTCATTATGCTAAAGAAATTGGCTTAGTCACACATGTTGACGTTGCACCATTAGAAAAAGCACAACAAATTGCAAAAGAAATGCTACAGCGTTCACCTGATGCCTTAATGGCAGCTAAACGCGTATTAGATGCGATGGAACATGCACCTAAAAAAGCGTTACGTTTAGAAAAAATTTGGCAATTAAAGCTACTTTTAGGTAAAAATAGTCAATTGGCACGTAAAAAGGATAAAAATCCAGAAGTACAATTTTTACCACGCCAATTTAAATAATTTACAAGGAACCGTTTTGAGATTGGTACTATGAGTTTTGATCAACAGCACAAAATTGCTTTTTTAGGTATGGGCTTAATGGGTAGTCGTATGGCAACTCGTCTAGTTCAAGCAGGCTTTCATGTTGCAGTATGGAATCGTACTGCAAGTGCATGTGAACCCTTGATTGACATTGGCGCACATGCTCTACAACTTGAGAATATTGCACAATACCCAATCATTCTTAGCTGTCTTGCTGATGATCAAGCTGTAGAAGCCGTTTTCAATCAAATTAAACCTCATCTCCAAGCCAAACAAGTGATTGTCGATTTTTCTAGCCTATCTGTAGATCAAACGATTCATCTTGCAAATCAAGCAAATCAGCATCATGTTATTTGGATTGACTCCCCTGTTTCGGGTGGGACGGCTGGTGCTGAAAATGGTACTTTAGTTATTTTTGCAGGCGGTAATGCACAAACTATTCAAAGCCTTACACTTATTTATAATGTACTTTCACAACGTGTCACTCGTATGGGAGAAACAGGTACGGGACAAGCCACTAAAATTTGTAATCAATTGATCGTTGCCGCGAATAGCACCCTAATTGCTGAGGCAGTCGCACTTGCAGAACAGGCAGGTGTTGATACAACTTTATTAGCACCTGCTCTTGCAGGTGGTTTTGCTGACTCTAAACCTTTTCAAATTTTAACACCACGTATGGCAACACATCATTTCGAGCCTGTGCAGTGGAAAGTGCAAACTTTATCTAAAGACTTAAATAATGCTGTGAGTTTAGCTAAAAAGTTTAATTTAGAAATTCCTGTTGCTAAAAAAGCCTTGTCGCAATTGCAAGCACACCAAAAGAATGGTTATGCTGATGCAGATTTAGCAACTGTGATTAAGCATGTTGAAATTCAAAAATAAAATTGACGTTATCGTTCAGCCTATACGTAATTTGCATGGAGCAAAATGATGAGCAAACTCGCAGTAAATCTTTCTATGATTTTTACTGAAGTTCCCCTAATAGAACGTTTTGCTTTGGCACATCAGCATGGTTTTAAACATGTTGAAATTCAGTTTCCTTATGAACTCAGTATTCAAGATATTCAGACACAATTAGAGCGTTATCAACTTACGCTTTGCCTCATTAATGTACCCGCAGGTGATTTAATGCAAGGTGGCAATGGTCTAGCGGGCATTCCAGGGAAAGAACTTGAATTTCATCACGCATTATTAAAAGCGATTGAATATGCAACCTCGCTACAAGTCAGTAGTATCAATATCCTAGCAGGAAAACAACCTCTAGATGCAGACTTGCTTCCATGCTTAAACACACTCTCTAGCAATTTAAAACTGGCTTGTCATCTTTGCACTGAGCATAATATTCAACCTGTATTTGAAATGATTAACGGCACAGATATGCCGCGATTTTTAGTGCAAAATATTGCTCAAGCTCAAGAAATGCTTGAAGCTGTCCAACACCCTGCCTTAAAAATGCAATATGATTGTTATCATATGGCAATGATGGGCGAAAATATTTTAGCTGCACTACAAGAAAATCTGGAGTGGATTGGACATATTCAATTTGCGGACTGTCCTGGGCGACATGAGCCAGATACAGCTCAAATTAACTATGCAGAAATTTTCCAATGGTTAGCACAAAGTCCATATACAGGTTATATCGCAGCTGAATACAAACCACAAGTTGACTCTAATCAATCATTTGCATGGAAAAACAAATACTTTACTGATCACTCACAAATATAAACGCTTAAAAAATATCCACAATATTTATAGGTATAAATTTGAATTTTTTTAGTAAAGGCGGTATATTAGACGATGAGTTATTGTCTGGAAAATATACCTTATATGAATTTAGAACCATCACCCAGCGCTTCTAATTCTCTCGAACTTGCAATGAATTCTCACAAACAAGATGTGCAAACTTGTTTAAAAGTTGTACACGAAGCTCTACTCGATGTAAAAGCCAAAGATATTCTTGAACTTGATGTTAGCAAAATCAGTAATGTCGCAGATGCGATTGTGATTGCAAGCGGTACATCAACACGTCATGTTAAAGCACTTGCTGACAACGTTGCAGAAGAAGCACGTAAAGCAGGTTTTCGCCCGATTGGTGTTGAAGGCGAACGTGATGCTGAATGGATCCTAATCGACTTAGATTTGATCGTTGTTCATGTCATGCTACCTACTGCACGTAAATTTTACGATCTTGAAAGTTTATGGCGTACAACACCTGAACATGTTGCCTAAGCATAAAAAACGGAAAAGCGACCCTCATGGTCGCTTTTTTATTCTTATTTTTTTATTCGGTATTCATTAAATTTGGATGCAAAGCAATTCGCTTAAAAATAACGTACATCAAACCAAAACCTAAGAAAAAAGTAAATAAAATCCCAAAAATCTGATATTTCCAACTCACTTCTAAAATAGAGTTGTCAAATTGATTCATGATCACAGCTAAGGTTCCCCATACACCACACAAGCCATGAATCACGATCACATCAGCAACACTTCTAATTCGAATCCAACGCTTGAGTAATTTAGGCAATAAACACGTCATTAAAGCTGCAACAAAGCCAATAATAAAAGCAATACTCATACTCACTAAGCCACAACTTGCGGTAATCGCCACTAAACCACCAAAAAGCGCTTTAATCAGAGTGGCACGTTTAAACTTTTGAGGTTTTAAAATTAAATAGCCCAAGGTAGCAACACATACTCCAAAAACAACAGAAATAATATTAATTAATACAGTAATAATATCTATGGTCATTCCTGTAATAAATGCAACGTTTAAACACGACCAAGCCAACCACAAAACAAAACCTGCCAGTGAAAAAATCAACATTTTTTGATCTTGAAATATATAATGTGTTTCCTTTGGATAATCTTGATGATATTGATTAAAAACCACATAACCCGCTAAAACGGTCCATGCAGCAAATGAGTGAATGACTGTTGCTCCTGCATAATCAATAAAACCCAAATCTTTTAACCAATGCCAATTAAAAAGAATATCCCCCCAAGCTGAAACACTTAATATTGGAAAAATGACACCTGAAACAAGTAAGCCCACAATCCAATATACTTTAGACGACATATTTATTGGAATAATTCGACCTACGATTGTGGTGATAGTGGATGACATTAAAATATAGAAAATAAAAATTTGCCATTGCCACCAGTACATTTGAATATGATTGCTTTGATTTTCTGTTTGCCATATGCCAAAAAACACCAATAGAAAACAAAAAATAATATATAAAGTATTACCTAAAATAGCAGATAAATAACTGATCCCTAGATTATAAATCGCTCTTGAATTTTTGACATAGCCTCCTTCGATCACAGCAAAACCTGCTTGCATTAATAATACAAACAATGTTCCTAAAACAATCAGTGTAATATCAGAAAATGTATTGATTGCATTAAATTGTGCAGGTGAGACCGTTGTTAAGCTATATGTTTGTGATGAGCTAAATAATAGTACCAAATAGAGATATAATTGCTTCATCTGTTATTTTAACCCTATCCATACTCTCTACATTACCATTCTAATTTTAGAATGCCCCTTAAGCCTTAATTTAAACTTGCTTGGTTAAAACAATTATTCCCCATATTTTTTAAATTACATTTTCATTTTTTATTTAAGTGGAATTTTTCATATTTTACCAAATGGTCATTCTCATATAAATAGTTTACATAAAATTTATTTTTTTAAGATCTTGATCACACTTCTTTTATATCAAAAAAATTATTGTCGTGATATCTAGTTTTCTTTGATTAAGACTAAAAATAATATCAATAAAAAAACCACCCGAAGGTGGTTTTAGATCTTCCCAAATCCCACTTTAGAAAAGAGGGATTTTGAAGTATAAATTAGTGACCGCCGCCATTAATCGCTTTAGTCATATCTTCAACAACTTTCTTCGCATCACCAAAGATCATCATAGTTTTTTCGTTATAGAACAAGTCATTATCTAGACCCGCATAACCAGTCGCCATAGAACGCTTGATCACCATGATGGTACGTGCTTTATGTGCTTCAAGAATCGGCATACCATAAATCGGTGATGTTGGATCATCTTTTGCAGCAGGGTTAACAACGTCATTCGCACCGATGACAAGTACAACATCTGTTGCAGGGAAGTCTGAGTTAATCTCATCCATTTCCAAGATGTCTTCATAAGCTACGTCTGCTTCAGCAAGAAGAACGTTCATGTGACCAGGCATACGACCAGCAACAGGGTGAATTGCAAAACGAACAGTTACACCTTGTTCTTTAAGTAATTCACATAATTCTTTTACTGCATTTTGAGCACGACCTTGCGCCATACCATAACCAGGTACAATCACAACGCTGTCTGCATTTGACATCAAGAAGCCAGCATCATCTGCAGAACCTGAACGGTAGTTACGTTGAACTTGCTCACCTTTGTCAGCAGAAGCAACTGCAGCACCACCCATTGCACCACCAAACAATACGTTGATGATTGAACGGTTCATCGCTTTACACATGATGTAAGACAGAATTGCACCTGAAGAACCAACGAGCGAACCAGCAACGATCAACATGTTGTTTTCAAGTGTAAAACCAATACCTGCAGCAGCCCAACCTGAGAATGAGTTAAGAAGTGAAACCACCACTGGCATATCACCGCCACCTACTGGTGCAATCCAAACCCAACCAAATACCAGTGCAAGTGCAGTCATTGCCCAGAATGCTTGCATATTGCCTGTCGTGAAGAAGTAAACACCACACGCCAACATTGCAAGGAAAATGACCGCTTGAACAGGTTTAACCCATCCACCAGAAATCGTTTTCGCCCATTTCTTCGCAGCCAATTTACCATAAGCAAATACTGAAGCTGTGAATGTAATCGCACCAACGAAACAGCCAACAAATAATTCAAATAAATGAACTTTGCTCATATGCGCATGTTGAACACCCGCAGCAGTTAAAGCAGATTCATTTTCAGCAAATAACACTGTAAGTTGGTTGTTATGTAGGATCGCAGCAATTGCAATCAATACCGCAGCCAAACCGACCAATGAGTGCATTAAAGCCACTGTTTCAGGCATTTGTGTCATTGGAACTGTACGTGCACGAGCAATACCAACAACCGCACCAAGCACCATTGCACCACCAATCATCCAAATCACAGGATGGTCAGCAACAAAGAAGGTTGTGATGACAGCGATTGCCATTGCAACCATACCGTAACGGTTACCTTGAATCGCAGTTTTAGGACCTGAAAGACCACGTAAAGTTAAGATAAAAAGGACAGCACCAATCAGGTAAAACCAATCTGCATATTCTTTAATGAATTCCATGGATTAGCCCTCTTTTTTCTTTTGTTTTGGCTTAAACATTTCAAGCATACGCGCAGTCACTGCGAAACCACCAAAAATATTAATACTTGCCAAGAACACAGCAACTGCACCAAGCACACTTACAACATTGATATCTTGAAATTGTACGTTGGCATCAACAACACCAGGAATACCCACGGTTTGAATCATTGCACCCACAATAATAATAGATGACAACGCATTCGTTACCGCCATTAACGGTGTATGCAATGCAGGCGTTACACCCCAAACCACGTAGTAACCAACAAAAATGGCTAAGACGAAAATAGTAATAGTTTCAACCATGATGACTCTCCTTAACCACGTTTGAGCAGTACTTGACCGCCATGTGTTACTAGAAGTGCTTTTTGAATTTCGTCTTCTTGATTCAATTTAAAGTTTTTATCTTGATCAAATAAAGTTTCTACGAAATTAAACACGTTACGTGCATACAACGCTGAAGCTTCTGTCGAAACAGTTGCAGGAATATTTGGGATACCCAAAATAGTCACGCCATTATCTGTTACAACATTTTCACCACATTTCGAGCCTTCAACATTACCACCTGTTTCAACCGCCATATCAAGGATGATTGAACCTGGTTTCATTTTGGCAACAGTTTCGGCTTTAATTAAACGTGGTGCATCGCGACCTGGTAATAAAGCAGTTGTAATCACGATATCAGCATTTGAAACAGCTTTATCTACGATGATGGCTTGGTCTTTGATGTATTGCTCACCTGGCATCCATCCATAACCATTTTTAGCAGCATCAGCAGCTTTTTGCTTTTCTTCATCTGACATTGGCACGTCTAACCACTTACCACCAAGTGATTCGACTTGATCACGAGCTGTTGGGCGTAAGTCAGTTGCTTCTACCACAGCACCTAAACGTTTCGCCGTTGCAATCGCTTGTAAACCTGCGACACCAACACCCATAATGACAATACGTGCAGGCTTTACTGTACCCGCCGCAGTCATTAGCATTGGGAACATACGTTGATATTCCGCAGCAGCTAAAAGTACCGACTTATAACCCGCTAAGTTTGCTTGAGATGACAGTACATCCATATTTTGCGCACGAGATAATGTTCGTGGTAAAAGCTCTAACGCAAATGCAGATACTTGTTGTGAAGCAAACTGGTCAAGGTCAGGGTTACGATACGGATCAAACATTGCAATAATGGTTGTATTAGCTGCAAGTTTTTGAATTTCATTGCCTTGTGGAGCACGAACCTTCAAAACAAGCTGACTACCTGTATAGGCATCATCCGTAATTTTTGCACCGACCTGTTCGTAAGCACTATCAATATAAGCAGCTTTTTTACCTGCTCCACGTTCAATGACTACGTTATGACCAGCACTGATCAACTTTTTTACTGTTTCTGGTGTAGCAGCTACACGACTTTCACCGAGAACAGTTTCGGTTGGGATTCCGATCTGCATGAGCGTCCCTCAAGCTAATTTTTCTTCAAGTAAACATCGTGGTTACGATGTTTCCCCCTAGATGCATTTTGTTCTGAATTTTTGGATTCTAATTGAACTTTTTTAAAATACTACCCAATATTTATTTAATAAATACCCATATTTTGAACTCATGATTCACATTTATCATTTTATGACATACCCAACATTTATTTAAGTTAATACCATTTTAGATTTTTTGCTTATTTTTTTATCAAAAGTGAAATTTTTAAATGAAATTTCCCATTTTTATTTTGAGCATTTTTCCTGTTGCAACAAAATCATCAAACTTCAATTGGCTCTAACTACATTTAGCGTTATAAAATTGAACTTAATAAGTTTTAGATATTTATTTAGAAAACAAGCTTTTTATAAACCATTTTTTATAAATTAGCTTTTTTGACAATTTTACCGTGATTGATGGGTGATTTTATTGACTTATTTTTACTCAAAAACTGTCAATTATGTAAACAACTTATCATTACTTTTTTTAATTTAATTAATAAATAAAAGTACTTGTGTGAAATCATTTTATTTTTAGATTGGAGCAATAATTTAAACAACAAAAAAAAATTATTTTTTTTATTTGCCATTTTGCCAGATGATGACTAATCGGCGTTCCTGAAACACTTTGGCATAACATGCACATTTTTAGTGCATTATTATTTACATCCAAATCTGTGCTTTTTTAAATCGTTATTTATAGTTTGCAGCATCTTGAAAAAAATATTGTGTACATACATCAATTTCCTATTCCTTATTTTGATGGCATTAATTCTTTTTTTGCATTTCATCTCTAAATTGAGACTCTTTATACTAAAGTGATGGCATCTTTGATGCATTCTTTTGGATCATAATCATCATATGAAAATCTCATTATCGAGTGTGCAATTAGGATCTTTATTTGCTTTAGGTGCTGCATTTTTATTTAGTACCAAAGCAATTTTCATTAAACAAGCTTATGCCCTCTCTCCTCTAGTAGATGGAACGGTATTAATGGCTTTACGCATGGCAAGTGCATTACCTTTTTTCTTACTGATTTGCTGGCTAAATCGGCATCATAGTCGTGATTTATCTGCCAAAGACTGGGGCTTATTAGTTTTCGCGGGTTTACTGGGTTATTATTTTTCAAGCTGGTTAGATTTTTCAGGATTAATGTATATTAGTGCGTCATTAGAACGTATTATTTTATTTTTATATCCAACATTAACAGTGCTTGCTTCTTGTGCGATTTATAAGAAAAAGTTAAATTTTAAAAGTATTTTTGCCATTGCACTAAGTTATGGCGGTACTGTGATTGTGATGCTCCAAGAACAAAGCACGGTTGCACATGAAGGTGATTTTTGGCTCGGTGTAAGTTTAGTTTTTGCAAGTGCTGTAAGCTTTGCAGCCTATTTATTATTAACACCGCGTTTAATTGTACGTTTTGGTTCTTGGAATTATACAGGGCTCGCTTTAAGTGTTGCGTGTATTGGGACTTTGACTCATTTTCTCGTTGTCACACCACAACCTTTTGTATTATTAGCACAACTGCCTAGTCAAATTGTTTGGTACGGTATCGCGCTTGGGCTTTTGGTCACCGTTTTACCGACTATTTTAATCGCACAGAGTATTTCTCGTTTAGGCGCAGCACAGTCTGCAATGATTGGTTCAATTGCTCCTATTTTAACTATTATTCTTGCTGTTGCATTATTAGGCGAACATATGAATGGGATTCAATGGTTAGGTTGCATCTTGAATATCATTGGTGTCATGATGATTACCCTGTCTAAGAAGAAACTCGCACAATAATCTAGGTAAATTATGCATTTTCAAATTGTTGCACCAAGTGCGTGTGTAGAAGCTGATAAAATTGAGCTTGCACAAAATCAATTAGAGCGTTTAGGGCATCAAGTGAGTTTAGCTGAGCATGTTTTTGCACAGCATCGTTATCTTGCTGGTACTGTGGAACAACGTGTTCAAGATTTAAAAACAGCATGTACAGATCCAAACATTGATGCGATTTGGTGCGCACGTGGTGGAACAGGCGCAGCGATGCTTTTACCATATTTAGGAAGTTGGATTTTAAATAAACCACTTATTGGTTATTCAGATAGTACTGTTTTATTAAATTATATTGCTATGCATGACGGAGCAGCGATTCATGCACCTGTATTTCAGGAAATTGCCTGTAAAAATTTGCACAATGCACTTTTATCTACTGATGCACTAAAAACCATTGCCTTATTACATCACAATACGGTTAATCATTATCCTTTAATTGCACTCAATTCATTTGCTCGGCATTTTGAAATAGAAAATTTAAAAGTTTTAGGTGGAAATCTCACCGTACTCAGTACTTTACAAGGCACACCTGACAGCTTAAAGCTCAACCAAGCCTCTATTTTGATGCTTGAAGATGTTGGCGAACCTTATTATCGAATTGAACGGTCTTTTGTACAACTTTTACAAAGTATAGATATTTCATTATTAAAAGCAGTTGTTTTAGGTGACTTTTATCATTGTCCACAAAAAAATGTCCCGCACAGCCTCATAGAAATTTTTAATGAGCATTTAGAAGCACTGAAAATCCCGCTCTATCAGTGTGATTGGTTTGGGCATGGTGAGCATAATCGCCCGTTTTGGCTGGGTAAAAAAGGCATGATTCACCATTCACAATTGATCATCTGAGCGTTCATGTTCAGAACTTTCTTTTTCCAATAAAGTCATTAATACATGTGCAAAGTGTGCCCCAGCAGATTGTTTTGCGAGTTGATCATCAGGATTGCGGAGTGGGCACTGTTGTAAAGATAAGCAACCGCAACCAATGCATTTATCTAATTGATTGCGTAATTGTAAAAGTGAGATAATTTTTTCATCAAGCTGCTGCTGCCAAGTGCTCGACATTTTTGCCCAATCTTTTTTGCTAGCAATTTGTTGTTTAGGTAAAACTGAAAATGCCTCATGCACTTGCTGTAAGCTGATACCCACTTGTTGCGCGACCTTAATAATAGCAATACGGCGTAACATAGCTCTTAGATAACGCCGCTGATTACCTTGTGTGCGTGTACTCCAAATCAGTTGTTTTTCTTCATAAAATCTTATTGTTGCAACACTAACACCACTTCTTTCTGCCAACTCACCAATACTTAACCATGTATTTAAATCTTGTTTTTCCATTTTTTGCTTGACCTCAAGTTAACTTGAGCTTTGATACTAGCAAAACTTTAAAATGAACCAAAGACTTATAATCATGCACTCAAAATCCTCACTTTCTCGTATTCAAGCCTTTACTTTAATTAATCCAAATACACTTTATAACCCACGCGCATTTGCGTATAGTCACATCGCTGAAGTGAAGCATTTTTTGCGTATTCTTCATATTTCAGGACAAGGTGGTGAAAACCAACAAGGACAATTGTCTCGAGACTTTGCTGAACAAACCCATCAAGCATTTCTCAACTTACAACATGCTTTAGAACACGTTGATGCTCATATTTTGGATATCGCGATGTTACGTATTTTAGTGGTTGATCATAGCCCTAAAAAGCATCAGTTTTTAATTCAGGAAATGCAGCTTTTGTGGAAAGATCATCCTTTTCCAGCTTGCACATTAATTCCTGTTCCGTGTCTTGCACTACCTAGCATGCTGATAGAAATTGAAGCAACTGCTTATTGTCTATGAACCCGTTATGTGGAGTTCTTTATGAATCCTGAACTCGATATTAGCCAAAATAAATCTTTATTATGGCTAATGGCGATGGCCTGCGGTTTATGCGCAGGGGCAAATTATTATTGCCAACCTCTTGTACATTCAATTCAACAATATTTTGATGTACCTCAGTCTCAAGTCGCACTGACTGTGACCTTTGCACAAGTATCTTATGCTTTAGGGCTTTTATTGATTGTTCCTGTGGGCGATATTGTCAATAAAACGAAATTTATTCCCTTACTGATGTTCTTTGCTGCCATTGGCTTAATGCTCTGTGCCTTTGCTGTCAATCTACCGATGTTATGGATCGGTACAATTATTACTGGGTTATTTTCTGTTGCAGCACAGGTTTTAATTCCATTAGCAACCATGGCAGTTAAACCTGAAAAAACAGGTGAAATCGTTGGTTTTTTAATGAGTGGTTTATTGGTTGGTTTATTACTATCAACAAGTTTAGCAGGCTTATTATCCAATCTATTTAACTGGAAAGTGATCTATGCTGTCAGCTCAATCTTAATGCTGATATTAGCATTTTTACTGAAAAGCCGTTTACCCACAGTACCCACCTTTAAAATGAGTTATGGCAAAATTTTCCAGTCTATGGCAAAACTTTTGCTTGAAGAGAAACGGTTAGTCTATCGTGCTTTAATTGGTGGTTGTGCTTTTGCGGCAATGAGTATTTTATTTTCAACGATTGCAATGCTCTTAACCTCTAAGCCTTTTGAATTACCTGATGTGATGGTTGGTGTTGCAACTTTAATTGGTGTTTTCGGTGCTTTAGGTACAGCCAAAATAGGAAAAATCGCAGATCGTGGTTATACCAATGTACTCACCTTCATTGGCGTGATTATTTTAGCCATCAGTTGGGGGTTTTTATATCTAGGTGGCACGTCTCTCATCAGTTATATTTTAGGTTATGGGATTATCAGTTTAGGTCTAGCTATTGTGCATACAAGCAACCAAAACATCATTTTCCGCTTACGCCCCGATGCAAAATCTCGTATTAACTCCATTTATATGACTGCTTATTTTACTGGAGGCGCGTGTGGTTCAGCTTTAGGTGTATATGCATGGCACCATGGTGGTTGGATGCTGACATGTATGGTCGGTTTTGGTTTGGTTTTAGCTGCTGCCTTTTTTGCTCTCTTAGATCGTTTATATTTAAATAAACAACAAGTGGGTGTTTAATTATCATGAAAAAAGAGGCGGTATTCTTAAATGTATGCTGATTTGATCATTGAAGAAATCAGTAGAATATATTTTGCACTGCCCCATTTATATTGCAAAATTTAAACTCCTTTGCGTAGGCAACATCTTACTTTTTAAGGATAAAAAGTAACAAAAATCCTTTGTTGGGTAAAGGGGATATCCCTATCGCCCTTACCCAACGGCGACATCCATGTCGCCTGCGATAGCATCACTCCGTTAAGTTTAATTTTATAGATTAAATGAGAATATAATGTAAAATGCCATCAGCATACTTTTTGAAATATGATCGGGATTCTTTTTTAAGATACTTGCACCACTGGATAAAAAGGCTTTCCTAAATCTAAAATCTTTTCATTTTCCAATAAAATATGCATAAATATAGGCAATAATGCTGTCAAAATATTTGAAGAATCTTGTAATTGGCTACGGTTTATTGAACTTTTATAAGTAGAACCACCATGCATAATTTGGTTTCTTAAAGTATATAAACGATTAAAAATAATATAGAGCACTTCAACACTATCTTTTTGTTGCAAAGCACGATGAACTTTAATTTTGTCTTGTTCAAAACTCATTTTCCAATCTTGTTGGCTTATTTTTTGATTTTGAAAATCCCAAAATGGCTGAAAAGTATAATGATTATCTAACAAAATCCGAATTGCATGACTATACTTCGTCCAAATCAAATGATAAATTTTATGTTCAGTATCTGCTTGACATATATCAGATAAAAACTTTCTAAACTGTTGTCGGTCTTTCAATTCATGTAGATCTTTCGCATAAATTGCATTAAATGAAATCCATAAGCTGATAAATTTTAAATCTAAAGCATCATCCAATAATACAGCTTGCTTAAGCCAACTCAAACCACGATGTATTCTTAAATTAAATGAGTCAGAAAACTGAGCTTTCTTACTTTTATAGGTCTCTTCTAATACCAACATTTCTCAGCCCTCATCATTGTATTTATATAAAATTACCATACTCAACTTTAAAAGATGGCTCAAGCATAAAGACTAAAAATCCATTAAAAATGACTTTATTTTCAATATTTTCCTGTTCGATCAACTTAAAAATCCTCTTTTCATTTGCTTTGATTTTTATTTCAATCTCGCGGCTTAGTATCAAATGTATCGCTTTTGAGTTTTATGTTAATATTGCACAGGGTTGGTTATTGCTTGGTTTAACGCGATGACGATACCTTCTTATTTCTGCCTTTGCTTTTATCTTCCTCAAGTTTCTTTAAGCATCAGATTGCAACCTATAGATGTAAACAGGCTCCACAAACACTGATTAAGAGTATGATTTTTAATGACTATTGACAAAACCATTGAAACCAGCAATTCACCACGAATCAGTGTTGCGCCGATGATGGATTGGACAACAAAAGATTATCGTTTCTTTGCTCGCTTGTTTAATCCAAATGTCATTCTTTATACAGAAATGGTCACGACTGGTGCAATTATCTATGGTGGTGCAAACCGTCATTTAGACTATAACAACGAAGAGCATCCTATTGTTTTGCAACTTGGTGGTTCTAACCCTAAAGAACTTGCAACTTGTACCAAAATGGCACAAGACTGGGGTTATGATGAAGTCAATTTAAATGTAGGCTGCCCAAGTGATCGGGTCCAAAACAATAAAATTGGTGCTTGCTTAATGGCTGAACCAGACCTTGTTGCTGAATGTATTACAGAAATGCGTAATGCCGTTGATATTCCTGTCACAGTTAAACATCGTATTGGGATTGATGACATGCAATCTTATGAAGAGATGTTGCATTTTGTTGATACAGTTGCCAAAACAGGCTGTAATAATTTTATTGTGCATGCCCGAATTGCTTTGCTAAAAGGCTTATCGCCAAAAGAAAATCGTGATGTTCCACCATTACGTTATGAAGATGTTTATCGTTTAAAACAAGAACGTCCTCATCTTCTGATTGAAATTAATGGTGGCATCAAAAGCTTTGCAGAAACACAAGAACATTTAAAACATGTTGATGGTGTGATGATTGGTCGGGAAGCTTATCATAATCCCTATTTATTGGCTGAATTGGGTCAATTGTGGAATTTAAGCCTTCCTGACCGCTTTGAGATTATGGATCAAATGCTGCCATATGTTGCAAAACGTATGCAAGAAGGCGCACCTCTTTCGATCATTACACGTCATATTTTAGGTTTATTTCAAAATCTTCCGGGTGCACGAAAATGGCGTCAAGCTTTAAGTGGTGGTAATGCAAAAACGTTCGCTGACCTTGAAAATGCAATGGTCAATATCAAAGAAGCAATGAAGCGAACTGAAGATTATTTATTAGAAAAACAAGTTTAAAATCAGAAGCTCCCAATCAGGAGCTTTTTTCATTGATCTTATTTTTTTTCTAAAAAGTGATAAGCCAAAGATGCTCTACGCCAATTCGTCAACACACAGCCTAAATTTAAAATAATCAAAGCAATCAACATTACATAATCATGCTGCCAAAAGTACTGCTCAAATGCAGTGGCAATACATGCAAAAGTAAGCAATGCCATACGATGTTGTTTAGCCATAGGTCCTGTAAAATTTGCAGGTGCGCCAATCGACACTGCTAAAGTACGAATATAGGCTGTGAGCACTGCTAAAAGTGCGCCACACCAACCTAAAATATCACCGTAAGTGACACTCACGATAGAATAGCCCGCAGCAATAATAATCAAAGGATCTGATATTCGGTCAGGAATATCATTAAATAACTCACCAGAAGCAGTCGACTTTCCACCTTCAATTGCGACCAAGCCATCAAATAAATTACATAATAATCGACCTTGAATCAGCAAGGCTGCCAACACATATAATACAACCTTCTGCCCTCCACCATATTGCGGCACGATCAGCAAACAGATCGCTGCAAATAGAGCAAAAACAATACTCAGCAAAGAAATGTGATTTGGTGTAATTGATTTTTGACTCAACCAACGTGCAAATTGATTGACCAAACCCACACCACGAACTTTTAAGGGACGACGATTTTCAGGTGTACTTTGTTCATCAGTCATATCAATAGTCTCACCATCAATTTATTAAAAATTAAAGTTGTTTATAGAGTTTAAAATTCGTAAAAAAGGCAAAAAGTAATGCCACAGTTAAAGCAGGTGTAACTGTTTTTAAAATTGCAGGCGTCTGAATCAGATGATGTACTGTCAGCAAAAGACTTCCTGTCAAAAAAATTGTACAAATAGGAGGAAGTATCAGTTTAAACCACTTATTTTGATAAAAATTAAACTGCTTTTCCACTAAATGAGTAATAAATAATGTAATGAGAAAACTACAAATACCTTGCGCTAAGCCTGAAATAATTCCTGATCTTAAATCACTTTGATTCATATTGACATAAAATGACCATGATCCCCACAATAAAAAAGCAAAAAAAGCTGATAAAAAATTATAACGCTGTGTATTTTTAATTTTATTATTCATTAAAATCATCAGTCAATTGATTAAAAAATTACCTTAACTCTATTAGATTGCTCCTATGGATTCAATATGACTTATTAAGGTTTTTTGCTGTCTTTTATAGATGAAACATCATCATTATTTCTTTTACTTATTTTGGCAGTGGCTCTATACCTAGTGTATGAGAGCCATTTTATTCATGATTTTTTTGTTATTCTACTATGTCTGCCGCAGCTACAGCTTCAGAAGCTGCGGACTGTGGATCTTCTTCTGAATAATATTCTGCATCATCAGCCACAGCATCTGTATCGGCTTCGGGTTTAGAGTAAGAAAGATGATCTTCTGCCTCAAGTTGAATGCTTTGTAATTTTGCATCTAACTCTTTTTGATATTTTTCTAACTCAATATTACGAACAAAATTGAAATTTTCGGCTGGAATTTCCCAAATATAACGCTCCCCATCCATCAAAATATTCACTGCTATACGGTGCGTTTGCCCTTCATACTCAACCTCAGCCAAACCTTTATATTGATTACCTGCTTGTTTAACAACAGTCAAATTTAGAACCTTAAAATGATAATCTTTAAACTGTGCTTGAGTATCAAATTCATTTTGGATTTGGGTTTTGACATCTTGAGCAATCTGATCGGTAGAAACAAAATAATTGCACCCTACTGCAAAAACAATAAACAAAGCTAAAAAAAATTGACGCATTTCCCCTCCAAATACGAAGCTTTTCAACTCGCAGTATGTCACGATTTAAATAGAAAATAGAATGCATAAAACCTGACGCTTGAGTAAATTCTCAGGCTTTATTTTTCTATTCGATATAAAGTCTATTTATTCTTTGCTGCTAATTTATCTAGTCTTTTTAAGACTTCAGCCACAGCAACCATCGCAAAACTAGATGTGACCACGACAGCCGAACCATAGCCACCACAGCGCAAACCTGCACTTGCACAGACATCTGCGCTAGAAAATGGATTATCAATCGAATAAACACAAGTAATACCAAACTTATCTTTTGGTTTTTTACAGATGCCCATGCCACGTAATTGTGTACGTAATTTTGCTAACATCGGATCTTGTTCAGTTTTCGATAAATCAGCGACTCGAATTTTCAATGGATCTAGTTTTCCACCTGCGCCACCCGACACAATCAATGGAATTTTATTGAAACGACAATGTAACATCAATGCCAGTTTAGCTTTGACATCGTCAATACAATCTAAAATAAGATCGGGTTTCTCAAGCAAAATTTCTTTAATATTTTCAGGAGTTAAATAGTCATCCACTAAATTTATTTTAATATGCGGATTAATTTGACGACAACGCTCTGCCATCACTTCAATTTTTTCATGCCCCAAAGTCGAAGTCATCGCAGGAAGTTGGCGATTAATATTTGAAGCAGCAATCGAATCCATATCAACAAGTGTCAACTCACCAATCCCTGTACGTGCTAAAGCCTCTACTGCCCAAGAACCTACTCCACCAATTCCGATCACCATCACATGACTTTTTTCATAATATTGAAATTCTTCATCACCATAAATTTTGGCAACGCCTGCAAAACGGCGGTCATATTCATCATTTTGAAGTACATCTGTCATGGCTAAAATCTAAAATTTATAAAATCCTGCCCATTTTAACAAACTCAGCTTTAAGAAAGCTAATCCCATGCTTTAGGAAGCAAAATTGCATCCTGACGGTTGTCTTTTAACACATAGTTTTTATGCTCACGAATCGGTTTTGTTCCCGTATCAGAAGCTGGAGAAAAATCGGCTTGATAATCATATTTTATTTGCCATGTATAAGGTTTTATATAGGCAATTTGAGTATCCAAACTATATTCATCATGGCATTTACCCTGACTTTCCTTATATTGCTGTTCAGAAAAACAAGCACGAATCATACGATACATTGATAATGGAATATTCTGAAAAACTTGTTGATATTGCCCATTATTTTTTAGCTGTAAGAAGTCAACGACTTCTTCTTGTAATCCACCACCTGAATAACCTTCTGACCATGTTTGAACAATTCCTAGAGCATAATCCTGTTCATTAATAGGAAATAACTTAGGAAAAATATACAGATGTTGATCTTCATTTTTTAGTGTGGAATCAGAAACTGCCCAACGTGCAATTTGACTTTTTGGCTGATAATTTGAAAAATCCCAACGTTTTTCGATGTGTAATTTGTTATTTACAAAGCCAAGTTGATAAAATTTTAAATGATCAATTAAATAATAGCGTTGCTGTGCGGTTTTATATAGGCTCCAAACAGGTTTATCACGACATTGTTGTGGCAGAAGGTAACATAACTGTTCCATCTGTTGTGTACTGATATTTTGCTTTTTGAGCACAATGTCTTGTGGTTTGGCAAAGCCAATATTTGGAGTCAACAATAGACCTAAAATGAAATGATGTAGTTTGCTCATTTATATACCTTTTATTATTTTTGGACTGAAGTTAAATAAAAAAGCCCTACATTCAGCAGGGCTTAGAAAACTGACTTTTTTATGAAGCAATCAAATTGCGCAACACATAATGCAAAATACCCCCTGCTTTAAAGTATTCAACTTCATTTAAAGTATCAATACGACATAACACTTTAAATTGTTCAATTGAACCATCTACACGCTTTAATTCAACATCTAAACTTTGATGAGGTTGCAATCCATCCGACAAAGCTGTGATCGACAATTGTTCATGTCCTGTCAAATTTAAACTCTGCCGTGTTTGCCCATTAATAAACTGTAAAGGTAATATCCCCATTCCAACCAAATTCGAACGATGGATACGCTCAAAGCTTTCCGCAATGACAGCTTTGATCCCAAGTAAATTTGTGCCTTTAGCAGCCCAATCCCGTGACGAGCCTGTACCATATTCTTTACCTGCAATAATAATCAAAGGCGTATTTGTCGCTTGGTATTTCATTGCAGCATCATAGATTGCAAGTTTTTCTCCTGTTGGAATATAAAGTGTATTGCCTCCTTCTTCTCCACCGAGCATCTCATTTTTGATACGAATATTGGCAAATGTTCCACGCATCATAACTTCATGATTACCACGTCGTGAACCATAAGAGTTAAAGTCTCGCGGTTCAACGCCTTGCTCTTGTAAATAACGTCCTGCTGGGCTGTCTTTTTTGATATTTCCCGCAGGTGAAATATGGTCAGTTGTAACTGAGTCACCAAGTACAGCTAAAATATTTGCCGCAACAATATTTTCAATTGATTTTGCAGGCTGATCAATTCCTTCAAAAAATGGTGGATGACGGATATATGTCGATTTTTCATCCCACTCATACGTTTGGCTATCTGGAATTTGAATCGCTTGCCATTTTTCATCACCATCAAATACTTGGGCATATTCTTTATGATACATCTCAGTATTGAGTTGTTTTAAAACATCATCAATTTCTGCTTGGCTCGGCCAGATATCTTTTAAATAGATATGTTGACCTTGTGGGTCTATACCTAAAGGCTCTTGGGTAATATCTTTGCGAATTGTGCCCATTAAACCAAATGCGATCACCAAAGGTGGCGATGCTAACCAATTGGTTTTTACTAATGGATGTACACGTCCTTCAAAGTTTCGGTTACCTGAAAGTACCGAAGCTACATTTAAGTCATAACATTGGATTGCATCTTCAATTGGTTTAGGCAGAGGACCAGAATTACCAATACATGTTGTACAGCCATAGCCGACCAAGTTATAACCCAGCTGATCTAAATAGGGTGTTAATCCCGCCGCAGCCAAATAGTCTGTTACGACTTTTGAGCCAGGTGCAAGTGAACTTTTCACCCAAGGTTTTCGCTGTAAACCTTTTTCAACTGCTTTTTTTGCCAAAAGTCCCGCAGCCAACATCACACTTGGATTTGAAGTATTGGTACATGAAGTAATGGCAGATATGACGACATCACCATCGACCAATGGATAACGCTTACCATCAATCACACAATGCGGTTCATCATTTTGTAAAGCAGACTGTTTCGCATCAACTGCACCGCCTGCTCCGCCCTCATTCATCAGACGTTCTCTGTCTTCTTTAGCTGGCTTTAAATCAAGTGCAATCAAGGCATCAAATACTTGCGGAATATCAGCCAAAACCACCCGATCTTGTGGGCGCTTTGGTCCTGCAACACTGGCTTGTACCGTTCCCATGTCCAAACTGAGTACATCAGTAAAAATAGGTTCATCACCTGTATTGCGCCACAATCCTTGTTCTTTACAATAAGCCTCGACGAGTGCTATTCGGTCATCTTTACGCCCTGTGAGTTTTAAATAATCTAATGTAATTTCATCAACAGGAAAAAAACCACACGTTGCACCATATTCAGGTGCCATATTGGCAATAGTTGCACGGTCAGCCAAAGCTAAATCAGCAAGACCATCTCCATAGAACTCAACAAATTTTCCAACAACACCTTTTTTACGTAACATTTGCGTAATGGTTAAAACCAAATCTGTTGCCGTAATTCCTTCGCGTAATTTTCCTGTTAATTTAAAACCAACAACTTCAGGGATGAGCATCGAAATGGGTTGCCCTAACATGGCTGCTTCAGCTTCAATTCCCCCTACTCCCCAGCCAAGTACGCCCAAACCATTGATCATAGTAGTATGTGAATCTGTTCCTACTAAGGTATCTGGAAAAGCAAAACTCACGCCTTCACTTTCCCCTAACCAGACCGTTTGTGCTAAATATTCTAAATTGACCTGATGACAAATTCCTGTTCCTGGCGGTACAACACTAAAGTTATCAAAAGCAGACTGCCCCCAACGTAGAAATTGATAACGCTCACCATTACGCTGCATCTCAATTTCCACATTTTCTTCAAAGGCTTGTGCTGTTGCAAAATGATCAACCATCACAGAATGGTCAATCACCAAGTCGACAGGAGATAAAGGATTAATTTTTTCAGGGTCAGCACCTGCTTTAGCCACAGCTGCTCGCATCGCTGCCAAATCAACAACAGCAGGTACACCTGTAAAATCTTGCATCAAAACTCGTGCTGGTCGGTATTGAATTTCTTGATCAGATTTTTGGGTTTTCTGCCAATTGACCAGCGCTAAAATATGTTCAGTTTTAACTGTAATATCATCTTCAAATCTAAGTAGATTTTCCAATAAAACTTTAAGTGATTTTGGGAGCTGTGAAAAATCATCTAGCTGCTTTTGTGCCTCTTGCAGACTAAAAATCTGGTATTGTGCTGAACCGATATTTAAATTTTTCAATGCTTGGAAACTGTTTTTTTGACTATATTTGACCATAGGTCACTCCTTCGGCTAAACATATTTTTATTGCAGGGCAAGAAGTTATTATTCTAATGTAAGCCAATTCGGGCAAAGACGTGTTATTGATTGGTTAATTTTCTACCAATTTAAAATTTCTAAGCTGACAAATGTAAAGCTTGTAAGGAGTTTTCCCAAACGATTGGAGCAATCTGCTCAGGTGTACGGTTCAATGTTGCCGCCAAACCTTGCAGTACAAAAGTTAAGTTTGCAGGTGTATTACGTGTGCGATGTTGCTGCAAACTTTGGCAGCATAATGGCGTCATATCAGGACAGTCAGTTTCTAATACTAAATGCTCAATGCCTACAGCTTGCACCACTGCATGTAGTTTTTTGGCATTAGGGTTGGTAATTTGCCCCGTGATTCCGAGTTTAAAACCCATTTTTATGAAGGCTTTGGCTTCTTCTATTCCACCGCTAAAAGCATGAGCAATCCCACCTTGTTTAAAGTGATGGTGTTTTAAAATCTGTAATACATCAGCATGAGACTTACGAATATGTAAAAGAATCGGTTTGTTAAATTGTTGTGCAAGTTCAATTTGTGCTACAAAAAAATCTTTTTGTTTTTGTAATAACTCAGATTGTTTGTGTTGTTTTAAAAAAGTATCTAAACCTATTTCACCAATCGCAATACATTGCTCATTTTTTAATATCTGTTCTAAATCTAATAAATCAGAATCTTGATGTTGTTCAATATAAAATGGGTGTAAGCCTGGTGCTAAATAGCTTTGTGGTGCATGGATCAGTCGATTTAAATAATGATGCGTATCAATTAAATTGGCAAAACGTTCTTGTACAAATCCAATTAAAATAAGACGCTCCACTCCCACAGCCTTTGCCTGATACGCAAGATGTTCTCGATCTATATCAAAATCTTCCACATCAAAATGTGTATGCGTATCAAACAAAGCCAATGGAGTCATTAGTTTTTCGCTACAGGTAAAGCTGCTGATGCAGGTTGATCCACCAGTAATTCAGCAGGTAAATATTCTTTCTTTAAGACCATTTTGAGTTGCTCATATGGAATTTCTAAACGTGGTAATCCTACGACATAAGGACCAATTTCATATTCAGCATATTGTAAAATTAAGCCTTGTTTACCTAAATAGAAGTTATTTGATAGCTTAAATTTCCAAACTTGCTCATATTCTTCTAGGCTATTGGCGAGTTTATTTGTACTCACCCATGTTTTAAAAGTTTCATACGCCAATTTTTCGAGTTGTGGTTTCTGCCCTGACTCAATTAAATCATCTAAATTTACTTGTTTTTGATGTTTCAAATCAAAATTAAAATAAGTTTGGGCTGATGCACCATGTGCACCACCTAAGTAACTACTGGTATTAAGTACAACTGTTGCTAAAGGCTCTTTGGAGTTTAAGATTTTAGGGCTTACAGAAACACTGATTTTACTACTTGCACCTAGACTTTCTAACTCCTGCTGCAACGCAGTAAAGGTTTTAACATAAGGTTTTAGTTGCTCTGCCATAGATTGCACAGGTGTTTTTGCTGCATTGGCTGCAATGACGCTGCTTGAGGCTTGTTGTTCTTGCTGTTCCTGCTGTTGCTCGGTTTTTTCTTTTTCAGCTTGTACAGTTTTACTTTGATGCGCAATATCCAAAATTTGTTCTAAATTTTTTAAAATCGCTTGGTCAATAATACTATCGACGACAAATTGATTGGTATGTAAACGCTCTACTGAAAACTCAGGGCAACTATTTCCATTACATTCAGGTAGTTCAACAGCAATTTTTTCTGTTTCACCTTGTAAAGTCAGTGTGGTATCTTCAACTTCTGAGCTACTTTTTTGCTCAATCTTCTGTTCTTGCTCTTTTTTTTCAACTTTAGGCTGACAAGCAGATAATGCAAAAGTAACCATCAGTATGGACAAAGCAAGGGTGTGTTTCTGATTTAACATCTCATAAAACCTTCAACAAAATTGAATAAAGAAGCATGCTATTAGCTTATGCTTCCTCAGTACGCTGCTCAATCTTTATTTGTATCAATCCTTAGAACATTTGTTGAAAAATATCCGATTTTAAAACATCTTGCGTTTGCTGCTTTGAAAAATAAATATCAAGCTGCTTCGCATCTTTTTCAATTTCACCAGAACGATAATGCAAACCGATCCCCTCACCATCAAAAAACCAATCTGACTGTCCCCAATAAAGTTTTTTAGGCACGACTTTTTGCACTTCATGGTCTTGATCTTTTAACCATATTTGGTATTTTTCTTGTACCCAACTGTTCAGTTTATTTTGCTGATTTGGCTGAATAACATCTAAAATACTTAAACTTTTCTGAGTTTTACGATCAGCTACAAAAAAATACTGACGTTCTTTAACCGCAATTTCTGCCTGTTGAGTATTGACTGAAATTTGCAATAAAACATACTGATTTCGCTGCGATGCCATTCGTGTGCTTAAATGCAATTCATAGGCTTTATTTTTAGAAAATTCATCTTGCCATGCATCTGACTTTTTGACATAAGCATTAACCGCTTGTTGCAAAGTCATATTCTGTTTTAAACCAATCTGATCTTGGATGACATTTGCTTGATGCTGAGCGATCCACTGATTGAGCCATTGATCTTGAGTTTTAATGGTTTTTATTTCAATTTCAATACAATTTTTCTTTTCACAAAAAGGCACAGCATAGTCGGCTTTTGCCTCCTGAATATTTAAATAGGGTAAAACTTCTGCTTTTTCTACAGGCTTTTCTGGTGAAGTTTTTCCTTCAGCTTTTTTTTGTTCTTGTTCATGTTTATTATTTGAATCACATGCTGACAAAAATACACTGAGGCAAAGCATCAGCATAAATTTTTTTTGAATGTGCATTGCATTCCTCATGGTTGTCCTTCATTCAAATATATTTTGATCTAAAAAAAACAGCTTCACAAGGAAGCTGCTTTGATTAAATTTAGTTTTATTTCACAATCGAAAAATTAATGTTCACGTGTCGCACGGAATTCGATGTCAGGATAACGCTCTTGCATCAACTGTAAATTAACACGGCTTGGTGCTAAATACGTTAAATGACCACCACCATCTACTGACAATTGATCATGTGCTTTTTTCTTGAATTCATTAAATTTCTTATCATCGCTACAAGACACCCAACGTACTGTATTGATACTTACAGGCTCATAAATACAATCAACTTTGTACTCTTCTTTTAAGCGATATGCGACAACTTCAAACTGAAGCACACCAACAGCCCCAACAATCAAATCATTACTGTTTTGTGGCATAAAGACCTGAGTTGCGCCTTCTTCTGAAAGCTCCTTCAAACCTTTTTGTAATTGCTTAGATTTTAATGGGTCTTTTAAACGTACACGACGGAACATTTCGGGTGCAAAATGTGGAATACCCGTGAATTGTAATTTTTCACCTGAAGTAAAAGTATCACCAATCTGGATCGTTCCGTGATTATGCAAACCAATAATATCACCCGGCCAAGCTTCTTCTAAATGCTGACGATCGCCCGCCAAGAAAGTTAAAGCATCACTAATTCGAATGTCCTTATCAATACGAACATGTTTCATTTTCAAGCCTTTTTCATATTTGCCTGAACAAATACGCATAAAAGCAATACGGTCACGATGTTTTGGATCCATATTTGCTTGAATTTTAAAAACAAATCCTGAAAAACCTTCTTCTGTCGCTTCAACCATACGTGCTTCAGTTGGATGCGCTTTTGGTGGTGGTGCATAATTACTAAATGCATCTAACACATGGTCAACACCAAAATTACCTAATGCTGTACCAAATAATACAGGTGTTTGACGCCCAGCAAGAAATTCTTCTCGATCCAAAGGCTCATTTGCCATTTGCACCAACTCTAAAGACTCTTCAAAAGCAGCCCATGCCAACTCACCTACTTTTTCACGTAAGTCAGCATGATTATAACCATCACGTATTTCTATTTCGGTAATCGTTGAGCCAAAACCTGCTTTATAAACGTAAAATTTTTCTTCAATTAAATTAAATACACCTGCAAAATCACGTCCTGTACCTAACGGCCATGTCAGCGGTACACATTTAATTTTGAGGACATTTTCAATTTCATCAAGAAGTTCTAATGGCTCACGAATCTCGCGGTCCATTTTATTTACAAATGAAATAATCGGTGTGTCACGCATACGACACACTTCCATCAGTTTGATGGTACGATCCTCGACACCTTTTGCCCCATCAATCACCATCAACGCTGAGTCAACCGCAGTTAAAGTACGATACGTATCTTCAGAGAAGTCTTCATGCCCCGGGGTGTCGAGCAGGTTAATCATTTTGTCTTTAAATGGAAATTGCATGACAGAAGTCGTGATCGAAATCCCACGCTCTTTTTCCATTTCCATCCAGTCAGATGTCGCACCACGATCTGACTTACGGCTTTTTACCATACCTGCGACTTGAATGGCTTGCCCCCACAACAACAGTTTTTCTGTCATGGTGGTTTTACCAGCATCGGGGTGGGAAATGATGGCAAAGGTTCGACGCGCCGCAACTTCTTTTGCTAATTGATCTTTAAACATACATTAAATCTTAAATTGATACACACAATTGCACTCAGCGTAAAAATGACTGAGTTTGTGTGAAAGAAAATGAATTGAAAATTGGCGTAATTGTATATGAATACCAATCTGTCTGCTAATAAATTAGACGTCTTTCCTTGATCTCTGCTTATTTCTGTTATTTTAATAAACTTAGCTCAGCCCATATCAAGCTTTCAATAAGGCTCGAAAAAAACCAATAAATATAATAAAAAACCGTTATGAAACAAAATGATGTTGTTCTAAATTTTCAATAGGCAATGGCATACCTAATAAATAGCCTTGTAGTTGTTGGCAACCTAATCGTTTTAAAATTTGTGCTTGTTGTTCTGTTTCTACACCTTCAGCAGTGACAATTAAGCCCAGTCGTACTGCTAAATGGATAATACTTTCTAAAATAATTTCATCTTTTGAACCATCGGATAAATTACGAATAAATTCACGATCAATTTTCAACTCATCTACAGGTAAATTCTTTAGATATAAAAAGCTTGAATGTCCTGTACCGAAGTCATCAATTGCCAATAAAATTCCTAAAGCTCTTAGATGTTCAAATGTTTGAATACTGCTTTCAATATGATGCATGGCTGTAGATTCTGTAATTTCTACAATCAACTCTTTGGCTTGAATTTGATACTTTTGCATTAAATTATCTAAAGTTGTAATTAAATGCTTATGTTCAAACTGCATCGCTGACAAATTCACTGCAATTGGACAAAATGGCATTCCGCGTTGATGCCATGATTGCAACTGAATACATGCCTGTTCTAATGCCCAATATCCCATACGGATAATTAAACCCGTTTGTTCAGCCGCTTCAATAAATTTATTCGGTGCTAATAAACCTAAAGTCGGATGTTGCCAACGGATTAAGGCTTCTACACCACAGACATGATAATCTGCGGTAAATTTAGGCTGATAATATAAAATAAACTGTTGTTCATCGACCGCTGCATATAAATCGTTGATCAATTTTGACTGATGGCGATGTTTAAAATAATGATCTGTATTTTGATTATAAATACAAAAAGTATTACGTCCCTGCTCTTTTGCTAACATTTTTGCAGTATCTGCATGGATCAATAAATCTTGTAAAGATTGCCCATGATCAGGATATAACACAACACCCAAACTGGCTGAAATATTGATTTGCTTTTCATCAATTAAAAAGCGTTGTTGAATCTTTTCTAAAATTTTTTCTGCAAGCGCTTCAAGTTTAACTTCTTTAATTTGTGGGACAATGACTAAAAACTCATCGCCACCTAAACGCAATAAAGTTTGGCTATCATCTAAAACTGTTTGTAACCGTGTGGTCAATGCCACTAACAAATCATCACCAACCTGATGACCAAAATTATCATTTACCGCTTTAAAAAAATCTAAATCTAAATAGATCAAAGCAAATTTTTGATGACTTAACTTATAACGTTGAAAGAGTTTTTCAATATGATCTTCTAAAAATAGACGATTGGGTAATTTAGTCAAATTATCTTGAAATGTCAGATTTTCCAACTGTCGATTGGCGTTTAAAAGCTGCAAACTACGTTCTTCTAAGCGCCAATCTAAAATGGCAACGGCTAAAATTGAAGCAAAAATTAAAAAGCTAATAAATATAATCACAAATAAAGGAATACCTGAGCCTGTATGAAGATTATGAGCAAAACCTGATGAGCTTTCATCAAGATCATGTAAAGTAGCCGCACTTAAACCAATAATATGCGTACTCACAATATTTAAGGCAATAATTGTAGAAATTGTTGTTTTATAAATTCTTTGATATTTAACTGTATGTTTATAGGTTAATGCTAACCAAAAAGAAAAACAACATCCCACAATTGGCGTCATGACAGATAAAAACACAAGAATCAAATCATAATGAATTTCATGATGAGGAATAATCAGCCCAAACATTCCCACATAATGCATGCCTGCAACCCCACACCCCATCACAATTGCCCCTAAAATCAGGCGAATGAAAGACGGTGTTGGTCGAGATGTTAACCAAATTGCAAAAAGACTTGATGCAGTGGCAATAAAATAAGAAAGTGCTAAAAATGCAAGATTAAAAGAATACTGAACAGGAAAACTATAAGCAAAAATAACAACCAAATGCATAGACCAAATGCATAGACCAAATAGCATCCCGCTTAATATAAAAAGCATCAGCTGTTGATAACTATGTTTCAGTTTCAATACGATATGTTCTAGTGAAAAAGCAATATAACAAATCGCGGTGATAGCACAAGCTCCCCCTACGATTAAACTGCCATCATACCCAAAATAATTCATAAAAAATTATCTTCCATTCATGAACCTATTATTGTTATAAAAACTCTATAATGATTACAACGCAAAACAGTGTGAAGGTTCACCTTTTAAAGAATGTAAAATATATGGTTAAAATAGCATTATCTTATTGAAGGTCAAGTTATTCTTAACTTTTTAGACGAGAAAAAAGCATATCGTAATATGCTTTTAATATTTGATTAACATAGTGTTTAGACAAATTTACTTCTGCAAGCTCGCCAAGTCAATTAACACATTTGCCGCCTCAGTCACAAAAGTTTCTTCTTCAGGTAGAGCAGGTCTCTTATTCGCTTTCATTTTTGCACGTGACTCAGCAAGTGCATCTAAAGAAGCCTGATAACTTTCCCAATTTGGATATGCTTTTAAGCCTGTTTCAGCACGTCGTTTATTTTCCGCAGCCAATGTTTTTAACTCAAGAGTGTTAAGTTCTGCTTTACGTTTCTCAATATCTAAAACAACTTGTTTTTGATCTTTCGTTTGTTGAGCAATCGCTTTTCTTTCCGTTAAATACTGAAATTGTGGGTCTAAAGACACACGTGTTTGCGATTTTTCAGTTAATTGTGGCAAATATGGTTTAATCGAGCCTTCACGTTTAAATGGTGCTGTTGGAATAGTATCCCATTTCAAAGCATTTTTTGCTTTACGCTCACCAAATTCTTCATCATAAATATCAACCAGTTTAATATCTGGAATAACGCCTTTATTTTGCGTACTTCCACCAGTGATACGATAAAATTTACGTTGTGTCAGTGTTGCTTGACCATATGCCAAACTATCTAGTTGCACTTGTGCTGTGCCTTTACCCGTCGTTGTACTTCCTAAAACGACACCACGGTCATAATCTTGGATTGCTGCTGAATAAATTTCACTTGCCGAAGCTGAAGCAAGATTGACCAACACAGCCAATGGTCCTGCATAGGTTTGCGCACCACCATCGGTATCATCAAAGACGCTAACATTCCCATTGCCATCACGAATTTGTACCACAGGTCCTTCTTTTACGACCTGTCCGATCATTTTCGCGACTTCTTCTAAAGAACCACCAGGATTATTACGTAAATCAATAATAATCCCTTCTACTTTATCATTGGCTAATGACTGCAAAGCTTTGTTGGTATCTTCAGCAACAGAGCGATATTCATTACCAGCACGGCGAGCACGATAGTTCAGATAAAAAGATGGAATTTCGATCACACCAAATTTATGTTTAGCTCCATCACGGGTAACTTCTACAGTACGTGAGCGTACACCTGCATCTTCTTCCTGAATCACATCACGTGTCAAAGTCACAGTACGTGCCTGATTCATAGATGCGCCTGCACCTAGGAGCTTAATCGTAACATTTGTACCACGCTTACCACGAATCAAACCAACGATTTCAGAACTTGGCCAACCAATGACATCAATCATTTTTTCGCCATCTTGTGCAACCCCAACAATACGGTCACCAGATTTGACTTGCCCTGATTTACTTGCTGGACCACCTTCTACAATGGTTTCAATTTTGGTGTAATCCTCATTACCACGCTCAGGACGAATAGACACCCCGATCCCTTCTAGCTGTAAGGTGGTTTGACGATTGAGTTCCATCGCATCTAGAGGTGGGAAATAATTACTATGCGGATCATAAGTCAAGGTCATTGAGTTTAAGATTTTTTCTAAAACATCATCACTTTTGATCCGCCCAATACGCTCTAGCTGACGCGTATAACGCTTGGTCAAGGTTTGAACAGGTGTTAAATCTTCAGATGCAGTTAGATCTTGCCCATTTGCTAATGAAGGATCATCTTTTAAGGCTTTCTGTTTCGCTTGCTCTTCTTGTTTCGTAATCGTCAAATTAATGAGCTGAGACACTAACATTTTATTCCAATATTGCTCTTGTTCAGCTTTACTGTTAAAAAATGGTGCTTTTTCACGATCCGTTTCAATATAAACATCTGGCTGATTTAAGTTTTGCGTCTTTTTCAGCTCAGCCAACATATAAGTATAAAATTCTTTTAAACGTGTACGATATTGTGCATGAATTGCATAAGCACCCGTCAAATCACCTGCTTTTAATGAAGCACCAAGCGTTGCACCGTACTGTTTTTTATATTGCTCAATTTCATTGGCTAAAAATAACGAATGGTCTGCGTCCAAACTGTCAATATACATATCTAAAATACGTGCTGATGTACTTGCATCTAAACGCATATTTAAATAATGCTGACGGTCAACCAAAGTCGCCAATTGACGAGTGACCAAAGCCTGATCTTGTGAAGGTTGAATGGAAGCTGAAACAGAAGCTGGTTCAGTTGCTGCAATAGCTTCTGTTATAGCATGGTTAAAAAATAAACCACCTGTTGCGATAGCAACTGCACATGCGATTGTTTGAAGTTTCATAAATTGTTTGTACTTCCTTGGATTTACCAATTTCAGCGCTGTTTTTTTGAAATGAATTCATGAGATTCAAAATCTTAAACAACTTTATCTGTTTATGTCGTGTAGTTTTATCATAATCTGTACTGACAAAATGTAGCAAATCATTGCAAAATTCGGTTATTGTTTCTTTTTTTAAATAAATACAATTTCGGATTTCCTATGATCGGCGCATTGATGCTTGACGTTGCAGGCACAGAACTTACTCAAGAAGATATTGAACTATTACGTGCTCCGCAAGTCGGTGGCATGATTTTATTTTCCAGAAATATCCAATCTCCTGCCCAAGTACGTCAACTCACTGACCATATGCGTCAAATTCGACCAGATATTCTCATCGCAGTTGATCAAGAAGGTGGACGTGTACAACGCTTAAAACAAGGCTTTACGCTATTGCCAGCGATGGGTCATTTTGGTGAACTTTACTTAAATGCACCTGAAAAAGCACTCGACCTTGCAGAAAAATGTGGTTGGCTTATGGCAACTGAAGTTCTTGCTGTAGGTATTGATTTTAGCTTTGCACCTGTTTTAGATATAAATGCCATTAGTGATGTTATTGGTGATCGAGCTTTTGCACGAAATGTACAAGACATTGTCCCACTTGCAAGTGCTTTTATGAAAGGTATGCAACGCGCAGGCATGGCAACAACAGGGAAACATTTCCCTGGACATGGTTCTGTTAAGGCGGACTCACATGTCGCAGCAGCAATTGATTCACGTTCTTATGAAGAAATTTACCAAAATGACATGCAAAGTTTTATTCAGTTACAGCCACAACTTGATGCACTGATGCCTGCACATGTCATTTATGAACATATTGATCCAAATCCAGCAGGTTTTTCACCATATTGGATACAAAAAGTTTTACGACAAGAACTCAAGTTTGATGGTGTACTTTTTTCAGATGACTTAAGTATGCAAGCAGCTTGTGTTGCAGGTGGTGCAGATGCACGTATTCAAGCCGCCTTAAATGCAGGCTGTGATATGGGCTTAGTGTGTAATAATCGTGAGTCTGCCTGTGTGGCTTTGGCTGGAATTGAAGATTTACCATTACCGAACCAAGAACGCTTAGAACGTATGCGTGGTAAAATCCCACAAATTCAGATTGGTGAAACACTAGATTTAGGTGAAGAATGGCAAACTGTCAGAAAAGTCATTGAAGAATTTAAAAATTCACTTTAAAACTAGAGGGGCATTTTGTATGTCCCTTTTTTGATTTGAAATAGTCAAAATAACAAAAATAAAGTTAAGGATAACCATGACTCAACAACTTTCTAAACATCGCCATATTTCATTTACAGCGCATTATACAGGGTATATTTGGTATCAAATGGGGATTTCTCACCCATTACTTGCAACATCAAAAGGAAAGTCACTCGCTTTTATCGCCAACCCTATCGAAACATGGGCAGAAAAGTATGTTGGGGGTAGCATGCGTACCACCTTAAAAGAACGTCACACTATGCTTGATGACACACTAAAACAATTAATTCATCAGTATCCTGATCTACAAGTTTTAGAAATTGCTGCTGGGCTTTCACCACGCGGTTGGTGGTTTAGAAAACACTTTCCACATATTGATTATCGTGAACTCGATTTGCCTGATATGGCAAAGACAAAGCAAACAGCTTTACAACAAATTGATCCATCTAGCCCTCAAGTTTTATCCGTTGACTTATTTACTGAAGACTTTAAAAATGCATTTGCTGTCTTTGATCCACAGCGCCCTTTAGTAATTATTAGTGAGGGGCTAATTAATTATTTTGAAAAAGATTTACTACAGCAACTCCTAAAATCTATTGTGCATTATGGGCAAAATTTTAAAGCCTTACACTACTTGACCGATATTTATCCTGAACCTGTAAAAAATAAACTCGCAAGTGTGATTTGGAACAGCAGTAAATTACTAAAAGTGATTTCGCGCAGTGCTTTTAGTTTCCACTTTCAAAAACCTCAAGAAATCCAAGATTTTTTTAAAATAGCAGGCTTTACACAGGTTGAAGTGCTACAACCACATGTTTATTTTCAACCACAACAATCTGCACAAATGAACTCAGAAGAACATTTAGGTGATTTAGTGTGGATGATTCATGCTAAAACATAAAACTGTTTCCACTCAAAAACCAGTCATTAAGACTGGTTTTTAAAAAATTATTCAATTTCTTGTATAGGTGTTTGTAAATTTAGCTTTTCTGCTGCAATAAACTTCAATAAACGATCAGCATTTTCAAAACTACCATGCTTGAATAAAGCGCGAATATTATTTTCATTTCTTTCAAAAATTAAACACTCAATCGCAAAATCACCTTGCTCATCATTTAAAATTAAAGCTAAATCACGTGTATTTTCTTCAGCAAATGCAGCATCTTCTGCACTCAGCATCATAGATAAGCCAAAATAATTCAAATCATTCACCACAACAGCAGCTTCATGCTGTAAATGACGATGAATGAGCTTACGAGCAGGTTGCTGAATTTGGATGCGGTCTTCCCCACGGCGCTCCATATTTTGCATATCTTCACGGGTTAAGTTAATAATACCATCTAAACCATGAATCGATTCACCTTTTAAGTAGGTGGTAAATAAAGTCATGGTTTCTTTACGTCGTTGTAACTGAGGCACATGATCTGCATTAGCAATCATTGCAAACTGCATATCAGGACATTGCAACGCAAAATTTGCATTTTCATGAGGAAGTGTGAAACTATCATATTGCCCACATGCAACTAAGCTATTACATTTGGGTACAGGAACATTAGAAAGTCTTAACAGACGATAGCAATTGATTTCGTAACGCTCTTGTTCAGTCGCAGAAAACTCAGCCATTTGTTTAAAAAACAAACGTTTAGCTGTAGGTGACATGCGTGTTTTATCAAGCTTGGCATGATTGACTAAATATAAAATTACAGCTTGCCCAAACTCATCCATACGTTGCTCTTTCATGAGCATTAAGGATTCTTCAAGCAACATACGCCAACTTTTACGGGTCTTTTGCATTACTCCCATTAAAATCATTTTTTCAACTAGCTCAGGACGTTGCTCAACAAAAAAAGAAGCAATGACTGAACCAAGGGAAATACCGACAACATTGACCTTTGAAATACCAACAATATCAAACCACTGTCCCAACATAAGAGATAAGTCAGGAAGCTCTAAAGTACCTGCGGATAAACCTGTATCGACATTTGTAATTTGTTGATTTGCTCCCATAGATGGGAGATCGATTAAAATGACTGGACCGCTTTCAAAAAACTGCTCAACACAATATTTATATGAGTTAAAATTTTGAAAAGCTCCTCCGATAATTACAATAGGCGTATTATGTACTGTCCGAGGATCAGCAATTGCCATATATTCAATTTTCCAGCCGTCAATCCAAGTTGTACGTGCAGGTTGCTTGAAACTATTTTTATTGTAAATATCAAAAAAACCAAAACCCTTAAAGTTTTGATTTGATTCTGAGTCCATTTGGATAATGGAATTCATATCCTTCCTCCATCCTTGCTTTATTCTTTTAGTCTGCAAGATTTTTATTGCTCGCGTTGTTTTATCAAATCGTGATACCGACTTACTTTTGTATCATTTCAATGTCCTTATGGTTTCATTCTATACAAATATGTGAATTCTATGCAATTGCTCAAATGACCGCTTATCTTTTTTAAATGCTAAAAACATTGCAAAATATTTAAAAACGTTCATTTTACTTGCATTTTATTTTTTTATTTTCTCATCAGTCTTCCTTGCATTTGTATTGACTGCTACTATCAAAGAGAAATTTCTAGGTGGTCAATTAAAACGCTATGCAAGATTCTATTGAACAGTATATGCAAACTGTAGGGAAACAAGCCCGCCAAGCCTCACGCTTTTTGGCAGGTGCTTCTACACTTCAAAAAAATAATGCGTTATCTGCTATTTATACAGCTTTACAAAATAGCCAACCGCAAATTTTAGCTGCAAATAAAGTGGATATGGACAAAGGTCATGCCAACAATTTGGACAGCGCACTGCTTGATCGCCTAGAACTCAACCCCAAACGCTTTGTCGCAATGCTTGACGGCTTAAAAGATGTCATTGGTTTAATTGATCCGATTGGTGAAATTACAGATTTAGCTTATCGCCCAACAGGCATTCAAATTGGGAAAATGCGTGTGCCTTTAGGTGTTGTTGGCATGATTTATGAATCACGTCCAAACGTTACACTTGAAGCAGCTTCTTTAGCATTAAAGTCAGGCAACGCGATTATTTTACGTGGTGGCTCAGAAGCTATTCATTCCAACCAAGCAATTGCTGAAGCGATTCAACATGGTTTAAAAGCAGCAGGTTTACCTGAAACTTGTGTACAAGTCATTAATACAACAGACCGTGCCGCAGTGGGGCAATTGATTACATTAGCAGAATACGTCGATGTGATCGTTCCTCGTGGCGGCAAAGGTTTAGTTGAACTCATTACCAACGAAGCAACCATTCCTGTGATTAAACATCTAGATGGAAATTGCCATGTTTTTGTTGAAGCACAAGCAGACTTACATAAAGCACTTCCAATTGCTTTAAATGCAAAAACACATCGTTATGGTGTTTGTAATGCTATGGAAACTTTATTGGTTGATGAAAAAATTGCTGAAGAGTTTTTACCGTTGATTGCAGAACTGTATGCTGAAAAGCAAGTTGAACTCCGTGGTGATACGGAAACTCGCCGTATTTTAGGTGCTTCAGTAAAGACTGCAACTGAAGAAGACTGGTATGAAGAATATCTTGGTCCAATTTTAGCTGTTAAAGTTGTATCTGGTTTAGATGAAGCGATTGAGCATATTAATAAATATGGTTCACATCATACAGATTCAATCATCACTGAAAACTTCAGTTTGGCACGTCAGTTCTTAACACGTGTCGACTCAAGCTCTGTGATGGTGAATGCCTCTACTCGCTTTGCTGATGGTTTTGAATATGGTTTAGGTGCTGAAATTGGCATTTCAACCGATAAAATTCATGCACGTGGTCCAGTGGGTTTAGAAGGCTTAACTTCTCAAAAATGGATTGTTTTAGGCGATGGTCAAATTCGTCAATAAGTCAGTACATTGAAGTAAAACCGTTCAGTTTTTAAAATTGGACGGTTTTTTATTTTTATGGCATTAAAAAATTACATTGCAACATAAAATTTTTCCTACAATAAAAATATAAACATAAAAAAGGAAAAAATTATGTTTTACGCCTTAATCATCATTACATTTTTCTTGGCATTACTGGTTTCGTTTATAGTCATGCGCATTTTTTCAGGCTCTATTAATGCCATTTTAGCGCGTATTATCAATGATCCAATCCATACAGCTTGGGCAAAATACACCAAATTTGCAGGTATGGTGGTGGGTACATCTTCAGGTATTCGTATTTATGATATGGAAAAATATATTAGCCCAATCACCTATACCAACGAGAAAGCACCAGTCATTTTAAAACTCACCCAAGAACGTTGGTTTTTAGAGGTTTATCGAACCATTATTGAGACATTGCAAGGTTTAGCATGGATGATGCTTGTGTTTTTTATGGTGGCTTTAATTGCTTATGTAATTGTACGTTGGTCTGAAATTAAATATAAAAACTCATGAGACATCGCACGAGACATACAAAATTCTTAACATAAAACTCAGCTAAAATGTATAAAAATCGTGCTATGTTTAAAATAGATCATACTTTTGTACTGTACTATTTTATTTATAAATGAAATCTATCAACTGATAAATTCTAATTATAATTCTTAAAGTGGTCGATAGTGCTTAAGTCTAATCACCTAAAGTCTATCTAGGACAGAAAAACAACACATGGTACAACATCACTACTGATCTAAATTGCACCAATAAAAAGCGTAATCAGATCAATCAGGACGACCATATCAAATTACAATTTCGGGTAATAAAACGTGTCTACATCAGTATTAGTAATTAACTGCGGATCTTCATCAATTAAATATGCTTTGGTTTCAGAGCGTCGTGAAGATCGAATCTTTGGTTTAGCAGAAAACTTAGGTTCTGCTGATGCACGTATTAAAGGTATTACCACTGGTGGTGCCGAACTTGAGCTTTCCATTCCTCATGCAGATCATGAGAAAGCCCTTGAAACCATTCTTGAGCGTTTAGCACATCATAATCCACAAGCGATTGGTCATCGTGTTGTACATGGCGGTACATTGACCAAAGCAGAATTATTAACACCTGAAATTATTGAACGTATTCGTACTGCAACACCACTTGCACCGTTACATAATCCTGCGCATTTAGTTGGTATTGAAGCAACGATGCGTTTATTCCCACATTTACCACAAGTTGCAGTTTTTGATACTGCGTTCCATCAAACGATGCCTTCACATGCTTATCGTTACGCATTACCAAAATTTTTATATACAGAACATAATGTCCGTCGCTATGGCTTCCACGGTACAAGTCATGCATACGTTTCTGAACGTGGTTCAGAACTTGCAGGTAGCTTTAAAAAAGGTGGATGGCTTACAGCGCATTTAGGTAATGGTAGCTCGACTTGTGCTATCTGGAATGGTCAATCCGTCGATACTTCAATGGGTTTAACACCACTTGAAGGTGTGGTAATGGGTACACGTAGTGGTGATGTAGACCCAAGTATTCATAGTTTCTTAGCTTCAAACTTGGGTTGGGACATTTATAAAATCGACAAAATGCTCAATAGCCAATCTGGTTTACTGGGTTTGTCTGACCTTTCAAATGACATGCGTACGCTCATTGAAGCATCTGAACAAGGCAATGAAGATGCAGCACTTGCGATTGAAGTTTTTTGCTACCGTTTAGCAAAATCATTGGCAGCTTTAAGCTGTGGTCTACCACGTATTGATGGCTTATTCTTCACAGGTGGTATTGGTGAAAACTCAGCTTATATTCGTGAAAAAACAGTCGCTTATTTACCACATTTTGGCTTTAACTTGAGTCAAGAACAAAATAATAGTTTAAAACGTGGTACTGAAGGTCGTATTGATGCTGGTACAGGTCCACAAATCTGGGTTGTACCAACAGACGAAGAAGGTCGTATTGCAAAAGAAACTGAGCATGTTGTACTAGAACAGGTGAATACTTCTGCAAAAAAGTCTGATACTGAAACTGTGATGGCTTAATTAGCCATCACCAGCTTTCATTTTAAAATTTATTTTGATTTATCTTTTTAAGAATAGCGTATGAAAACAATTTTATTGGTTCCTACAGGTGAAGGCGTAGGTCTTACCTCTGCATGTCTCGGACTTATTTATGCTCTGGATTGTCAGGGGGTAAAAGCTGGATTTTTAAAACCATTTTCACAAGATGAAAAAGCCGAGTCTGATCGTACAACTGCGCTCTATCGTCATGTTTCTAAAACTGAAACGGTTGAACCAATTCCATATGCAAAATTAAATTATTTACTCAACACAGGTGAAACTGACGAGCTACTTGAAGAAGCTGTTCGTTTACATCGTGAAGTTGCCCGTACACATGACATTATTATTGTTGAAGGTTTAGTCCCGAGCGCACGTGATGCTTTTGCCAGTGAAATTAATGCTTCACTTGCTCAAGCACTTGATGCAAAAGTTATTTTTGTCAGCAATGCCAATATTGCCAAGCCTGAACAGACTGCAGAAAAAGTTGAAGCTCAATTACGCTATTTTGGTGGTGCGGCATCAGCACGTAATGTTGGTGTATTGTTTATGCGTACACGTGGTTTATCTGAAGATTCAGCACAAATTCCTGTGACATTTGCTCCAGATTTGCGTTTAGTTGAAGAAACAGAAAAATTTACACAAGCCATTCAACGTACACATGCGCATATTGGCACTGAACATTTACCTGTGATTGGTTTAGTTCCATTCAGCGATACTTTAAGTGTACCGCGTGTTTCAGACCTTGCTACACATATCCAAGCAAGTTGGATTAATGAAGGTAAATCAACTGTACGTCGTGTTTTACACAGCAGTTTAATTGCTTCTAATATTGAACATGAATTACAAAAATTTATTGCTGGTGAATTAATCATCTCCGCTTCAGATCGTATTGATGTCTTACTTGCAGCAAGTCTTGCAACCAGTAATGGTATTCCACTGGCAGGTTTGGTTTTAGCAGAACATCATCAACCTAATCCTGCTGCATTGGCATTCTGTCAAACAGCAATTAAAAATGGTTTACCTATTTTACATACGCCATTAAGTACATTTGAAACAACTCAGTTACTTTCAAATCTAAGCAATGAAATTCCAGTCGATGATACTGAGCGCGCTGAACAAGTCACACGTTTTGTTTCGAGCCATATTAATATGGACTGGTTAGTCTTGTTATTAAACGGTGATTATCAACCTCGTCTATCACCTTCTGCTTTCCGTCATGAATTGGTACAAAAATCAATTGCTGCGAAAAAGCGTATTGTACTGCCTGAAGGTGATGAACATCGTACCATTCAAGCTGCTGCAATTTGTCAAGCTCGTGGAATTGCACACTGTATATTATTGGCAAAACCTGAAGCTGTCGTTGAAGTCGCACGTGCACGCAATATTGAATTGCCTCATGATTTAGAAATTATTGATCCAGATTTGATTCGTGAACAGTATGTCGAAAAAATGGTGGAATTGCGTAAAGGCAAACTCAATGATTTACAAGCACGTGATCAGCTACAAGACACTGTTGTACTTGGCACAATGATGCTTGCATTTGGTCAAGTTGATGGCTTAGTGTCTGGCGCTGTGCATACCACAGCAAATACTGTACGCCCTGCTTTCCAATTGATTAAAACTGCGCCTGACTATTCACTGGTATCTTCAGTATTCTTTATGTTATTACCTGATGAAGTCTATGTTTATGGTGATTGTGCAATCAACCCAGACCCAGATGCAGAACAATTGGCTGAGATTGCCATCCAGTCTGCGGACTCTGCAAAAGCCTTTGGGATCGATCCACGTATTGCCATGATTTCATATTCTACAGGTACATCAGGAATGGGTGCAGATGTAGAAAAAGTAGCAAAAGCCACTGAAATTGCAAAACAGCGTCGCCCTGACTTACTCATTGATGGTCCATTACAGTACGATGCGGCTTCTGTTGAAAGTGTAGGACGCTCTAAAGCACCAGATTCAAAAGTTGCAGGTCGTGCCAATGTGTTTATTTTCCCTGATTTAAATACAGGAAATACCACGTATAAAGCAGTTCAACGCTCTGCCAATGTGGTCAGTGTTGGTCCAATGTTGCAAGGTTTGAATAAGCCTGTAAATGACCTGTCACGCGGTGCTTTGGTCGATGATATTGTCTTTACGATTGCTTTAACTGCGATTCAAGCAGAACAACAAGCTGCTCAATAATCTAAACTCATGCAAGATTATTAAGGTTTGATACTCAAACCACCCAATTTACGGATTGGGTGGTCTTTTTTTTATTACAGTTTTGATCAATTATCATTCTGCTGTGTCATGGGTTTAAATAAGTTGGAAACTGATAAAGCTATGAATTTTTCAGCCCTACATAGATATTGGGGTAATGACGAAGTTAATCAGCATCCAGATTTATTTTTTGATCATAAAATTTTAAACAATTAATTTTTAAATTATAAATATTTTTTGATAGGTTTTTTATACTTACTTAGCTTTTGAAATAAAACTCAAGCATAAAAAAAGAAGATAAAGCTTATGCCTGATCTTCTTTCTGTCCATACACCCAAGTTGCAGCAATATAAATACTAAAACCTACAACCATCAGGATACTTGAAATCGTCATATTTCATTTCTCTGTTTTAATATTTGTATTATGTGAAATATTTATGACAAATTTATGACAAACACTGTCATATTTTAAAATGTTAAAAAAAGTAAAATACAAACAATCGTTTAGAAAATCTAAAAATATTTTTAAAGCTAATATTTTTATAACATAGAGTAAAATTTTATTCTGCTACAAAACTTTGCTGATTTGACTCAATATCTCTTAACCCTGCAAATTCAACATTAAACTTTAGCCAAAATTCAAGCAAGTCATCCACAAAAGCTGCTTTATCACGTATAATTTAGCCCGCTAGCTATCAGCCCGCTCAAGAGATTTTCGATATGACAACTATTATCAAGCAAGATGACTTGATCACATCGGTCAAGGATGCGCTTCAGTTCATTTCTTACTATCATCCACAAGACTTCATCCAAGCGATGAGCCGTGCTTATGACCGTGAAGAGAACAAAGCTGCCAAGGATGCAATTGCACAAATCTTAATCAACTCACGTATGTGTGCAGAAGGTCATCGTCCAATCTGTCAAGATACTGGTATTGTTAACGTATTTGTTGACGTGGGCTTAGACGTTAAATTTGATTTAACCATGAGCTTAGATGACGCAATCAATGAAGGTGTACGTCAAGGCTATCTTGAAAATAGCAACGTTCTTCGTGCATCTGTACTTGCTGACCCTGCTTTTGGTCGTAAAAATACCAAAGACAACACCCCTGCTGTGATTCACTACAAACTTGTTCCGGGTAACAAAGTAGACATCACTGTTGCTGCAAAAGGTGGTGGTTCGGAAAATAAATCTAAACTTGCGATGTTAAACCCTTCTGATTCAATCGTTGATTGGGTACTTAAAACTGTTCCTACAATGGGTGCAGGTTGGTGTCCACCGGGTATGCTCGGTATCGGGATTGGTGGTACTGCTGAAAAAGCCATGATGCTTGCAAAAGAATCACTCATGGAAGAAATCAACATGGACGAATTACTTCGTCGTGGACCACAAAACAAAATCGAAGAACTTCGTATTGAAATCTTTGAAAAAGTAAATGCTTTAGGTATCGGTGCACAAGGTCTTGGTGGTTTAACCACAGTTCTAGATATTAAAATCAAAGATTACCCATGTCATGCTGCGGGTAAACCAGTCGGTATGATTCCGAACTGCGCTGCAACGCGTCATGCGCACTTCCAATTAGATGGTTCAGGTATTGCACATATTCAAGCACCTAAACTTTCTGACTATCCTGAAGTGACTTGGGATTCTTCATCTTCTAAACGTGTTGATCTAGACAACATTACTCAAGAAGAAATGAATTCTTGGCAACCGGGCGACACGCTATTACTCAACGGTACAATCTATACAGGTCGTGATGCTGCACACAAACGTATGTGCGAAATGCTCGACAAAGGCGAAGAGCTTCCTGTAGACCTGAAAGGTAAATTTATTTACTACGTGGGTCCAGTTGATCCTGTAGGTGATGAAGTGGTTGGTCCTGCAGGTCCTACGACTGCAACACGTATGGATAAATTTACTCGCCAAGTGTTAGAAGCAACTGGCTTGTTTGGTATGATTGGTAAAGCAGACCGTGGTCCTACTGCAATCGAAGCAATCAAAGACAATAAAGCAACTTATTTGATGGCAGTCGGTGGTGCAGCGTATCTTGTTTCTAAAGCAGTACGTCAAGCTGAAGTAGTTGCATTTGCTGACTTAGGTATGGAAGCAATCTACAAATTTGTGGTTGAAGATATGCCTGTATCTGTTGCAGTTGATGTAAACGGTACATCAATCCATGCAACAGCACCAAAAATCTGGCAAGCAAAAATTGGGAAAATCCCAGTGGTTGATGCAGCAGCGAACTAAGTCTTTATTCAACGCTAAATAGATTTATTGCTTGAATATTGATGAAAAAGCACTCTATGATTAGGGTGCTTTTTTATTTATGAGAATCTAATGACAATAAAACCCTACCTGTATTCTTTATTTATATTGAGTTTTAGTTTTCATACCTTTGCAGCCTCTGCGACACAACAACAGATTGATCAACTCATTAAAATTGAACATTGGGATCAATTTAAACCTGCTTTGCTCAAACAAAGTATGCCGAATATGAAAAGTGCAACTGAAGAATTGATGTTTGATCAATTACAATACAAACAAGCGCTTTCAGCTGAACAACAAGCTTTAATCATACAAATATCAGACATCATGATTAACGACATGATCGAACAAGTTGATGAAAAAGTTTTTCTGACTAACATTCGCGCGGCTTATCAAACACTCAGTCAAGAACAAGCTCAAGCCTTAATCAACGTTTACCAACAACCCAATATGCAAAATGCGGGGCAAAATGTTCCCATTATGATTGCAAAAATTGTTGATACCTCAAGTAATGATTTTAATAAAATTATCAACTTAGAAGATATTCAAAACATTATTCGTGAGAACCAAAAATGATCAAGACAATAATGTTTAGCCTCAGTCTTTGCCTACTACACACAGGTTTATATGCAGCGCCAGTAAGCACAGAAAGTACAGAACAACTGCTTAATGTCATTAACATCAATCAAGCGATCAAAGACCTCTCAACGCGTGAAACATTTCAACAACTAACACAGCAGATCATTGAGTATCACTCTCTTCCCCAAACGAAAGAAAATCAAACGCGTATTTATAATGCAATTCAAAATTATTATTTAAGTGATGCGTATAAACATGAGTTTAGACAAAGCTTATTTAATATTTACAACCAAAATATGACTGAAGAAGAAACACAGCAATGGATTAAATTTTATAACACAGCAATAGGACAATCTATTTTAAACAATAAAAACTTTGAACAGAAAATTATTGAAACTGTTGAACAAATTTTCCCTGAAAATGCTGAACCTTCAGCTCAAGCACAAGCTAAACTTACACAAGCCATGGAGAAATTTTTCTCTCAATAGATTTTCTATTCGTCATATTTTAAGGACAGTCAGATGAAAAAATTTAAAACTTTATTACTCAGCGGTTTAATACTGATTACACCTTACACTTTTGCCACTCCTGCGAGCGACCAGCAAGTACAAAAGCTGATAGAAGTGATGAAAATCAATCAACTTTTACAACAAACCATACAACAAATTCGTCCACAACTTGATCAGCAAGCGTATACCATTGTACAAAATATCGTACAGCATGAAAAACTGAATCCACAAGAGCAAATCGTTGCCAATGAATTAGCAGATCAATTACATGAGCAAAACAAGAAAAGTATTTCTTGGGATAAAATGCAGCCGATTTATCAAAAAATTTACAAAGATATTTACACTGCTGAAGAAGTACAAGCACAAATTGATTTTTACTCAAGCCAAGTCGGACAATCTATCTTAGCTAAAAGTCCAGTTGTTGCCCAAGAATCAATGAAAATCGTCAATACTCAGCTTATGTCGACCATTCAAGCGGCTGAAAAAGACTTTGCTCAAGTGAATAAAAAACTAGAGGCACTCAAAAAAGCCGCAGAAAACAAATAATACTGTTTATTTCTATAAAAAAGAGGCAATTGCCTCTTTTTTTAAATGGGTGATGCCAGTCACTAACTCACCATGTTAAAGGATTCCAAATCTTAAATGGCGTACTCAAATGCACATCATCACTGGCTTGATAATCTCCACTATCAATTTTTTCCTGAGGTTTAATCAGCTTTCCATCTGCGGTCATTTCGCCAACAAAGTTTAAACCAGGCGATTTTAATTGTGTCATGGCAATTTCTTTTAAGGCTTGACGCGTCGGCATTTGCATCAATGGACCCACTTTCAACAATTCACCACCACCGTTTGGACCACCACGGAATTTTTCTTCTTCATATTTCACAAAATATTGCTGACCTGCTTGCACATGAAAATAAGCAACTTTAGGTTTTTGAAAATGCACCACTGCCAAAGGTCGACTTAAACTAAGTTTATAATCACCTTCAGCCAACTCAATCCAATAATAATGATTACTGATGAGACTAGGCACGCGCTTGCCATTTAAATAGAAACTCTGCGCAATAATTTCTTGGCGATTCCATTTACTATCAGGACGATAAAAATAAATCACAGCGGCATTCGGATTTTGGGGTTTTACCAGTTTAAAATACTGTCCAGGCTCTTGATTGACCCATGAACCTACAGAAAACTTACCGAGTTTATATTGATCTAGCTTCTCATAGACAAAAGAATTTTCTTTTTCAAAATTCACAGCATCTAAAGTAGATACTGCTTGACCTACGGTTGGTTGTTGTACAGTTTGATGACTTTGACAAGCAGCCAACCCACAACTGGTTAAAATAATTAGACCAAAGTAACGCATGATTATCCCTCACCACGTATTTTTTATTTTCATTTTTGAATGAAGATGATTTTCTCAATATCAGCTTAACATTTCATTGGCGATTTAAAAATAAAAAACGTGTAAAAAGTCCAGCTTCTTACACGTTTCAGATGAGTTGCAGATCACAACTCAATCATTTTAAGCAGATTTACTATCAATCACTTTTAAATCAACTTTTTCTTCAACAGCTTGTTCTTGCTTCGGCTGACGTTCTACTTGATAAACAGGTTCTGCTTGATGATTAATCACATCAGCATTAATGATGACTGTGCCAATATCTTCACGACTTGGTAAATCATACATGGTTTCAAGTAAAACATTTTCCAAAATAGAACGTAGACCACGTGCGCCTGTATTACGTTCAAGCGCTTTTTTTGCCACAGCACGTAATGCTGAGTCTTCAAAAATTAGATCTACATCTTCCATTTCAAACAAATACTGATACTGACGTGTTAATGCATTTTTTGGTTCAGTCAAAATTTGCATTAATGCTTCTTCATCGAGCTCTTCAAGCGTCGCAATGACAGGCAAACGACCAATAAACTCTGGAATTAAACCAAATTTTACTAAGTCTGTTGCTTCAACTTGACGGAATAAGTCAGATAATTTTTTAGTATCATCTTTATTTTTCACATCAGCGGTAAATCCAATACCACCTTTTTCTTGACGCTGTTGTACCACTTTCTCAAGCCCAGAAAATGCACCACCACAAATAAATAAAATATTTGAAGTGTCAATTTGAATGAACTCTTGTTGTGGATGCTTACGTCCGCCCTGAGGTGGAATAGATGCAACAGTGCCTTCAATCATTTTCAGAAGTGCTTGTTGTACGCCTTCACCTGATACATCACGGGTAATGGATGGATTTTCAGATTTACGCGTAATCTTATCAATCTCATCAATATAGATAATGCCTTTTTGGGCTTTTTCTACATCATAATCCGCTTTTTGTAATAGCTTTTGTACAATGTTTTCAACATCTTCACCCACATAACCTGCTTCGGTTAAAGTGGTTGCATCAGCCATCGCAAAAGGTACATCAAGTAAACGCGCAAGCGTTTGCGCCAATAATGTTTTACCAGAACCTGTTGGTCCAATCAGTAAAATATTACTTTTTGCTAACTCAATCGTATCTTTGGTTTTTTGCGTAGATTGCGTTACTTTCAAGCGTTTATAGTGGTTATACACAGCCACAGATAAAGTTTTCTTTGCAGTGTCTTGACCAATCACATACTGGTCAAGTGCTGCACGAATTTCATGAGGTTTAGGCAATGGACGTGTTGCCCAATCCCCAGTTTCAACTTGTTGACTGGTTTGAACTAAATCTAAGCAGACATCCACACATTCATTACAAATGTACGCGTCCTCACCAGCGATCAGCTTTCCAACTTCAGACTGTGTTTTTCCACAAAATGAACAATGTTTTTGTCCTTGAGGATTATCGGACATTTTCACTCCAAATCTTAAATCTGTACATTAAAGCTTAGTTTTGAGGGCGTTTTGATAACACTTGATCGACTAAACCATATTCTTTCGCTTGTTGTGCAGTCATAAAATTATCACGGTCTGTGTCTTTTGCCACACGCTCATAATCTTGACCGCTATGTTCTGCCATTAAACGATTTAAACGTTCTTTAATAAATAAAATTTCACGCGCATGGATTTCAATATCTGATGCCTGACCACGGAAACCACCCAATGGTTGGTGAATCATAACTCGTGCATTTTCAAGGCAATAACGTTTACCTTTAGCACCCGCATTCAATAAGAATGCGCCCATAGATGCTGCTTGACCCATACAATAAGTCACGACATCGGGTTTAATAAACTGCATAGTATCGTAAATCGCCATACCCGCAGTTACTGAACCACCCGGTGAGTTAATATATAAGTGAATATCTTTATCTGGATTTTCAGCTTCTAAAAATAACATTTGCGCGACAATCAGGTTCGCCATGTTATCTTCAACTTCACCTGTTAGAAAAATAACACGCTCACGTAAAAGTCGTGAAAAAATATCAAAAGAACGTTCACCACGAGATGACTGTTCTACAACCATAGGGACTAAAGCATTTTCAATAGATGGAACATACATATGTTATTTATTCCTGAATTTTTTGTTACTCAGCTCATATTTGACAATATGAGGGATAATGATTGAAATTGCAAAATATTCCCAATTAAATATCAAATTTTTTTTGAATAAGCATTGTGAATTTGGGACAATTACAAATTTGATACAGCATAAAAAAAGGCGCCCGAAAGCGCCTTTTAGTGAAAAACAACTTAGCCTTGTTGACGCGCTTGTTGTTCTTTCAATAAATCTTGATAGCTTACTTCAGTATCAGATACTTTAGCAGCAGCTAAAATATAATCTACTACTTGATCTTCTAAAACAACAGCTTCAATTTGAGCACGTTGTTTTTCATCATTTTTGAAGTATTCAATCACTTCAGTTGGGTCTTCGTAAGAAGTCGCCATATCTTCGATGTATGCTTCAACACGAGCAGCATCCACTTCAAGTTGAGCATCAGCTAATACTTTGCTCACTAACACGCCTAATTTTACTGATTTTTCAGCTTGTTCTTTGAACAAGTCATCAGGAAGCATGCTGCTGTCAAATGCTTGCGCACCTTGAGCACCGAACTGTTGAGTGAACTGTTGAATCATTTGTTGACGTTGACGGTCAATTTCTTGAGCAACCATTGCTGAAGGAAGTTCAACTTCATTTGCAGCAACTAATGCATCAAATGTAGCAGATTTAACTTGGTTACGAAGACCATTTTTCACTTCACGTTCCATGTTTTTGCGAACGTCAGCTTTTAATTTTTCAACGCCTTCTTCTTCAGTAATGTTGAAGATTTTTAAGAATTCAGCATCAATTTCAGGAAGTTTTGGTTTTTCAACCAATTTCACAGTGATTTTGAATTGAGCAGCTTTACCAGCAAGGTTTTCAGCTTGGTAATCTTCAGGGAAAGTAACGTCGATTACTTTCTCTTCGCCTTTCTTCATACCGATGATGCCATCTTCGAAGCCAGGAATCATACGACCAGAACCTAAAACAAGTTTAAAGTCTTGCGCAGCGCCGCCTTCAAATTTTTCACCATCAACAGTACCTTCAAAGTCGAAAGTTACTTGCATGTCTTTTTTCGCCATACCTTTGGTTTCAGCCCAAGTTTGACGTTGTTTTTGCAAGTTTTCGAGCATAGTGTCGACATCTTTGTCATTCACTGAAGTCGATTTACGTTCAACTTCTAATGCATCAAGTGCATTTACTGAAACTTCTGGATAAACTTCTACAGTTGCTTCAAAAACCAAAGCATCATCTTTGTTTTCAACTTTATCAATGTTTGGCATACCAACAGCATTGATTTTCTCTTGTTGAATTGCTTCAAATACTGAGTCACGGATGATGTCATTTACCACTTCTTGGTAAATACTTGCACCGTATTCACGACGAACAACGTTTACAGGCACTTTGCCTGGACGGAAGCCGTTAATCTTCACAGTTTTGGCAGCGCGTTTTAAACGAGCTTCGAATTGCTCATTTACACGGCTCGTCGGTACAGATACATTTAAACGACGGGCAACGCCCGAAACCGCTTCAGAAGTTACTTGCATGGCTTCCTCTATATAATAGTAGTTACAATTTAAAAAAGTGCCACATTATATGACAACTTTATAGATATACAAAATTTCGGCTATTTTAACCATCAAAATAAAAATTTCTCCATCTTTCTTTTTCTCATTTTTGATTTTTTTCATTTTTATATTAAAAAAATTGATCTTTATTGCAAATAATAATATTTCTCACTATTATTCAACCTCAATATTTTTGATGTTTTTCATATATTTATTTTTCTCGTCCAACACTGGAATTCTTTTATGAGTAAATTCAACCTTCACCCTCTAACGCTTGCACTTTGTACGTTTAGCGCCTCTGTGACTTATGCGCAAACAACGCCTTCAGAACAAGGTACGATTCAACAGCTCGATACAGTTGTATTTACAGCTTCGGGTTTCGAACAAAAATTAAAAAATGCACCTGCAAGTATTAGTGTGGTGTCAAAAGAAGACATTGAGAAAAAAAATGCAACGTCTATCGCTGACTTATTGGTTGATGTTCCTGGACTAGATTTACGTGATGGTGTCGGTAAGACATCTGGTTTAAATATTAAAATGCGTGGTTTAGATGCACCTTATACGCTCATTTTGATTGATGGTAGACGCCAATCAACCTCTAGCGATGTCACACCCAATGGTTTTGGCGAAACATCAAGTGGTTATTTACCTCCTCTGTCTTCAATTGAACGTATTGAAGTGATTCGTGGACCGATGGCAACACGTTATGGTTCAGAAGCAATGGGCGGTGTGATTAACATCATTACAAAAAAAATCAGCAATGAATGGCGTGGCAATATTACTGTTGGCGGTAATATTATGGAACATAAAGGCGAAGCAGATTCGTGGAAGTCAAGCTTTGTGGTAAATGGTCCTATTATTCAAGACCGTTTAGGTTTACAACTTCGTGGTAGTTATTTAGATCGTCAAAAATCAGAGCGTATTCCTGGTACAGCAGGACGAGATCCGCGTCCAAGTGAAAGCGACAACTTCGATTTTGGCACAAAATTAAATCTCAAACTCAATGAGCAAAATAGCCTTTGGTTCGATGCGTTTCATTCTTCTCAAAACTATCAAAATGACGATAACCGTTTAGGTACTCAAGATACTGCGAAAAAAGCCAATGGTTATCAAGATGAATTAGAATTTAATCGTACTCAATTTTCTGTAGGTCATGATGGCGATTATGCACTTGGAACATGGAAATCATACGCTAGCCACACCACAACTGAAACGATTGGACGTACAATTCCAAATAATACTTTTCCAAATAATATCGCTTCTGGTGCTGATCGTACTTTAGAAAATACCGATTTGGTTATAGATACTCATTTTATTGCTCCTATTGCCAACCATAAAGTTACCGTTGGTGCTGAATATAAAGAAGCCACTGTTGCCGATGATATTGCTGGCGTTGGTTCTGAGTTTAAAAAGGACTCTTGGTCTTTATACGCTGAAAATGAATGGAAGATGTTAGATAATCTTCGTATGACTTTAGGCGGTCGTTTTGAAGAACATAGTGGTTTTGGTGGGCACTTTAGTCCACGTGCATATTTAGTTTGGAATGCAACAAATGCGATCACCTTAAAAGGTGGAGTAAGTACAGGTTATAAAGCCCCTTCTGCAAAAGACTTACATAATGGAATCATTAGTGTCAGTGGACAAGGCACCAGTTTTGGTATTGGTTCACCGAACTTAAAGCCTGAAGAGTCAACCAACTATGAACTTGGTTTTTACTTTAACCAAGGTGATTTAGACTTTTCAACAACAATCTTCCATACCAAAATCAAAGATCGTTTTACCACGGGACCTGAAATTTTAAACTGTAATTATACAGTCAATGGTCAGCAGCCTAATTTAAATAATCCAAGTTGTATCAGCTTTGGTGCACATATCACTGACCAAAAATCATTTTCACAAAAAACCAATGCAGATGAAGCAAAGTCTGAAGGTGTAGAAGTGAGTTTAAAATATAACATTCTGCCTGAATGGGATATAAAAACTGCCTATACCTATATGGAAACAGAAATTACTAAAGGCAAAGACAAAGGAAATGCTTTAAGTAATGTGCCTAAAAATGCTTTTAATACAACATCAACATGGCATATCAACGATCAATTTGACCTTTGGTTACAACACGAATATAAGTCAAGCCGTACACGTTATGACACGGAACAAACCGCAGGAACTGATGCCGCAATTATTTATGAATTAACAAATAATAAATTAAAGGGTTATAACCTCTTTAACTTAGGTGCAAGTTATAGCGTAAATGATCAATTACGATTTAATGGTGCAATTAACAATTTGTTAGATAAAGACTTTGCTGGGAACCAAAGCTATATAAATTCTAAAGGTGAATTAGCCACTGCTTACGATTATATGTCGATTGGTTCAGGTATGGATGGAACCTACTTACCTGGACGAAACTTCTGGTTATCTGTCTCTTATGACTTTTAATCAGTAAAAACAATAAAAAACCCTCTTACGAGAGGGTTTTTAAATTTACAATACAAATCAAAAACTTAATAAAAAATTACACTTTTCTTCATTTTTTTTACTTATTGATATAATTTCACCTATTGTTAAAACCAATTACAAAAAATAGTGATAAAGAATAAGAATTATTATTATTCGCATACAAATTTGCATTACTCTCTAGTGAGTCTCCATGTCATTTATCAAATCACGTAAAAAGGTTGTTGTTTCGGCTCTTGCATCCTCTTTATCTGTTATGGCAACAACTGCCATTGCCCAAGAAGAAGTGCAACAACTGCCTACTATTCATGCTCAAGCTCACGCAACAAAACAACAAAGCTTAAAAGTCGATGAATCTGCTAACTCCAAATTTGTAGCACCACTTTTAGACACACCAAAATCAGTTTCTGTTATTTCAAAAAAATTGATCGAAGATACACAAGTAACAACACTTGCAGATGCACTGCGCACAGTACCAGGGATTACTTTAGGTGCAGGTGAAGGCGGCAACCCAAATGGTGACCGCCCTATTATTCGTGGTTATAACTCTGAAAGTTCAATGTATGTCGATGGTGTGCGTAATGCCACTTCACAAAACCGTGATATGTTTGCTGTTGAACAAGTTGAAATCACGAAAGGCTCTTCATCTTCTCTAGGTGGTGCAGGCTCTGTTGGTGGTAGCGTAAATATGATTTCTAAAGTCGCTAAAAAAGGCGATTCTTTAGAAGGTTCTGTAGCTGGCGGTACAGACAATTACCAACGTATTACGCTTGATGGCAATAAAGACTTTGGTAATGGTATTGCTGCTCGTGTTGCTGTGATGGGACACCATAATGAAAAAGCTGGTCAAGCCGATGGTGCTGAATACAAACGTGTCGGGATTGCACCAAGTATTACTTTTGGTTTAGATACTCCAACACGTACTACAGCCAGCTACTATTATTTAAAATCTGATGATACGCCTGATTCTGGTGTGCCATATCAGTATGATAAAGATAAAAAAGCCACTGTAGGTAAACCTGTCAATGTAAAACAAGGCATTTACTATGGTTTACTTGATCGTGATTTCCAAAAGCAAGAAAATCATATTGCAACATTAAAAGTTGAACATGATTTAACAGATAATTTAACGCTTTCAAATACTGCCATTTATAGTAAATCTAAAAATGATTATTTATGGACACAGCCTGATGACTCAAAAGGTAATGTTCTAAATGATAAAGTATGGCGTCGTATCAACTCACGTATTACAGATACGGATATCTTCACAGATCAACTTTCTTTAACAGGTAAATTCAACACAGGTTCAATTAAACATCGTTTTAATTTGGGTGCTGAATATTCTGACCAAGAGTCTGATAAAGGAAATTATTCAACCACTTATCCAGGTTATAAAGATTCAACTACAGGTGGTTTTAACAGCAACTGTGCAAATAATGATGCTTGGTGTACTTCGCTCACCAATCCAAACCCTCATGACCCATGGTTAGGAACAGCGACAGCGAATCGTAATACCACTACGACCACAACAAAAAATACATCAGTTTATTTCTTAGACAATATTGAGTTTACTCCACAATGGTTGCTTGATTTAGGTGTACGTTGGGATAAATTTGATACTGAACAAGTAACAAATGCGACAGGTGAAAAAATCGAAAATGATAAAGATTTCTTCACTTATCAAGCGGGTTTAACCTTTAAACCTGTTGAAAATGGTTCAATTTATGCGAGCTACGCAACATCTGCTAACCCTGTAGGTGTCGATGCTGGTGATGGTTCTGAAAGCATTGGTAAAGCTTATATGGACTTAAAACCAGAAGAAGCGCGTACTATTGAATTGGGTACAAAATGGGATTTATTTAACGATAAACTCAATTTAACCGCAGCAGTTTTCCGTACAGAAAAGCAAAATACACGTATTCAACTTGATGCAGGCACATATACCAACGGTGGTGAAAGCAAAGTTGATGGTGTTGAGTTAACTGCAAATGGTAAAATCACAGATAAATGGGATATCACTGCGGGTTATTCTTATTTAGACAGTGAAATGACAAATCCTGGTCCATCTTGTAACCGTCAAGGTGTTTGTACTGCTGATAATCCAGCAAAAGGCAAACAACTTCCAAACGTTCCAAAAAATAGTGCAACACTTTGGACAACATACAAAGTATTACCTCAGTTCACTGTAGGTGCAGGTGCATTCTATGCTGATCAAGTATTTGGCGATGCAGCAAATACTAAATGGGTTGCAGGTTATGTTCGTTACGATGCTATGGCTCGCTATAACGTCAACAAAAACGTTGATTTACAGTTAAACTTAAACAACCTTTCTGACAAACGTTATTTCACCAAAGCTTATGCATCTCACTATGCAACAGAAGCAGATGGTCGTAATGCAGTACTTTCTGTGAACTTTAAATACTAAGTTCAACGAATAACGTTTTTTAAATAGCCTCTTTAAGAGGCTATTTTTTTTGTTGATTTTAAAGTTTTTGTTATATGTTTATTAAATCAAAAACCCTTCCTCCATTTATTATCATTATTTTATTTTTCTTATAATTTCATTTATTTACCAATCGTTTAAATAGATATATTCAACCTAAATGAGCATTTTTTCCTGAGCTTTTTTTGTGAAATTCTACTTAATGGCTATTGTTATCAATAATCATTATCAATATTATTCGCGGTAAATAGTTACATGCTTTAACAATAGCTACACTTTTACTGCACATTTCCTCTTTTAGGCATCTATGCAGATCAAAACTGGACTTCGACTTTTGTAGGAATTTTCAAATGGCACGTATTCAAAGCCGTAAACACAAAACAACAACACCTCTTGTTGCTTTAGCTGCATCATTGCCTTTTTTAGCTCAAGCTGAAACTTTTGATGAAAGTTCGGTCGTACAGTTACCCAAAATTGAAGCAACTGCTCAAACCAATAAAAGTTCAGAAAACTATAAAGCCAATGAAGTAAGCTCGCCAAAATACACACAACCTATCATTGATACACCACAAACAATCTCAGTCATTAAAAAAGAATTATTACAAGAACAAGGTGCGAGTTCTTTGGTTGAAGCGCTCAGAAATACGCCTGGTATTACCTTACAAATGGGTGAAAATGGCAATACAAGTGCTGGTGATACCTTTCAAATGCGCGGTTTTTCTACACAAACCTCAACATATATTGATGGTATTCGTGACCTAGGCGCTATTAGCCGCGATATCTTTAACCTTGATCAAATTGAAGTTGTAAAAGGTCCTTCAGGCGCAGAAGCTGGTCGTGGTGCTGCTTCGGGTTATATCAACTTAGTTTCAAAACTACCAACGCTAAAAAATGATCGTCAAGTAAGTGCAAGTTTTAACACTGCTGAACATGGTCGTTTGGCGGCTGATCTCAATCAAGCCATCAATGACAACACCGCTGTACGTCTTAATGTGATGGGGCAACAAGGTGGAATCGAAGGTCGTGATTATATTGAAAACAATAGTTATGCCATTGCTCCATCGATTGCTTTTGGTTTAGACACAGACACACGTTTTTATTTATATTCACAACATGTACAGCAACGTAATATTCCTGATGGTGGTATTCCAACAATTGGCATGCAAGGTTTTTATTACAACAATACAGATGAAAAACTTCCAAGTGCATTTAGAGATGCATTAAATAAAGCCGTGAATGCTGCCTCTCCTGTAGATCGTGAAAATTTTTATGGTCATGTCGATGATCATGAAGATGTTAATGCCAATATGATTACTGCAAAAATAGAGAGTGATTTAGCAGATAATTTAAAACTAACTAATATTTCACGTTTTGGCAAAACTGAAATGAAGCGTGTTTTAACAGGTATCAATAGTTTAGTAATCACCGATTTAACCAAAGCAGAAGATCCAAATAGTTGGTTAATCACACGTTCTCGTCAAGGTGTTGATCAGGAAAATAAAATTTTAGCAAATACCACAACCTTAAACTTTAATACTCAAACAGGCATCATTGAGCACAATTTCGTTGCAGGCTTAGAACTCTTACAAGAGCAACAAAATACTAAGACAATGTCAGCGCAAATTCCGGGACAAGCCAACCCTGTAATTACTGCCAACATGTACAATCCTGACCGCAATCAAGTCTTAGCCAATCCACTTTACAATGGTGGATATAGTCACGGTGAAACCAATACCGCTGCTGCTTATTTATTTGACACACTTAAATTTTTAGAAGGTCGTCTACAGTTAAATGGCGGTGTTCGCATTGACTATTATGATACCGACTTTGACTCGCTTACTGTTTCAACTGACGCTAAAACTTTAGCCGTCACCAAAAAACCAACATTATTAGGTGCACATGACACTTTAATCAGTTGGAAACTCGGTGGGTTATTTAAGCCAACTGAAAAAAGCAGTATCTATGCGTCTTATGCCAAATCATTAACGCCACCAGGTAGTGCAAACTTTACTTTGTCTGATGAAGGGATCAATAGCTCTGCTGCAAAACCACAAGAAACTCATCATTATGAAGTTGGTACAAAATGGGATTTACTCAATGATAAATTAGCAGTTAATGCTGCTGCCTACTACACAGAAAATGAAAATCAATTTACTCAAGATGCAGTCACACTTGAGTCCATTCAAGAAGGTAAAACCACAGTAAAAGGTATTGAATTAAGTGCTGTAGGCAAAATCACTGATGCATGGAACATTTCTGCGGGTGTTGCCCACATGAAAACAGAACAAGAAAATCAACTCAGTGTTAATGCGACAACAGGTGCGATTACAAAAACCAATTTGGTACGTTGGTCACCTGAATGGACTGCATCACTTTGGACAACTTATGACTATGCAGGCTTCAAAGTTGGTCTAGGTGCTCGTTATGTAGATGAACAAAAGCGTGTCATTACTGACAGTACTGCACTTGCTACAATGCCAAGCATCCCTGACTATATTGTCTTTGATGCGCTGGCTGGTTATACCTTTAATAAACACGCTTCTGTCAACTTAAATATTTATAATCTTGCTGATAAAGAATATATCAGTACCTTAAATAATGGCGGTAGTCGTATGGTTTTAGGTCAACCTCGCTCTGCAACTTTAAGTTTAAACTATAAGTTTTAATTCCTCTTTCTTTTGAGCAACAAATGTCGTGTATGCTAGTCATGCACGACTTTTTATTTTTTAAAGGATGTCTTAGAACCCATGTTGTTGCATATTCCTCAAGTTTTGAATGCTGCCCAAGTCGCAGAAATCCTCCAGTATTTAGACAGTACAGAACACTGGAAAAATGGTCGTCATAGCGCAGGTGCGCAAGCCCAAAAAATAAAAAATAATTTACAACTTGATGTGAATACTGAGCAATACCGAGATATTTCAAATGCCATTTTACAGGCATTAAAACAACAATTATTAATTCAATCCGCAGCACTGCCTAAACATATTTTAAGACCTTTAATTAACTGCTACCAAGATGCAGGCAATTATGGCAATCATGTTGATAACGCGATCCAAACATGCTCAGACACAGGGCAACTTATTCGTACAGATGTATCTCTTACTTTATTTTTATCAAATCCTGAAGAATATGAAGGCGGTGAATTAGTCATTGAAGATCATTATGGAACACACGAAGTTAAACTGGATGCAGGCGATGCTATTCTCTACCCTGCAACAAGTTTACACCGTGTCGAACCTGTGACTTCAGGAAAAAGATTAGCTGCATTTACATGGATGCAAAGCATGATCAAAGATGATTGGCAACGTAATACGATGTTTAACCTAGATATGACCATCATTAAACTACGTCAACAGCTTGGTGATTCTGAAGAAGTGTTAAGTTTAACCAACCATTATCATAACCTATTACGTCAATGGGGCGAGTTATGATCAATAAACCACCATTAACAGCACTCACACAAATTCCTCCTCATTTGCAAACCATTGCAGATTATGAACAACAGGCTGAATTACATTTGCCTGAAAATACTTGGCACTACTTACAAGGTGGTGCCATGGATGAAAAAAGTGTCCGCAACAATTTAAGTCAGTTTGATGATATTCAGCTCGTACCAAGATTGCTCAATGACCTCACACAAGGTTCAACTCAAGTTGAAATTTTAGGGCAAACATTTCCACATCCGATTTTTCTGGCACCGATTGGGCACCAACAACAATTCCATCCTGAAGCAGAAGCAGCAACTGCACTTGCTGCTGAAGTTCTAGGCAGTAACTTACTCCTCAGTACCTTTACCAATACTGACATGCGCCAGTTAAAAAAAGAAAATCTATTGAAATGGTTTCAGTTATATTGGCAAGGCGATCGTGAAAAATCATTGGCTTTGGTACGACTTGCAGAACAGCAAAATTTTCAAGCCATTGTGATTACAGTTGACTCACCACATACAGGCATTCGCGACCGTGAACGTCGTGTACATTTTCAACTGCCTGAAGGTATGCAACATCCACATACACCAACGCACATTCCCCTACCTGAACTCAGAGCAGATCAACACCCTGTTTTTGAAGGTTTAATGCAGATTGCACCGAAATGGGCAGATATCGAATTTATTATTGCCAACACTGATTTACCTGTGATTTTAAAAGGTGTGTTACATCCGTTGGATGCAAAAAAAGCAGTGGAAATTGGTGTCAAAGGGTTAATTATTTCCAATCATGGCGGACGGGTTTTAGATACCACCATTTGCCCCTTGCATGCTTTACAAAATATTAAAGTGATTGTGCCAAATGAATTTCCACTGTTACTTGATGGTGGCATTCGGCGTGGTACAGATGTATTTAAGGCTTTGGCAATGGGTGCATCCGCAATACTCATTGGACGCCCCTATATTTATGGTTTGGCTGTAGCAGGGGCTTTAGGTGTAGCGCATGTCATTAAAATTTTAAAGGAAGAATTTGAGATTACGATGGCTTTAATGGGAACATCTACCATCCCCGAGATTAATAAAGATTATATTTCTCAAAAATAGATGTTTTTATGAAAATATTTTTCTTATTGTTATAAATTGATGCAAATTAAGGAAAATATTTCCAGAAGCTCTGTTTTAGAATTAGTCTTAAGTTAATCCATTTACAAGCGTCAAAGGCTGACTTTATGTCGTGTTACATCCACACATAATTTAATGCCACTTTAGGCGAATATACTCCAAAAACGACTTGTAAATAGAATGCATAGACACAATCTATATTTGTAGTAAGTTGCCTTTATCCAAGAAACGAGCAACGACAACTACACAAGGAGTTACCTCATGATGTTGGCTGATCCAAGTAAAAAATACCGTCGCATGTATCAACGTGTAGACTTGCCTGACCGTCAATGGCCAGATAAAGAAATCAATAAAGCACCAATCTGGATGAGTACCGACCTACGTGATGGTAACCAAGCAATTTTTGAGCCGATGAACATTGAACAAAAATTTAAAATGTTCCAAATGTTGGTGAAAATTGGCTTTAAACATATTGAAATTGGCTTCCCTTCTGCATCTCAGGTGGACTTTGACTTCACCCGTAAATTGATCGAAGAAAATCATATTCCTGAAGATGTGTATATCGAAGTTTTGGTTCAAGCACGTGATCATTTGATTCAGCGTACCTTTGAATCTTTACAAGGTGCAAAACGTGCCATTGTGCATATCTACAACTCAAACTCTCCAACATTCCGTCAGAAAGTCTTGAATGTAGATGTTGAGGGTGCCAAACAATTGGCAATCAATGCTGCAACTAAAGTCAAAGAATATGCAGCAAAACAGCCTGAAACAGATTTTATTTTCCAATACAGCCCTGAATGTTTTACCGCAACAGAGTTAGAAGTTGCTAAAGATGTGTGTGATGCTGTGACTGAAATCTGGGAAGCATCTCCTGACAATAAAGTGATCTTGAACTTACCTGCAACGGTTGAAGTGTCGGGTCCGCATGTCTATGCCGACCAAATCGAATGGATGCACCGTAACTTGCAACGTCGTGATGGCGTGATCATTTCTGTTCACTGTCACAATGACCGTGGTTGTGGGATCGCTGCTTCTGAATTGGCAATCATGGCAGGTGCAGACCGTGTTGAAGGCTGTGTGTTTGGTAATGGTGAACGTACAGGTAACGTCGACGTTGCAGCAATTGCATTGAACATGTATACCCAAGGTGTTGCACCTGAATTGGATTTCTCGAACATCAACGAAATCATTGCCACTGTTGAAGAATGTACAGGTTTGCCTGTACACCCACGTCATCCGTATGCAGGTGATTTAGTCTTTACTGCGTTCTCAGGTTCACACCAAGATGCAATTAAAAAAGGTTTTGAGTTCCAAAAAGATCAAGAAATCTGGGATATGCCTTACTTGCCAATCGACCCGAAAGATTTAGGTCGTGACTATGACGCAGTGATTCGTGTCAACTCACAATCAGGTAAAGGTGGTATCGCTTATTTGTTAGAGTCAAACTATAACGTGGTTTTACCGCGTCGTTTACAGGTTGAATTTTCACAAGTGGTACAACAAGTTGCTGACGATGAGGGTGTAGAAGTCTCTGCACAACAAATCTGGACTTTGTTTAAAGATACTTATGTTGCGGCAAAAGATGCGCATTATTCAGCAAAAAACTATAAATTATCAGATGAAAATGGCAACCAAGTGATTGAACTTGATGTGGTGGTTAATGGTGAAACTCAGCATTTGCGTGGTGAAGGCAACGGTCCAATTTCAGCCATTTTAAATGCACTTCAATTGCCGATTGATGTCTTAAACTATGAAGAACGCAGCATCAGTGCTGGTGCGCATGCAAAAGCTTTGGCATTGATTGAACTTCAGGTTCAAGGTACAGGCAAATCCGCATTTGGCGCAGGGGTTCATGACAATATAGTCACTTCATCAATCGAAGCCATTATTGCCGCGACCAACCGTTTGATTGATCAAGGCGTATTAAGCACAGATCAGGTAATTGCCGCTGCTGTTTAAACAGTTGCTTTGCAAATAAAAGACTTTAGAAAGGATGCCCCAAGTGGTATCCTTTCTTTTATGTATTTATTGAATAGAGCACTTTCACACATCAAAAAATGAACAGCTTTACAGATTAAAGTGCTATTAAAATCGTTATAAAAGTCCTTTTTCTCTGAGCAAAACAAAGCACTACTTTGTTGAAATACAAAACGTAGTGGAGAAGATGAGGATGAGGATACATCTCTGATGTTGACCTCACCCTAACCCTCTCCTACAAGGAGAGGAAACTTTTTTGCGAAATAGTGCGAAGTTCAAATGATCAAAATCTGCCATTTTCTGATCAAAAAATGGTTAATGAAAGTTATCTATTCCTCAAAATTTAAGGCGAACATTTCCTGTGTCTTTTCCAGCTGATTCTGTGGGGCTTGTTACTCCGCAAAAGTTTGAATTTGAAGAACCTTTAGAACTTGAATGTGGTCGAGTACTGCCACGTTTTGAAATCATGATGGAAACCTACGGTACGCTCAATGCGGACAAATCCAATGCGATTTTAATCTGTCATGCGCTTTCAGGTCATCACCATGCCGCAGGCTATCATCATGAAGATGATAAAAAAGCGGGTTGGTGGGATGCCTGTATTGGACCAGGAAAAGCCATTGATACTTCAAAATTTTTTGTGGTGGCACTCAATAATATTGGCGGATGCAGTGGTTCAACAGGACCGATCTCACCCAACCCTGAAAATGAAAATCGTCCTTATGGTCCAGACTTTCCTTTGGTGACTGTGCGTGATTGGGTAAAAACTCAAACTATGCTTTCTGATCGCTTAGGGATCGATGTCTGGTATGCTGTTATTGGCGGCTCACTAGGTGGAATGCAGGCATTGCAATGGTCGGTGGATTATCCTGACCGTTTAAAAAATTGCGTGATTATTGCTTCAGCACCCAAGCTTTCAGCACAAAATATTGCCTTTAACGAAGTGGCACGTCAGTCCATTTTATCCGATCCTGACTTTCATCATGGTCGTTATCTAGAACAAGACAGCTATCCAAAACGTGGCTTAATTTTAGCGCGTATGGTGGGTCATATTACCTATTTGTCTGAAGAAGCGATGAAGCAAAAATTTGGTCGTGATTTAAAATCTGGTAAATTTATGTATGGCTTTGATGTCGAATTCCAGGTGGAAAGCTATTTGCGTTATCAAGGTGAGCAATTCAGTCGTAACTTTGATGCCAATACCTATTTAATCATGACCAAAGCTTTGGATTATTTTGATCCATCCCGTGAATATGAACACTCTCTGACCAAAGCCTTATCCAATACCAAATGTCGTTTCATGGTGGTGTCATTTACCACAGACTGGCGCTTCAGCCCTCAGCGTTCGCAAGAAATTGTCGATGCCTTAATTACCAATCATAAACCTGTTAGCTATTTAGATATTGATGCTGAACAAGGTCATGATTCATTTCTATTCCCTATTCCGCTGTACGTTAAGTCCTTACGTGCATTTTTAGGTGGCGAAGAACACCTTAAAACCACACCGAAGGAGGCAATCTAATGCGTATTGACCAACAACTTGCTGAAAAATGGATTAGCCCTGGGGCAAGTGTGCTCGATTTGGGTTGTGGTGATGGCGAATTATTGTCACAAATGAGCAAAAAACATCAAATTCGCGCTTATGGATTAGAAATTGATCAAGAAAAGATTGCAATTGCCGTAAGCAAAGGGTTAAATATTATACAACAAGACTTGAACCTCGGTTTGGAACGCTTTGCAGACCAGTCTTTTGACTATGTGGTTATGGCACAAGCTTTACAAGCTGTAGATGCACCTGATGTGCTTCTGCGCGATATGGTGCGTGTGGGGAAACAAGCCATTATTACTTTTCCTAATTTTGCACATTGGAAGACTCGCTCTTTCCTTGCGCTTAAAGGGATGATGCCTGTTTCTGATGCATTACCGTATATGTGGTACAATACCCCCAATATCCACTTATGCACCTTCCGTGATTTCGAAGCACTGTGTGCAGAAAATCAGATTAAAATTATTGATCGACTCGCTGTAAATGGGAATCAACAAGGCAGCTTTTTAAGTAAAGCTGTACCAAACTTGTTTGGCGAAGTCGCGATCTATAGAGTGAGCGCTATATGAAGAAAATCTTATTAGGCAGTACCCTATTTTTTGGGCTGCTCAGTTTTCAAGCCCATGCGGACTATATTCCTCAACAACAAAAATCAACGTCTGCATTAGCAGCACAATATGCACAAATGAACGTTGCTGATTTAGAAAAAGCGGCTAAGTCAGGACAAGCTGCTGCTCAGTTCTATTTAGCTACACGTTATCAATCAGGTACAGGTGTTGCAAAAGATTTAAAACATGCTTTTAGTTTGTTTAAATCTGCGGCTGACCAAGGTATTTCTGCGGCTCAGTTAAATGTAGGTCGTATGTATGCTGATGGTCTTGGGGTATCTAAAAACGAAACAGCAGCACGCCAATATTTTGAGAAAGCTGCAAGTCATGGTGATAACCGTGCTAGCTTTAATTTGGCAGTGATGGAAGAGCAAAAGAAAAATTACATTGGTGCTTATCAGTGGTATGAACTTTCAACGCGTGATGGCATGTTAGACAATAAAGTCATTAATATGTCTGAAACTAAAAAAACAGCTTTAGCTGCAAACTTAACACCTGAACAAATCCGTACTGCGCGTGACCGTGCTGATCGTTGGATTCAAACTCAATAAGTTTTATTTGTCGTTATATAAGGAAGCACCATAAGGTGCTTTTTTTTATTGTTTGAAAATATAACTATAATGATGACAATTTAAGAGATTTTAATTCAGCTACTTTGATGCAAAAAATTATTGGCATCTTTACAGCTTAGAACCACGATCACAGCCATATTTTTATACGACCAGAACTGCAATGATCAACAAGAGTCAAATAAAAACAGGGAAGATTTCATGAAATCTGTAGTTTGCCAAAATGCTGAATTAAGAATAGAAAAACTAGCTGAACTTGTACCCTCAAAAGGTCAAGTGCTACTTGAAGTTGTTCGGTGTGGGATCTGCGGTAGTGACTTACATATGCAGCATAACTGCGACCATATGCATAATCTTGCAGCAAAAGTTGGGTTTCAAGGTATCGCCAAGAATGCTGATCAATTTGTTATGGGACATGAATTTTGTGGAAAAATCATGGATTATGGTCCCAAGACACGTAAAAAATTCAAAAAAGATACCTTAGTCTGTGCGATGCCTTTATTAAAGTTTGATGATTTAGGCTACCAATCTACAGGGCTTTCACCCAATGCTTCTGGTGGCTATGCAGAACAAGTTCTAGTTCAATCTAGCCTGATGTTTGAAGTACCAAATGGTTTAGATGTTGATAGTGCAACAATGACTGAACCTATGGCAGTTGCTTTACATGCCGTTCGACGTAGTCGGATCAAAACCAATGAACCTGCGATTGTCATTGGCTGTGGTCCTGTTGGGCTTGGCATTATTTTAATGCTAAAAGCAGCAGGTGTTAAGAAAGTCATTGCCAGTGATTTCTCTGCTAATCGTAGAAAATTAGCTGAACGCTGTGGTGCTGACAGTGTCATTAATCCTGCAAGCAACTCCCCTTTCGAAAACTGGAAAGAACTGGGCTTATTGGGCAATGCTGCCGATGCACTCAATTATGGTTTAAGTCTTTTTGACAAAATTCAAGCCACTGGAATGCCTTGGTGGCATGCATGGCGAGTTGCAGATAAATTGGGTGCATTACCAAAACGTGCAGTAATTTTTGAATGTGTCGGTGTACCAGGAATTCTGCAACAAATCATTGATGGTGCACCATTATTTTCCAAAATTATTGGTGTGGGTGTATGTATGCAAAGTGATCGCATTGAACCTGCACTTGCGATCAATAAAGAAATCGAAATGCAATTTGTTTTAGGTTATACCCCTTTAGAGTTTCGTGATGCCTTACATATGATTGCAGAGGGTAAAATTGATTGTTCTCCACTCATTACGGGAATTGTTGGCTTGGATGGCGTAACGAATGCTTTTTCTGCACTACGTGATCCTGAGCAACATGCCAAAATTTTAATTGATCCAAAGAAAGTTGGAACTGATATTACGATGATAAAAAAATAACTTATTTTAAATCTCTTTGATCAAAGCATCTTCGGGTGCTTTTTTTATTGGGGAATAAAATTAAAATAATCTCGATTAAATTAAACTGATAAAACTCATCTTCTCAAATGATGTACATAATCAGTTAAAATACCCACCAATATTCAAAATCAGAGCAATTGCAATGTCTGCACAAGATTGGTTATCCCAAGGAACACTAGTACTCGCAAGTAATAACAAAGGCAAAATTGCTGAATTTGAAAAAATGTTTGCTGAGTTAAAGCTACCAGTCGAAGTGATTCCACAAGGAAAACTCAATATCGAAGATGCCATAGAAGATGGTTTAAGTTTTATTGAAAATGCCATCATCAAAGCACGTCATGCTAGCCGTATTTCTGGCAAACCTGCAATTGCAGATGATTCAGGCATTTGCGTTCCTGTTCTTGGTGGTGCTCCTGGCATCTATTCTGCACGTTATGCAGGTGAACACGGTGATGATGCTGCCAATAATGCAAAACTATTAGCTGACCTAAAACCTTTGCGCAAAGATGGTCAACCAATTGATGGTATGTTCGTTTGTGTATTAGCTTTGGTACAACATGCTGATGACCCACTTCCACAAATTTTCCAAGGGATTTGGGCAGGTGAAGTCTTAGAACAAGCACGTGGTGAAAATGGTTTTGGTTATGATCCACTGTTTTTGTTGCCTGAACTCGGTATTTCAAGCGCTGAAATGAGTAAAGAAGAAAAAAATAAAATCAGTCATCGTGGGCAAGCAATGCAATTATTTAAAGCAAGTTTGGAAAAATAAGTTCCTATAAGAAGTCCCTCTTCTTTTTTAAAGGTGAGGGACTTATTCCGCAAAGGGAAGATTCAAATCTATGATCAAAAAAAGATTTACGATGATGTAAATGACTACAACTACGATAAATGCACCACGGCGCCATACAACACACAGATCACACAACTGACTATTGTTCCTGAAGCAATATATTTAGCTGAAACACCAGTGCCTTGATAATGTGTTTCCAAAGCAACAATATTAGCAGCAGGAGGTAAGCAAAATAATAAAAACATCACGCCAATATATTCGTGAATATTTGCAATCGCTAAAAAATAATAAGCAAAGCTACAAAAAACCAAGCCACAAAAAACTTTTAATAATGCAATTTTAAAGCTATAAATCAAATCAACCCAATGAACTTTTGTTTTACGTAACCACATGCCTAAAACAGACATTCCTGTAAAAACCATTCCCCACTTAGAAAACTGATAAATCGCATCAATCCATTGATGATCTTCTAACGTCTGTAACTGTAGAACACGAAATAAAGCTGCAAGTAACAAAGCCACAACAGGAGGAGATTTTAAAACTTTTTTGAACATGTCCCCTAAAGCCAAAGGTGTCGTACTCACAGAAGCAACTGCCCAAACATTACCAAAAATTGAGCCACCTACATAAATTGCAATCATTGCTGAACTTATTTCTTCACCAAATAAAGCAATCGCGATCGGAAAACCTAGCCAAGCCATATTGGTATAGCTAAAACATAGTGCCTGTAAACGATCCTTAGACAACAGAAAATAAATAAAAAATAATAAAATGGCAGAGAAAAAACTAAAAAGCATCAAACTTAAACTGCCAGCTTGATAAAAAACCATATTGTAAATAATCACAATAGGAATAAATAAACGTGATAAAAAAGCAGAAAAAACAGCTCTAAGCTGAGGAGAAAATGAACTGTTTGCCAAAATTAAGCCACTAAAAAACCCTAAAAGCGGTAATAAAGCCGACACACGCATTCACCTAAAATAATTTCCTAAAATATTAACACGTACAAGCTTTACATAGCTTTGAAAATATCAAGACTGCACATTGTCTTTAAATTGAAATATAGACGTCACCTTTTTGTCATAGATACCTGTTGAGATAGGCTGTAATAAAAGAGGAGATTTTATCATGGCTGGATTATCGATTTGGCACGTACTGATTTTTGCAATTGTGGTCATTTTATTGTTTGGTACATCTAAACTTAAAAACTTAGGCAAAGATGTAGGTGGTGCAGTAAAAGATTTTAAAAAATCAATCAAAGATGATGATGCTACCAAAGCAGCAATTGCTGAACCTCGTACTTTAGAACATCAAAATACCAGTGATGTGAATTCTACAGTAAAGCACTAACACGCGGAGAGATTAGTCATGCTCGATGTGGGGTTTTCTGAATTACTGGTTTTTGGCATCATTGCTTTATTGGTTTTAGGACCTGAAAAGCTTCCTGTGGCTGCACGCTTTGCAGGAAAATGGTACTCCAAAATAAAACGTACTGTAAGTAATGTTCAAAATGACATTGATCGTGAACTTCGTCTCTCAGAACTACGAGAACAAATGCAGCTCGAGATGAAACGTATTGAAGAACTTGAGCAAAAAATGCAAACTCAAATGCAAGAGTTACAACAACAATCTATAGCCGCTGAAGAAAAACAAAAACATACAGCAATGACAGACAATAAAAGTTTGATGTGTACGTATGAATTGGTCAAAACATCTATTCCAAGCCCTTATATCTCAGAGGTTTGGATTAAACAATTAAAGTTTGTCGTACACCCCATTCAGCGACTTGAAACTCCAGTTTTTGAGCCGTCTATCTTAAAGGTTGCAGTATGAACAGCTCTTTTAGCCCTCAAATTCAGTCACCTGACCCTAACCCTCAGCCTGAATTAGAGTCCATGCCGATTACTAAACATTTGATCGTTTTAAGACGTCATTTATTTAAAATCATGGCATTGTTAATTCTTTTATTTTTTTGCTTACTTCCCTTTGCCAATAAAACCTATGTTGCGTTATCTGAGCCTTTAAGAGCACAACTGCCTGCAACATCAACCATGATTGCCACAGATGTCACCGCAACATTTATGGCACCATTTAAGTTGAATTTTTTCATTGCTTTAATGTTGGCAATGCCTTTTATTATTTATCAAATTTGGTCGTTTGTTAAACCTGCGCTGTATGCCAAAGAAAAAAGTTTAGCACTGCCCTTGCTCATTGGTAGCATTAGCCTGTTTTATGCAGGAATTGCTTTTGCATATTTTGTGGCTTTGCCCTCGATTTTACATTTTTTTATTAGTGTATCGCCTGAAACAGTAGCACCCATGACAGATATTAATAGTTATCTGACATTCTGTTTAAAGCTATTTTTAGTCTTTGGCTTAACCTTTGAAATTCCGATTATCACTTTACTGCTGATTTTAATTGGTGTGGTTTCAACTCAAGACCTTGTCGAAAAACGTCGCTATATTATTGTGGGCTGTTTTTTTGTCTCTATGTTTATTACGCCACCCGATGCTATTTCAATGATTATGCTTGCTATTCCAATGTGGTTGCTTTTTGAACTCGGTTTGTTTTTTGGCAAAGTCATCGAAAAAAGACGAGCAACAACATAAAGTTGCTCTTTATTTGACTTATATTGTGATTTTCATCATTTTGACTTTTTATCTTCACCAGACTGTCACCTTACTGTCAAAGCTTCGTCATATTTATTATCTAAGTTAATAACAACTTTTGAGAACCATCAATTAACTTTAGGGAATACTTCCATGACCGAGCTGACGCCATATCATGAAGATCAAGAACTTGATAATAACACTTCAGACAATATACATTTTCGTGATATTTTAGAACAACATATTACTCGTCGTAGCTTAATTGCAAAAACTGCAAGTGGTGCAGCAGCTCTGGCTTTAGCGTCAACTTTGACTGGTTGTGGCAATGACAAAGACTCATCAAATAATGTCACTCCACCAACACCAACTCCTGAACCAACAGACCCAAATAAAAAACCTGAAAAATTAACCTTTAAACCTGTTGCTAAAAACCTCAATGACATTGTGACTGTACCTGAAGGGTATGAAGCAACTGTACTCTATGCAATGGGTGACTCGATTAACCCTGCTTATGCAGAATGGAATGATAATGCTGTGCCTTCTGGTCCAAGTTTCCAGTATCGCTCAGGTGACTGCCATGATGGTATGAGTTATTTTGGTTTAAATACAACAAATAAAAACTATGATCCAAAAGCATCTGAAAATGGCTTATTGGTGATGAACCATGAATATATCAATCCGACATTTTTACACCCTAAAGGTCCAACGAAAACCGCTGATGGTCGCCGCCCTGAAGATGAAGTGATTCGTGAAATGAATGCTCATGGTGTTTCAATCATTGAGTTGAAAAAAGATAAAACGACACAAAAAGTTGAAATTGTTAAAAATTCACTCTTTAACCGCCGTATTACAGCATCAACAGTGATGGATTTTGCAGGTGTTGTTGCAAACTCAGCTTTAGTCACCACCAAGTATTCACCAGCGGGCAAGCAAACACGTGGTACCCATAATAACTGTGGTAATGGTTATACACCTTGGGGAACCTATTTAACGACTGAAGAAAACTATATTGGTTACTTTATCCGTAACAAAGGTGATGATGAAAAACGTACACCAGAAGAAATCATTGCTTTAAAACGTTATGGTTTAAAAGATGGTGCAAGCTCACGTTACCAATGGGAAACAGCGCTTGGCAAAGTTGAAAGCCAAGACTTATACGACCGCTGGAACTCGTCAGTTACGGGTGCTTCTGCTACACAAGACTACCGTAACAGTGCCAATACTTTTGGTTGGATCGTTGAAATTGACCCATTTGATGGTCGTCAAAATCCTGTAAAACGTACATCTTTAGGTCGTTTTGCGCATGAAGACTGCCGTGCAAGTCGTTTACGTGAAGATGACAATTTAGCGTTCTATATGGGCGATGACTCACGTGGCGAATACATCTATAAATTTGTATCTGATGCAAAATGGTCTGCAAAAGATATCAATGGTGGCTATAAAGCAGGTGATAAATACATGAACTCAGGCAAACTTTATGTTGCTAAGTTCAATAGTGATGGTACAGGTCAATGGATTGAATTGGCTTATGGTAAAAATGGTTTAAATGCATCAAGTACAGTTTATCCATTTAAATCACAAGCAGAAGTCACAACTTTTGCTCGTCTTGCAGGTGATGCAGTCGGTGCAACAAAAATGGATCGCCCTGAATGGGTTGCTGTAAACCCTGAAAATGGCGAAGTCTATGTGACTTTAACCAATAACTCAAATCGTGGTACAGCCTATCCAACAGATGCCGCTAACCCTCGTAACTATGAAGATCCTGAGGGTGGTAAAGGTAATGTGAATGGTCATATTATTCGCTTCCATGAAGATGGTGACACTACAACTGCTACCACATTCAAATGGGACATTTATCTCTTTGGTGCTGAAGCGAAAATGGCAAGCAATATCAACCTTTCTGGCTTAAATGACAATAATGACTTGTCTTCTCCAGATGGTATGTGGTTTGACCCACGCGGTGTACTTTGGATTCAAACAGATGATGGCGCTTATACTGACGTTACCAACTGTATGATGCTTGCAGCACTACCAGGTAAAGTTGGTGATGGTACCAAAGCAAAAAGCTCTACAGGACAAGAAACCATTGTTGGTGCAAAAATGACGGATGATAATCTACGTCGTTTCCTCACAGGTCCAACAGAATGTGAGATCACAGGTGTTACGATGACACCTGACCACAAAGCAATCTTTATTAATGTACAACATCCAGGTGAAGACTCTGAAAGCTATGACAAACCAACAAGTCATTGGCCAGCTACGCAAAAAGATAGCAGTAATAAAACAGCACGTCCGCGTTCAGCAACAGTTGTCATCACCCGTAAAGATGGCGGTACGATTGCAGGTTAATTCAACCTTATTTATCGTATAACAATGATCCACAAATGTTTCTTAACATTTGTGGATTTTTTATCATTTCATTTTTATAAAACAGCTAAATTTTAACTACTTCTCCCGCATGCTCACCCTGCTGAGTTTTCTCAAACCAAGAAATTTCTGACTGACTTATTCTTAAAAAATTTGAACATCGCGTGCCATAAACAGGACTTTGAATAAAAGTTGATGACAATAAATGCTCCATCTCTTGATTGATTCCTGTTTCAGGCAATAAATCAACAATCACTTTGCGTTCATCTTCTAAAATATCCCAAGCTGTGTGTTCTAAATCCTGTTCAGGTATAGATGGCAGTTGTAACATCGGTAAAAATTCTTGCGTAAAACGTTTACGTAAATGTTTGGTCTTTTCCCAATCTTCAGACATCAATCCATTAGAAACAACAAACACACCTTTGGCTAAAACTTGCGGTGCTTCACCACGATTACTTAAATATACCGCCTGTTCTCGATCACCTAAAAATAAATTAAACCCTGCATAGTCTCTTTGTTTTTCTTCAAGTTGTTGTGCAAAACGAATAGGTGTTTGTTCAGATTCTAAAAAAGACTGAATCAAATGTCCTCTGGAAGTTGGATATAAATTTTTATCCTGCCCTTCTCTGAAGTTGGTGACAATTGCCCAGCGACCCTGTGCTGTTACCCCCATCCATGTGCCCCCAGATTGTAAATCCTGCCCTGCAATAATTGGGCTATTTTCCCAGACATGTAATTGCGATGCGGGTCGATGATAAAACTCATCTCGATTTGAAATTAAACACAGTGGTACATCTTCCAAGACTTGCCATGCTAAAGCCACAATACACATATTTTTATTCCATAGCTTATTACTTTAAGTTTACACATTGAATGTACAACATTTTTCATGTCTTTCAGATAAAATCTGTGCAAAACAGAATACAAAGGAAGAGCGATGCTGACCTACCCAAATATAGACCCAGTTGCAATATCACTGGGACCACTCCAAGTGCATTGGTATGGAATCATGTATCTTCTGGCATTTTTATGTGCTTGGGGGCTTGCAACTTATCGTGCTAAACAACGTACAAACTGGAATTCGGAAATGGTTTCAGATCTTGTATTTTATGGTGCTTTGGGTGTGGTATTGGGTGGACGTATTGGTTATGTCCTATTTTATGAGTTTAGTAAGTTCCTTGCAGATCCAATCTGGTTATTTAAAGTTTGGACAGGCGGAATGAGCTTTCATGGTGGCTTCTTAGGTGTCATGATCGCCATGCTTTTATGGTGCCATAAATATAAGAAAACATGGTTTGAAACTTTAGATTTTATTGCACCTTGTGTCCCTACAGGTTTAATGTTTGGTCGTATTGGTAACTTTATTGGCGGTGAACTTTATGGTCGTCAAGTTTCCGATCCAAACTTTGCTTTGGGTATGATATTCCCAACTGATCCATTACATTTAATACGCCATCCTTCACAAATTTATCAAGCACTGTGCGAAGGCTTATTATTATTTCTTATTCTTTGGTTTTATAGTGCAAAACCACGTCCACGTTATGCAGTATCTGCAATATTTTTGATGGGTTATGGCTGTGCTCGCTTCTTTATGGAGTTCTTCCGCGAACCTGATGCAGATCAAGGCTATATCTTATTTGGTTGGATGACCAAAGGGCAAATTTTATCTTTTCCAATGATTTTGATTGGTTTATGGATGATTTGGTATGCTTATCAAAAGAAAATTTTCGATTGGGGACCGCATAAAAATACCTAATTAAACCCTGTCAAAGCGGATGATCACTCATCCGCTTTTTTATTTTTAAGCTCTCAATTAACTCAATGACATGCCCACAAAAAAACAACTTTAGAAAAATCTCTTTTTTTCAAATCTTGGGGAGCAATATACCACTGCGCAACACCACCATCACACCACTCCAAACCCTCATCTGTATCTAACTGCATTAACAACACATAGTCTTTAATTCCAAATTCAGTTCGGTTATCTGTAGAGTGTAGATAATTTGCATATCCTCCGATACGATGCCCACCTTCATACTGAAATTGTTCTGTATACGGTTTTTCATATTCGGTATAAGCCCACATTAGATCATCATAATCTTGGCTTAAAGCAACTTGCTCACGCCCAAATATGAGGGGTGCAAAACGATAATCATGAAATGTCATATATTGCTGAACTTTTTTAAAAGTTAAACCACATTCTTCAACCCATAATTGCTGCTCATCCTCAGAAATTTCAGAAATTTTTTTCAATGTTTCACGAGTTTTGAGTAAAGTTTCATCTTCTTTTACTTCAGGAAAATACAGCACACGATGATTAAATTGGATGTGTTCAAGGCTTTCATCCACTCCCAAATCCAACTCTTTCATATTCAAATAAAACTGTAAAATCCCTTGTTCAGGAAAATCAGTTAAATGCGGCATTTCAGCAAAATTGATTTGTGCTAAAAATTGCAAAGGTTCATTGCTCAGCTTAGAGCAAGGATATTCACCCTCTAAAGGAAAATAAGGCGACATACCTAAATTACTTTGCCATAAATCCACATGACTTTTTAACTCCCGATCAAATTCAACACAGGTTTGTAAGGTAGATTCGATGGTTTGGATGAAGGGAAAAAACTGTTCTGGCAATTGTGATATTTTTGACATTATTATGTTTCCATCTTATTTTGCATGACTATGTAACTAAAACTCATCTTTTCAACAAGTTCATTTATACTGCAAGCATCCTTTGAATATATACCAACATTATGCTTGAATTTTGGTTTGATCCACAAACACCTATCTTCAAAAAGATATTTATCTTCATTGCGATTGCCATTGCAACCATCTTGTTATATCGCATGCAACCCTTAGCATATAGCGCGATTTTAATGTTTGTCGCAACAGGTGTGATCTTCCTGATTTGTCGTTACTGCAAACTCCATTTTGCAGCAAAAAAACCAACTGGAATTGTATATCGTATTTTGACATGGGTACCCATCGCACTCTTATTGGCGTTGATTTTTAAAAATATGACACAAGGTGAAATTTTAATTCCGGGAGCACAAGGTATCGGATTTATGGCATTGGCTGTTTGTTTATTTTCGCCGTTGTCTTTACTTCATCAAAACAACACGAAACAAGTCTCTTAATCATGTTAGATTTTTGGTATTCAGAACGCTGTACTCGTCAAGTTAAGCTGATCGTCAGCATCATGCTCTGTATTGTGATTTTTTATTGCTCTAACATTGAAAAACTCAGCCCAATTTTTGTAGGTATTGGTTTAGTTTTAGGTATGGCATTACATGTGCTGTATCGGGCTGCAAGTCAAAAGGCAGCACAAAATCCTCAGAAAAAATGGATGAAAATTGCAGCAGTTTATCTCCCTATTTTTATTCAAATCACGATCATTTACTGGTTTTTAAAACAATCGAATTTTGTCTATTTAGCCATTCAAGCTTTAGGCTTTATGATGCTTGGACTTGTGCTGATTTCAAATTATCAAAACCGCAGTAAATGCTCAGATTAAAAAGGAAGGTTTTTGCTCAAGCTTCCTTTTTAATCGTCTGCTTTTGACACATAGAAGACAAATCAACCTAAGCGATAGTATTTATAAGTGACATTACTATCTTTATAAACATCATAACTACGTTGTTTAAAGTCAGAAACCCATTCTGAACCTGTATAACCTGCAATATGCCCATAACGATGTTTACGGGTACGGTCAATAATATAAATATCTCCTTCTTGTGGAGCATCAAAAGAAGGTTGTATTTGTTTATAACCAATTTCTTCTAAAGTCTCGCCCCAATCTGCTGCTGCAATGGGATGATCAATAAACTTTGCACCTGCTGTTTGTAATGCAATACGAATACTACGTGCACAACGTGCTGAGCTTGTACGTGCTGAAATACTATCTAATTTATTGATAAATTTATCAATATCAATTTGAAAAGCATTCGTTAAAGAAAAATTATTGGCTTGGGCTTGTTTTAATTTATTTTGTTGAATAATCGCTGTTGGATTAAAGTCCTGTTTTGGGTAAAAAGATCCATTTTCATTTTGAAAAATGTATTGACTAACAGATACGCTATTGACGTCTTGTACAAGTTGAGTATTTAAATCAACAATCATTGCTCAACCCCAAACTGACTCACTAAACTCTGTCTTACCATACCAAAGTACCGCTACCATAAATTACGAAGTTGCAATACTAAGCATACATTCTTAAAATTTGTTTAACGTAAATGTAATAAAATTTGTGATTGTAAATGAGAATCTTTTAAGTTGCTCTTTCTTGGTTTATTTTTAAAATAAAAAATCAATATCACTTTTAATTATATATTTATAATTTTTTATGCAATAGATTAATAACGTGAAGCCTATCACAAAAAACCCATTCTATCGAATGGGTCTTTTATTTCATAAGATGATCTAATTTTAAGAACAATCCCAGTTATAAAGCACTTTAGAAAAATCTCTTTTCTTTAAGTCATCAGGGTGAATAAAGAAATTGGCAACACCACAATCACCCCATAAAATTTCAACATCTTCCTGCCCTGAACTGTCCAGTTGAAAGAGTAAAATATAGTCCTTAAAACGACTCGTGCTTCGAGGGTCATCTTGCGTGAAATATGGATAGCCGCCTAAATGATGCCCATTTGCTGAAAATGCATCATCATATTCATCATAGATGTCTTCTGCGGCATCATCTTCCATTTCATAAGGATCAAAAATTTTCTCAGCAAATTCATGATCTCCCATAGAAATATAACGTTCTGACGCAACAAATTGCACAGCATATTGCCCTGTTACAGGGTTCATATCATGATCTAAATCTTGTGTAGGAAATGCTTGTAGCAACTGCGTTGTATCTTCAATCACTTGATCATAGTAAATGACCCGAAAGTTATTTTGCTTTTGTGGTTCATCAAAATCTAAACCCCATAAATCATCTTCAATATCAATAAAAAACTGTAAAATTCCTGTACTTGGATAGAGCTCATTTTGAGGCAGTTCAGCAAAATTGATCTGTGCTAAAAGCACCAAAGGTCGCTCTTCAGCATTGTGTGGATATTTATTTGTTAAAGGTAAATAAGGCTCACCCCCCACTTTGCTTTGCCACAATGATAACGTCTGTGCAGGGGACAAATTTAACTCGATTGCTGACTTTTTTGTTGCTAAAATTTGTGCTTTATATTGCTGAATATATTCAGAAAGTTCATTCCAGTTGACTTGCATCTTCCTTCTCTCTTGTTATCTCTAGTTAAAATAAATCAGTGTTTAGTATAAACTGAGAAGTTCAGTAAAAATATGACACGCTCAAAGTTAAACGTCATGAAATGTCGTGATCTACGTCACTTCAAAACGGACATGATGAGCCTAATTTGGAATTAATATGAAAGCGTATTTAGACCTTCTACAACATATCCTCGACAATGGTGGCGATAAAGGCGACCGTACAGGCACAGGAACTCGTTCTGTATTTGGTCATCAAATGCGTTTTGATTTGTCCAAAGGTTTTCCTCTTCTAACCACCAAAAAAGTTCACTTCCGTTCAATTGTGATTGAACTCTTGTGGTTTTTAAAAGGTGACACCAACGTCCAGTATTTAAAAGACAATAAAGTCAGTATCTGGGATGAATGGTCTACGGCTGAACAAACTGCACGTTTTGGTCGTCCAGAAGGCGAGCTTGGACCTGTATATGGTCATCAATGGCGTAATTTTGGTGCAACAAAACTGGAAAATGGCTTATATGAACATGATGGTTTCGATCAAATTCAATGGCTCATTAATGAAATTAAGACCAATCCAAACTCACGTCGTTTGATTGTTTCAGGTTGGAACCCGCAAGAAGCAGGTCAAGTCGCATTACCACCTTGTCACACCTTATTTCAATTTTTTGTACAAGATGGGAAATTATCTTGTCAGCTTTATCAACGTAGTGCGGACGTATTTTTAGGTGTCCCTTTTAATATTGCAAGTTATGCCTTACTGACGCACATGATCGCGCAAGTATGTGGTCTAGCTGTGGGTGATTTTGTTTGGACAGGTGGTGACACACATTTATATGCAAACCATTTTGAACAAGCTCAATTGCAATTAACACGTCAACCTTTAGCACTTTGTCAGCTTAAATTAAACCCTGAAATCACAGATATTTTTGATTTTAAATTTGAAGATATTGAAATTGTAGGTTATGAATCACATCCTGCGATTAAAGCCCCTGTTGCGGTTTAATTTCACAAAACCACTTTCAATAAAGCCCCTAAATTCCTCCTTTCAAATATTCGCCTCTCTTTAAAAGGAGAGGTCGAGAGGAATTAAAAAAATGAGCTCACTATGACATTTAAAAATTTAGAAGTTGTTCATGTTGTTGCAATGGATCAGCAACGCTGTATTGGTAAAGGTAATGATCTTCCTTGGCATATTTCAGCCGACCTAAAACACTTTAAAGAAATCACTCAAGGCGGTGTTGTGGTGATGGGACGAAAAACCCTCGAATCGATGGGACGTGCTTTACCTAAACGCGTTAACTGGGTCATTACTCGTGATCCAAACTGGTCTTTTGAGGGTGTTAAAACAGCAACCAGTATTGAACAGGCTTTAACTTTAGCAATTGCTGATGTTCAAGCTTCAGAAAAACCTGAAACTCTATTTATTATTGGTGGTGGTGAAATTTTCACACAAACCATTGCTATTGCTGATCGCTTGGAGCTTACTCATGTAGAGCTTAATGTACAAGGTGATGCACATTATCCAGAAATTCCAAATGAATTTAAGAAAATAGCGTCTGAGCAACATATTGATGACAAAACTGGGATTGCTTTTGAGTTCGCAACTTATCAAAAATAAGCTTGATCTCAGTTTATAATTTAAATATATGCAAAAAATTAAAAAAAAATCGCTTTTTCATGCACTTGGAATGGGGCTGATCCATTCCATTTTTAGCATTTTTGTCATTTTTTCTTCTATTTGGCTGTGCTGTGCACTTTGGTTTCAAGCACCTTTTGGTCTGTTCAGTCGTATTATGATTGGTCTTTGGATTTTATTTGCTTTCAGCATTTTAGGCATTTATATCAAACAAAATCTTTTTAGCCGTCATAAAGATATTCTAATTTATATCCTTGCATTTTTGTGTAGTCTACTTTGGTACTTTAATATTCCTGCCAAACAAGACCGTGAATGGAACCCTGAAGTAGACCGCCTTTTTACCTATAAAAAACAGGGTAATATTGTCACCATTCATAATATACGTAACTTTAATTGGCATACAGAAAATAAATACGATGTGCATTGGGATACCCGCAGCTATAACCTAGAGCATATTACAGGCGTCAATATTATTACTTCTTATTGGATGGGACCACAAATTGCACATACACTGGTTAGTTTTGATTTTTCTGATCAAAAACCCTTAGTATTTTCAATCGAAATTCGCAAAGAGAAAACGGAAAGTTTTTCTGCAATCGGTGGCTTTTTTAGAAAATATGAATTAAGTCTAATTGCTGCTGATGAAAAAGATTTGATCTATACACGCAGTAACATTCGAAATGAACAAGTGTATTTCTTCCCTGTCAAAATGCCAAAAACTGAAATGAAGGCTTTATTTACAGAATACTTAGAAAAAACCGATGAACTTGCTCAACAAGCCAAATGGTACAATACACTCAGTAGCAACTGTACAACGCTAGTTTTTGACATGGTACAAGCGATTTCACCGCATGAGTTACCTTTGGACTATCGCTTATTGGCTTCTGGCTATCTGCCAAACTATTTATATGATTTAGGTGCTTTAAATCAGCAATGGACAATCAAGCAATGGTATCAACGTGCGCATGTTAATCCTCGTACAGACCAATTCAAACATTTTGAATATCAAAGCAGTGAAAACTACTCTAAAGTCATTCGTGAAGGTTTAACTGAAAATATCCACAACGGTTTATGATTTAAGCATTTTTTTAATGCTTAGATACATTGTTAATCTAGTGATTTGCATCATTTTTTGCTTATATAGACCCAATTTATATTTTTGAGAAAGTCATGTTAAAAAATATTTTGTTGATCGGTTTAATTCCAGCAACACTTACAGTTGTTGGCTGTACAACAACCCCAACGGTTAAACAACAAGAAAATTTAAACCTCTTACAAAATAAAACGTGGGTGCTAACACATATTGGTAGCACAGAATATCCAAGTCAAACAAACTCACCGATGATTCAATTTAGTAGTGACTTACGTGTGAGCGGCTCAGATGGCTGTAATCGTATTATGGGCAACTATGCAGTTAAAGATCATCATCTAAACTTAGGCTCACTCGCATCTACAAAAATGTACTGTCAGGATATGACACTCGTAGAAAAATATACGACTGCTTTGCACAAAGTCACAGGCTATCAAAGCTATGATCGTACACTCAAACTAGTCGATCAATATGGTAATGTTGTTTTACAATATAAAACTACGCCATAACATCTTGTATTTACTTTAAAATAGATAAAAACCTGAAATCTCAGGTTTTTTATTTCATACAATTGATTTACTTTAAGATGGTTTTTTCTCTAGAAAATAAAATAGAAAGGAGGTCTTCGATGCAACAAGCATTATTTGGTGGTGGTTGTTTTTGGTGTACGGAAGCAGTATTTCTTCAACTTAAAGGCGTTGAAAAAGTAACGAGCGGTTATGCTGGTGGCAATACCCCACAACCCACTTATGAACAAATTTGTACAGGTACTACTCAGCATGCTGAAGTCATTCTGATTGATTTTGATGACAGTCAGATTAGCTATGTACAACTTCTGCATGTATTTTTTACCACACATGATCCAACCACACTCAACCGTCAAGGCAATGATATTGGCACACAATATCGCTCGGTGATTTATTATTTTAACGATGAACAAAAAGCACAAGCTGAACAACTGATTAGCGAATTAAAAGCACAGGACTTAGATATTGTCACAGAGTTATCTCCTGCTCCAACATTCTACGCTGCTGAAGAATATCATCAAAATTTTTATGCAAAAAACCCATCACAAGGTTATTGTAACTTTGCCATTCCACCAAAATTAATGAAATTACAAAGTCAGTTTAAAGACTTGCTTAAATAAAGCGAATTGTAAAATTAAAAAATATTGAAAAAACCATAAAATAAGCTATAAAAAAAAGCGATCTATCAAGATCGCTTTTTAAATTTTTAATGCGTAATTAACGCTTAATTATCGCTCATAAAGGCAAGATCGTTCAGTCCGGCTTCACTGGCACGAGACATGACTTGAGCAACTGTGTCATAACGAGCATCTTGATCTGCTCGTAACTGCACAGCAGGTTTTACAGTTTGCTGAGCCGCTTCACCAAAGCGCTTTTCTAGTTCAGGTAAACCAATCACCTGATCATTCCAAGCCACTTCACCCTCTTTATTAATACTGATTGTGATTGCTTCAGGTGGAGGATCAATAATTTCTGCTGTTGTTTTTGGTAAGGTTAATGGTATTGATGGGTTAGCAACGGTTGCAGTCACCAAAAAGATGATCATCAATACCAACATAATGTCGATGAGCGGAATGAGATTCATCTCATTCATGCCAGCATCGTTGTCTTCACCCAATTGAAAAGCCATTAAGCTTGACCTCCAACTAAACCTTTTTGTGTTGTTTGCGCTTCAACTTTCACAGTTGAATCTTGTTGTAACATGGTGTCAATCAATAAACCATGTGCTTGATCTTGTAGCTCATTTGACAAAGTACGATTAAAACGTACACAAATGTTATAAGCCAATACAGCAGGAATCGCGACTGCTAGACCTAAACCTGTCATGATCAATGCTTCACCTACAGGTGTTGCTACTTGTGCTAAACCTGCTTGACCACTTTTGCCCACAGCAACCAAAGCATGGAAAATCCCCCAAACAGTACCAAATAAACCGACAAATGGTGCGATTGAAGCGATTGTACCGAGTACAGATACCCCTTTCTCAGCATTGGCTTTTTCAACCGAGATTTGACGTAATAAAGCTTGTTCTGCAACAGCTTTACGTTGATCAAAACCTAAAGGCGCTAATTTTGCTTTCAGTTGGCTCAATGCCTGAGCAAGGTGAGCTTGAGCTTGCTGTTTAAGTTGACGTGTACCCATCAAACGTAGAATGAATACTGTCCATGTTGCAATAGACATTGCCAACAACACGAAATACAGTGTTTTACTGATGGCATCAGCATGTTGCCAATAAACGGAAAAGTTCATACTCGAACTCCTAATTATGTTAGCCGGTTAAATTATTGCCCAGAGGTTTGAAGATTTACAGGTAAGTCAGCAACCATGGCACGTCCATCATTTGACGGATTCATTCTTGCAGAACGTACAGCACTTCGCACTTCACGATCAAGGTTAGGCAATCCACTCGATTTAATCACAGTGACATCTGTAATTTTACCTGCTGGATTAATTTGAATACGTACAACCAACGATCTAGCTTGATTTCTCAGTAGGTCGTCGTCAAACTCAAAACTTGGACGATTTTTCCAAGAAATCTCACCTGCTGTTAATTTACGAGGTTGATTTGCTTCTTCTTGCTGACGACGTTGTTGTTCTAAACGTTGTTGCTCTTGACGTTGCTGTTCTTGCTGCTGACGCAATTGCTCTTGACGCTGCTGTTCTTGCTGCTGACGCAATTGCTCTTGACGCTGTTGTTCTTGTTGCTGACGCAATTGCTCTTGACGCTGCTGTTCTTGCTGCTGGCGTTGCTGTTCTTGTTCACGTTTAATTTTTTCATGATCAATCTTTTCTTCAGGCTGTTGAATTGCTTTCTTTTCAACTACAGGCTGCTTTTGAGTAATCAATTTTGGTTTTTCAATAGGTGGCGGCGGAGGTGTCACCTTTTTTTCCACTACAGGCTTAGGCTCAACTTTAGGTTTAACTGGTGGAGGTGGAGGCGGTGGTACATCCTCTTTAATCTGTACAAATTTGACCTGAATAGGTTTCTTTTCAATTGGTTGTAATTCAGGAGTTTTTAGATGACTCAATGCCCATAAAGCGCCCAAATGTCCTACAAGAACGGCTATTACAGCAGTAATCACCTTTTTCTTCATTGGATTTGGAGCCTGCATATTTGAAGTGGAAGATTGACTCATATGAATCTAAATACCTAAATCTCTGAGAGAATCACATACAAGATGGCTTGTTTAGATTAAACTCATCGGATAGAACAATTAAAGTGCAACAATAATAAATGAGAAGTGTTTTCATTTGCAACTACTTTTTAGAGAGTTTTTATTGATTTTATAAATTAAAAATGCAAAAAGGATGCCTAATTGCATCCTTTTTACTGATTAAAGCAAAGACAATTTATTGGAAAACAACCGTTTTATTTCCATCCACAATAATACGATCTTCCAAATGCCATTTTACTGCACGCGCTAAGACATTACGTTCCACGTCTTGACCTAATTCACGCAATTGTTCAACTGTAAAGTCATGGCTTACACGCTCTACATCTTGCTCAATAATCGGACCTTGGTCTAAGTCAGCAGTCACATAGTGTGCCGTTGCACCAATCAATTTCACACCTTTTTCATGTGCTTGTTTGTATGGATTTGCACCCACAAATGCAGGTAAGAAAGAATGATGAATATTAATAATCTTCATTTCCCATTTAGAAACAAATTCTTCATCTAAAATCTGCATATAACGCGCAAGAACAAGTAAATCATCACCTTGAACTAACTCATCAATTTTTGCATAAGCTTCACGTTTATTTTCTTTATTTACAGGTACAACATGGAATGGAATACCAAAATTTTCAACTGCGCTGCGTAAATCTTCATGGTTCGAAACGACTTGTGTAATTTGGCAAGCCAAACCACCTCGCGCATGACGCCAAAGCAATTCAAGTAAAGCATGGTCGACTTTTGAAACCAAAATACCGACTTTTTTCAAATCACTTACAAAAGCAAGACGCCAATGCATCTCATAACGTTCAGCGACATTTTGCGAAAAAGTTTGCAATAACGTTTCTTTACGGCTTTGCAAATTTTCAAGTTCAAACTCAACACGCATGAAATAACGTCCGCCCTGAGCTTCAGTTGCATATTGATCAAGCGCAGTAATATTTGCTCCTTGATGATACAAAAAGCTCGATACAGCTTGCACAATGCCTGGTTTATCTTCACAAGTAATCAGGAGACGTGCTGTGTTGGCAGTGGTCATGTTCATTTAATTGATATCACTTATACGTTAAATTGAAAAACAGCCAAATATTCTAACGCTTTTTAAAAAGCTTTCAATGATTGTGCGCTATTCAATCATGTTTTAATGTCGATAAACTCGCAAATAGCTCAGAAGAACCAAAACTTTCTAATAAGCGCTCATAAGTTTCTCGACTTTCACCCCGTAAATATGGACCTTCTAAAAATACCATTTGACGTAATGCTTGCCAGATCCATTTTTCATCTAAATGATTTGAATTACTCAAATGCCCTGACATATATAAAAAATTTGTCCAGTTGGTTAAAACAATCCAAATATTAATAATTAAAGCTTCAATTTCTGAGGCTGTCATTTGCATTAAACCTGCGTCGACAAAGGCATGATAAATTTTTTGCCCTTGTTGCATCACTTTTCCTGCAAAACGTGGATACACTTTTCTAAAGTCACCATTATTTTCAATTAAATGGTAAACATCACGGTGTAAAAAGCGATATTCCCAAAGTTGACTGCTCAAAACTTGAAAATAACGAATTTTATCGTTGGCATTGACTACACGGTCATCGGGTAATGCGAGCATGTCTAGCGTTTCTTTTTGATAACGCTCCATGAGCTCTTTAATGATCTCTTGTTTGTTTCGAAAGTGATAATACAAATTCCCAGGACTGATCCCAAGCTCAGCAGCGATATGATTGGTCGTGATTGAACGCTCGCCACGTTCATTGAACAACTGCAAGCTGATTTGCAAAATTCGATCTTTGGTTTTTACCGTTTTGGAGTGCGACATCCTAATACCATCTTTCAGCGTTAACATAGGCTAACATATAAAGTGACTTGACTAATTAGAGCTTTTACTCTAAAAATTATCATAAATCAGCTCCTCTCTAAAGGTGTTCGAGATGAACAGTCAAACAAAAACAAATTCAATGACTTCTTATTCCCCTGAAGTTCAACATTTACATGATACGCTCACTCAGCAAAAACAAGCGTATCAACGTTATCCCGTTCCAACTGCGAAAGAACGCATTGAACGTTTAGCACGTCTAAAAAAAGTGTTACTAAAATATCAAGATCAAATTGCAGAAGCAATTAATCAAGATTATGGTAATCGCTCTATTACTGAAACAAAAATCGGTGAACTCATCACCTGTTTAGAACAAATCAAATATTATAGTAAAAATCTAAGTACATGGATGAAGCCATCTAAACGTCATGTTGGCATCATGCATCAACCTTCAAAAGCGTGGGTACAATACCAACCTTTAGGGGTCATTGGTATTATTGCACCATGGAATTACCCATTAGTTCTTTCCGTTGGTCCGCTCATTTGTGCCTTGGCTGCGGGTAACCATGCCATGATCAAAATTTCAAGTTCATCAATGCATTTTGGTTATGTGTTGGAAAATGCACTTTCAGAAGCATTTCCACGTGAATTGGTTTCTGTTGTTACAGGCGGTGGCGTTATTTCTGATGCCTTTTCACATTTAGCTTTTGATAAAATTATTTTCACAGGTTCAACCAATATCGGTAAAACTGTGATGGCGGCTGCGTCAGAAAACCTAGTGCCTGTCATTTTAGAACTTGGAGGTAAATCACCTGCTATTGTTCATCCATCTACCGATCTTAAAGACGTTGCTCAGCGTTTAGCTTTTGGAAAGCTATGGAATGCTGGACAAACATGTGTGGCTCCTGACCATTTATTCTTACCTAAAGGCACAACTGCTGAGTTTGTTGAACAATTCAAAACTATTGTCAGTTCAATGTATCCTCATCTTGCACACAATCAAGATTACACATCTATCATTAATGATAAACAATTTAATCGTGTGCAAAGCTACTTAGAAGATGCTCAAGCACAAGGTGCTCAACTGGTAGAAATCAATCCTAAACATGAAGACCTCAACCAAGTCCGTAAAATTGCACCAACATTAGTCACAGGTGTAACGACTGAAATGGACATTATGAAAAATGAAATTTTTGGTCCTGTATTACCGATTATGGAATATGATCAAATTGATGATGTGATTGACTTTATTAATAGCAGACCTCGCCCACTTGCATTATACTATTTCGACTTTGACGATGCGCGAGCACAATATGTCGCTCAGCGTACCCATTCAGGGCACTTTGGTCAAAATGCATTATTGACCCATGTTGCACAAGATGACCTACCATTTGGTGGTGTTGGTGCATCAGGTATGGGGAAATATCATGGTCCAGAAGGTTTTTTCAACTTGTCGCATGAACGCTCTATGATGTCTATGCCAAAACTATTTAGCATAAAATTCATCCTACCGCCATTTGGCGGCGCTGTTCATAAAATTTTAGAGAAAACTTTTATCCGCTAAATGATCAAGGCATGATCTATCGTCAAAGATCATGCAGTGTTTTCACCGATTCCGCTTGTCTTTTAAGCGGAATTTTGGTATAAAACGCCCCTTGAAAGAATTCAATCCGTTTTATTTTGACTGGCCATACAGATTTGCTGTTGGCTAAATCAATGGAGTTACACCATGTCTAAGGTTTGCCAAGTTACCGGCAAGCGTCCAGTCGTTGGTAACAACGTCTCACACGCCAACAACAAAACTAAACGCCGGTTCGAGCCGAACCTGCACCACCACCGTTTCTGGTTAGAAAGCGAAAAACGTTTTGTACGTCTTCGTTTAACCACTAAAGGTATGCGTATTATCGACAAATTGGGTATCGAAAAGGTTGTTGCTGACCTACGTGCTCAAGGTCAAAAGATCTAAGGAGTCCGAACCATGCGTGATAAAATTCGCCTAGTTTCTACTGCTGGTACAGGTTATTTCTATACCACAACTAAAAACAAACGTACTATGCCGGAAAAAATGGAAATCAAAAAATTTGATCCAAAAATCCGTCAACACGTAATTTTCAAAGAAGCTAAAATTAAATAATTTTAGTTTTCTAAAAAATACGACCCTTTTGGGTCGTTTTTTTTGCCTTTTTTTTATGCAAATTGTTAAAATTGTCTCACTTTATTTTTGGCACTCTTTGTGCTTTTCTTTTTCATTCACGTTATCCCATCTTTCAAGGAGTGTTTAGTGCCTCATGATGTAGACTTGATTATTTTACTCGCCGTGGGTTTTGGTATTGCCCTCATTTTTGGCTATATCGCTGCTCGATTACGCCTCCCCCCTCTGATTGGTTATCTGATTGCTGGCATTATTATTAGTCCAAATACGCCAGGCATAGTGGCAGATCTGGCACTTGCTAACCAACTTGCTGAACTTGGTGTCATGTTTTTGATGTTTGGTGTTGGGATGCATTTTTCATTAAATGATTTAATGCAAGTACGCCGCATTGCCTTACCGGGTGCAATCTTACAAATTACTGTTGCCACATGCTTAGGCATGATCGTATCGCATTTTTGGGGCTGGAGTTGGGGTTCATCTCTCGTTTTTGGTTTAAGTTTATCTTGTGCCAGTACTGTCGTTTTGCTTAAAGCACTTGGAGATAAAGGCTTACTTGACTCCGTCAACGGTAAAATCGCAGTAGGTTGGTTACTTGTTGAAGACCTTGTAATGGTTTTAGTCTTGGTACTTTTACCTGCGACAGCGGTTTTATTAGGTGGACATGCGCTTGCAGGACAAGCATCAGATGAAAATATTTGGCTCACCCTTGGCATCACGTTATTAAAAGTTTCAGGCTTTATTGCTTTCATGCTCATCATTGGGAAACGTCTGGTTCCACTGATCATGCAATACGTTGCTCGTTTGGGCTCTAGAGAGCTTTTTACGCTAACAGTCGTGGCAGCAGCCGTTTCAATTGCTTATGGCTCATATGCGATTTTTGGCGTATCTATGGCACTTGGCGCTTTCTTTGCAGGCATGGTTGTTAAAGAGTCTGATTTTAGTCATCGAGCAGAAGAAGAAACGCTACCTTTAAGAGAAATTTTCTCTATTTTATTCTTTGTCTCTGTCGGGATGTTGTTTGATCCTCATATTATTATTGAGCAACCTTTACATATTTTAGCTGTGATTGCCATCATCATGATTGGTAAAACCGTCGCTGCAATGGCATTGGTTTTATTCTTTCGTTATCCAATGAATACAGCCTTGACCGTCGGTGCAAGTTTAGCGCAAATCGGGGAATTCTCTTTTATTTTGGCAACATTGGGATTGTCACTGGGTTTGCTTACTCCTGAAGCACAAAATTTAATTTTAGCAGGGGCTTTATTTTCAATTACTTTAAATTCATTTTTATTTTCAGCAATTGAACCTGTACAAGTTTGGATTCGAGAACATTCGCATCTTGCTCGTTTACTAGAACGTAGTGGCGACCCTCTAGCGATGTTACCTGATGAAGTAGATCAAGATTATCTACGTGATCAAGTTGTTATCGTTGGGCATGGTGAAGTTGGACGTCGTATTACTAAAACCTTAATGGATGATGGTATTAAAGTCGTTATTGCTGAAGAAAACCGTGAAATTGTTGAAAATCTGCGTGAAAAAGGTATTGCTGCTGTTTCTGGTCGCGCCACTGAACCCAGTGTACTCATTCAAGCTCATATTCAACATGCTCGTTTGTTGGTTATTTCTCCAATGGATATCTTAGATATTCATAAAATTGTCGATACTGCCAAACTACTCAACCCTCAAATTCAGGTTTTAGTTTGTGCTGAAAGCAAAGAAGAAGCTGAAATTATTCGTCGAGATCAGATTGGTCAGGTTTATTTTGCTAAAGAAGAAATGGCGAAAAATATGAGTAATCATATTTTAAATCAGATTCAAATTGCGCATCATCACGAACCAACACATTGATTCATTCCAACAGACTATCAAATATGGTAGTCTGTTTTTGCTTGATTAAAGCCATGATAAACAGAAATCACAACTTCATAAAATACGCTTTACTCTGCACACTTTAATGATAAATGTAATTGAAATATAAAAGATTAATAAGAGGACAACATGTTTTTACTTTATTTTGGGCTACTCATTCTCGTCATTGCTTCGATTGGCTTTCTCATCTCTGCATTCAAAGAAAGTATTTGGTGGGGCTTAGGCTGTTTATTGCTTTCTCCAGTTTCTCTGATTTTTCTCATCTTGCATTGGCATCAAGCTAAAAATCCATTTTTTCTACAACTGATTGGCTTAGCCATTATGTTTGCAGGTGGATACTTTTTTGCACCACAGCCTCTACCAACGCATTAAAACCTCAAAACTCATGTATAAAAAACGCACTTAAAAGTGCGTTTTATTCTAGATTAAACTGACAAATATAATCATTTAACTCATAAATTTAGGTTGTTCATCAACAACTTCAGCATGCCATTCATCTGCTTGTTTTTCTAATAAAGCAAATAGAGCAGCTTGAATCATTTGTTGAGCAATTGCAGGCGTTTGATCTCCTAATAATGCTTTCACTTCTTCATTAAATTGAATTGTGACTAATGGTTCTTTTTCAGATCCTGCATTACGCAATGCTAACTCCCCACCCTCAAGTTGAACCAACTCTAAAATGGCTTCTTGATTTCCAAATAATGCTTTTAACTGTTCAATAGACATAAAAACCCTCCATGCTCAACCATGGGGCAAAATGCCGAATGCATTTTGCATCTTGTAACTATTGTATATAGTCATTTAAAAATAAATTTCAAGTAAAACCAATCAAATTGATCAGAATTCAACCATTTCGTTACGAAAACCATCAATAAGCTGCGTTAAATCACGATGCCATTCACGTAAAATTTTGGTATCAGGCAGCCAAGCTTGTGGTGTTTGAGTGACTTTAATAATTAAATTTGACGATGTTTCTGCTTCAGGCTCTGGTGTACTTGGTTCTGGTGCGTATTGGCATAAACGATAGGCTCTTTTTAACTCTGCAATAAATCCATCTTTAGCAAGCTTTTGCATCACCAATACTTCAGGTGAAACTTGTCCTTTTGCAGCCATATGTTCTTCAATAGACTTAAGTGTTGGCGCTAAATCATTTAAACGGTAATAACGTACTAATTCTTGTAGAAATGCCAAAATAGTTCCATGCAAATGAAAAACGGCTGCTTCACGATGTGCTTGTGCTTGCTGCACATGTTCAGTTTGCTCTGCTTGTTGGCATGAAAGTCGTGCGAAATACAGTTTTTGATTAGTGCGATCTGCATGAAAGCGAGCAACTCGTGACATGATATAATTTCCTAAATTTTGGCGTCTTTTATGAGACTAAGAGTAAACTTTCTTTTGCCTTCTGCACAACAATATTTATAAATGATCTAGCTCAATAAAATAGATTTTTCGTCTTCACAATAGATAAAGCAGGATATAGTTTTTTCATATTGACCCATAAAAAAGGAGCAATCTATTTGCTCCTTCTTCACTTTTACTCAGCTTTTGGCTTATCTTCCGCGGCTTTGACACGGATACCAGCACCTTTGACTTTCAGTGTATTTAAACCTTTGATCGCTTTGATGGCTTCACGTGCATTTGGCATTTCAACAAAACCAAAACCTTTAGATTTTTTGGTTTCAGCATCCATCACCACAACAGCGGATTCTACTGTGCCATAAGGTTTAAACAATTCAAGTAATTCTGCTTCAGTTACTGAACGCTCTAAGTTACGCACTAAAATTTTCATGATCAAACCTTTAATATCTTCCTTATAGTTTAATCTAGATCAAGTTCAAAATCTAAATTAATCGTGTGATCTTTAATTCAAGTCATTTCATCAAATCATTTACTGAATTTTTTATTCTAAAATCCATATCAAGCTGTGGTTTTTATCTTACTAACTCTCTCTAAAAATCGGTCAATTTATACTGTTTTGAACTTTATTTAGCAGTTTATTGATCAGCAACTCATCCTTGATAATCCGCCTTTTGTCGGATTTCATACCTCATTTTAATCTTTAAAATGCCAAATAATTCACCGATATAATCCAGTTTTGAGAGACGAAAAACATTGCTTTGTTTAGTACATGTTAAAATTCAGTCTTATTATTTAATTTTTTTAAATTCTCCCAAAGTAATATGTACTCCGTTAAAAAACCTTTTATTTTTCAATCAGGTTTCACCCTTATTGAAGTCATGGTTACGGTGGTGATTGTCGCAATTTTAGCGGCAATTGCAATGCCTTCGTACACCCATTATATCCAACGCGCCAATATCAAAGCGGCTCAATCTGACCTTGTTGCACTCGGCTTGGTCTATGAAAATTTCTATCAACGAAATTTAAGCTATCCAAGTACAGACTATAGCTCTACCAGTGCATTAACAAATGCAACAACAGGGTTTCCACAATGGTCTCCAACAAAGCAAGATGTTTTTGAGTTTTCAGCAGCGCATACTGAAAATAACAAAGGCTACACGCTCACAGCGACAGCAAAAAGTTCAAGTAACTTAAATGGTTGTTCTTTTAGCATCAATGAAAAGAACATAAGAACCATCAATAACTGTCATGGTGTGACATGGTAAAAGTGCAACAGTTTCAAACAGGCATAAGTCTCATTGAACTGATGATTACGATTGCCCTACTTGCCATTTTAGCGACTACAGGTTCTGCCTTTACAGCGCAATGGGCAAAACAAGCAGAACTCGATAAAGCAACAATGTCCTTTAAAAGTGCCATTGCTTTAGCCAAATCAACTGCGCTTCGTAATGAATATGCAACACAGCATGATTTACCGATTAGTCAGCTTTGTTTCGATGCCAATACCAGTGAACTCACCGTTCGTAAAGCCTCAAGCACAGGTTCTGCAAGCTGTAATAGTCCAGTAATTTTTAGTGCATTTTTAAAAAGCTCAATTGAAATTCAGCATAGTTTGACAAGTTCACCATTTAAATGTTTTGCCTTAAACAATTATGGTCAAGTCATTTCTGAAATTACGGGCAATTGTAAAACACATGTAGCTGTAACCATCAGCAATGGAACATTAAATGAAAAGCTTAGCTTCAATTAGTCACAATCAACGTGGGGTTGGATTAGTCGAAGCCTTAGTCTCTGTTGCGCTCTCGAGTATTGTTATTTTAGGGGCTGCTTATGCCACTGGGAAAATGCTCACCAGTCAGCAACAATCAAATTTGCAATACATTGTCATTAATGAACTGCAAGCTCGCTTACAAAATGCCACTGTTGAACAGAAAAAATCTTGGTGTAACAAAACAGAAATTCCCACTATTTTGCTGCCAAAAGAAAAAGATGTCACAAAGATTGAGGTCAGTTGTGACGACGTCAATGTGACAATCAATAATAGTGCCAATGCCACGCATAACCGTACTATTTTAGAAAGCCAACCTGTGAAATTTGAAGTGAATAGTCCTCTTTTAGGTGGAAAACTGACTGTAGGTGAAGCATTAAAATGAAACATCAAGCAGGTGTAACTTTAATCAGTTTATTGATTGGTTTGGTCATCGCAATGTTATGTATGATTGCGGTACTGACGACCTATCGAACAGTTGCAAAAACAGGTGCTGAGTCTAGAGTTGCTTCAAGCCATGACACTCAGTTACAAATGGGCTTAACCAATGCACAAATGTTATTACAAAGTGCGAGTTTTGGCTTAGAAGGCAATACTCATTTTAATGCAAATGCGACAATTCGCGTGCAAAGTGATGGCAAAACACAATCCATTAAAGCCATAGTTTGGCGTTATCAAGATGATAATGAAGTTGTATGCCAAGGCTTAGCTGATCTTGAACATCCAAACCATAAACAACGTCAATTTGCATTACTCAAAGGTACAACAGATGGAAGTCATTGTGATGCAACACAAAATTTAAGTAACTTGACATGGACGGTACAGAGTAGCCTTGCCAATTTACAAGATTATTCATTAGATCAATCCAACCCTGTACAAATTACATGGCTTCAAAGTAGCGCGCCATGTACACCTTATGGTTCAGGCAAAATTGATGAATCTACAGCGCATGCTGTCATCACCCTATCTGCAAAAACCAGTACACAACACAGTGCGAATTTAAGCCCTGTAAATGTTGCTGTGTGTTTATTAAATATCTCTACGTCATAAAGGCAAATTTTATGAATTCGACCTCACAATATTTTGCCTCATCACAACGAGGTTTTGCCACCATTTTGGTTGTACTCTTGGTTGGGCTGGCTTTGGGTGCTTCAGTGCTTGGAACTGCCTATTATCTAAAAAGTTCACAAAAAAGTTTGGTTGCAAGTCATGCTTTAACCAATGCTCAATCAGGTGCATGGACAGGTGTAGAAGTTTTTCGGAAATATCTGAATGATTTAGATGGTGAAACAATTCTAAGTTTAAACAATCAGACCTTACACTTAAATGTTCAAGCAGGACGTGAATTAACAGTCAGTCAAATTCAAACAGCACGTGTTAGTACACATCCTGAAACTTATCAAGTTGCGGCTCAAATTCAAAATATGAGTACAACATCTGAAGCATCCTCAACCATTGGTATAGTCTATGAAGTGACACCAGATGGCGCAGCAACGCCTGGAGAAGATAAACCCAATGGCAGTACATCCTTTCCAGAAGCAATGAACTTTTATGGAGACTTAGATGCCAAAGGAGGCATTTACTTATCTAATGGTGATAATGAACGTGCTGTCATTAACGTTGCAGGAAATTTTACAGCGAATTCTATTACAGGCATCAAAACACTCAATGTTATTGGTGATGTCAATATTAATGGTGCAGGTATTCAAGGTTTAGAAAACATTTTCACCAATAGTAATGTCAACTTAACAGGTAGCGGAACAGTCAAACTCATTTCTGCAAAAGGAAAAGTGACCACAAGCGGTGCATGGGCAGCCGACAATATCTATGCTGATCAAGATGTTACGATTGGTAGTAGTAATAATTTCAAAAGTATTGATACAAAAATGTCGCTCTCCGTCAGTGGAAATTCAACCATTAACAATGCCACTGTAGGGCAAAAAATTACGGTGACCAATGGTTCTATTCAAAAATCTGTAGCAAATTCAGATATTAAATATAGTGTCTGGAATGAGTTAAATAGCGCCCAAAGTGGTGGAGTATTTAGCTGTGTCGGTACAAGTTGGAATAAGTTTTCAATGCTTTCAGCAACTGGTTTTTCTAACTGCCCAAACCTACCTGAAAAAATGAAATTTCTTCCTACAGGTACTCAAGTCGCTTTTCCATCTGGAGCTTTAGCAACTGTTACTATGACAGGTAAACCGCTGGTCAATGCTTACGTTTATGAGCAACAAGCTAACTATGTATTTGATGTAGACAATCAAAATCGAATTACCGTCTATGTACGTCATGTTGATGGCATTGCAGATGGGCAATATTTTTTAGCAAAGAAAAATGATCGTTGGGGAGCATTATGTCAAAGTGTTGAGGCTGATTCTGGTAAAAAACAAACTGAAGTGACGTGTTCTTCAGAAAGTATTACAAACTTACAACATCAAAATTTGACATGGTTTAAAAAAATTATTTCCTATGAATCAGGAACATGGAAATTAGAAGACTATCAAACGCAGATTTCTTCTATTGCACCTGGTGTTATCTTATTTAAAGGGCATGTGAGCATTCCTCAAGGTAAATATAGCAACACGATCATTGCAACAGGCAACATCAATTATGGTGGTAGTGTTATATTAAATGCGCCAAATCCTGCGGGTGCAGCTCAAGTATGTAGTGCAAATTACTTTAAAATGCCAACAAACTTATGCCGTTCAAAATCAGAATTAATACCTGCAAATATTGGCAATATTGCATTACTTTCAGGCTCTTGTAGTGACTCATCTTCTTTAACAACATGTGAGTCATCTTATTTTGGCGGCAATATCACACTGGGAGGTTCTGCAACAATTAACGGGAATATTATTGCAGGAAATAAACTCATTACAGGTGGCTCAACTAATATTAAAGGCTCGATTCTGGCTGCTGCTCATACATCTGATAAAAAATCATCTTTAGGGGGTTCAACCAATATTGATTTTGATGGCAAAGATGAGGATGACACAACCATTACGCTGCCAGGTGATGAAGTTGAACAACCACCAACCACCAGCAATACAGAAAAAGCTAAAATCAAATGGTCACGATATATTTAATCTAGATTAAATCAAGGGTAGTTTTCTACCCTTTTTTATATGCAATTTTTTAACTAATCCAGATCAATGCCAAAATCTAAATGAATCGACTTACGTTCAATCAAAGCACTTTTCACTGTTTGTTCACGCTGACGATAATGCGTTTCAGTAGTACATAAATTGCGTGTTAAATCATTCAAAAAATAACTTTCTACTTTACGTCCTCGTTCATCAATTTGGCTCTGTGCCCAGAAACTTAGATTTTGTTTGGTCAAAATCAGTTCATTTTGTGCACGAGTCAGCGCCACATAAAGTACTCGACGTTCTTCCTCAACTTCATCAAAATTGCCTTGCGCACGGGCATGTGGATATTGCCCTGCCGATACATTGGCAACATAACAGACTTTTTGTTCTGTGCCTTTTGCTGAGTGAATGGTAATCAGCGTCACCACATCATCTTGTGACTGACGCTCAATTTCGGAAATAGAGACAGGATCAAGTACATATTCTTCTAAAAATTCACTCAGTTGAGAATGCTTAGACGCCAACTGTTTTACCAGATCAAAATCACCTACGCGTTTATGCCAGTCTTTCTTGGCATAGTTTTCTTCGAGTTGATTGATAATCGCTTCGAGGCCCAATTTAACACAGGCTTCAACTTCAGTTTTCAAGACTGCCATTTGCTTCATGATCAGCAAGGTGTTGTCAGGAATACGTCCAAACTTTTCCAGTTTTTCTACAATTTTATCTATAGCAGGATCGGTTAAAAGTTGCTGTGCGAGTTTACTTGCACCGACATCACCGACACCATTCCACAGCGTTAAAAAGCGCATCCATGCAATATCATCCAATGGATTGGCGATCACACGCAGTAAACTCAGCAAATCTTTTACATGCGCTGTTTCCAGTAGTTTCATTCCACCAATAAAACGATACGGCACATTGGCTTGAATAAATGCGGCTTCAATATGACGAGCCGCAAAAGCTGAACGTACCAAGACCATGTGATCATTCCACGCTGCGGCTTCAAGTAAATGACGCTCTTTAATATCGATGGCAATCCATTTGGCTTCATCAAACTCATTGGGAAAGACATGCATGCGTGGTTTTATGCCATCGCCGCGATAAGCTTCAAGTTTTTTATCGTATTTGATGGCACTTTGATCGAGCAACCAATTGGACAAGTCTAAAATTTCTTGGGTTGAACGATAGTTTTTTTCGAGTTTAAAAATCTGTGCATCAGGCACACGTTGTTTAAAATGGTGAATATTTTCAAAATCTGCGCCACGGAAGCCGTAAATTGACTGTGCATCATCCCCCACACAAAACAATGAAGTTTTGTCTTTGAGTGGTTCGAGAATTGCCCATTGCAGTGGATTGGTATCCTGCATTTCATCCACTAACATATGCTGACACAAGCTTGCAACATAGTCCGTCAAGCCTTCTGATTGCGCCAAGCCTGAAGCCACCACCGCCAAAATATCATCATAATCAAGAAAATGACGTGCCTGTTTGCGTGTCTCGTACTCTTTCATGATTTCTGCAATTTGATCTTTATATTCTAAAAACTCAGGCAATTGTTTTTCTAAAGCCAAGCTGAGTTTTTGACGAGTATTTCGAGCGAAAGAATATAGATCACAGAGTTGTTGCGGTTTTGGTAATGCATTTGGATTTTTCTTATCATCTTTACCCCGAATCAAGCGGAACAACATGAGTTGATCATCACGATCAATAATAGAGAATTGTTCTAATCCAAACGCTTTTGGCACACGGCGCAGGAGGTACATACAAAATGTATGAAATGTTGATGCGCGTAAACCTTTGGCTTGATCACCTAAAGCCAACTCCACACGCGCCACAATTTCACTTGCTGAACGGCGGGTAAAAGTCAAAATCTGAATTTGATTGGCAGGCACACCTTGATCTATAAGATAAGCTGCTCGTGCCACAATGGTTTTGGTTTTGCCACAACCTGCCCCTGCAAGTACCAGACTATGCTTTGTTTCAGTCGTAGCAGCTTGTTTTTGTTGAGGGTTTAATTCATTGATCAGGTTGGCTAAACTCATGGGTACTCATCGTTTGGTGGATGATGGGTAGTTTAGCAGAGCTATAGATAAATTATGTGTCTTTGACTTAGAATCAAGTCATGAAATGACGTTCAATTTATTATACTTCTTAAATGATAGCTCTATTCAATAAATTCAAAATGCCCCCTTTGTATAAGTTATAATATCCTCGTGAAAAATCAGCAATATATAGCTCCTGATCTTTTATATAACACTGAAAACAATAACCATATAAATCTTTAACTTCATTTTTTCCATAATTACTTTTAAACTTATTTTGCTCTTGGATCTGAATTTCTTTTTCAACTATTTCAAAATATTGTTCATTTTCTTGATGCCAAAAAAAACTATAAACCAAAAAACTATCAATATTTTTATAATAAGCTGGCGATGATTTTTCCTCATAACCATAAACAAAAATTTCTCCTGTATTATGATCTATACATAAAAACTCATCGTTAAAGTCATGACCAAAATAAGAAGTGCCGAATGGAATCTTTTCGTCATCATGTAATTCATCAGAAAATAAATAGGCTGAATAATATTTCTTAAATTGTTCAAAAGTACAGTCTGCAAACATACTTGTTAACAACGATGTATTGTTTGCATATTTTATCAAAAAATTGCGATGATCTGATCTCAAATTTATATCATATTGCTTTAAAAAGTAATCAACCTCATCACAATTAACACCTTGAGATTCTAAACAATTTATTATTAAAAAATTAGTTAAATCAGTTTTGTTAATCACAGCCTTTCTCATTCTAATAAATTTTCAATATGCTGAATTATTACAAATCAATCTCACCACATTTTCACACGTTCTTTGCAAATTCTTCTCACCATTTTTTAAAGCTGTTGGCAAATCACATGCACCATCCATAATACCAAAAATTGCAGTAAAACCCTCTTCATAAAGTTCTTCAATACCATCTCCAACATAGCCTGCAAAAGCAATCACAGGTTTATTCAAATGCTTCGCCACTTGTGCCACGCCATACGGGGTTTTACCAAACTTGGTTTGAAAATCAATTCCGCCCTCACCTGTAAATACATAATCCGCCTGTGCAATTTTTTCAGCAAGTTGGGTTTCTTCGATGATGATCTCCACACCTGAACGAATCGTTGCCCCTGCAAATGCCATTAAGCCAAAACCCAAACCACCTGCTGCACCCGCACCTGCAATATTTCGAAAATCCCCACCAACTTGCTGTTCAACCAAATCAGCAAAATGACTCAGATTTTGATCCAATATTTCCACCATTTCAGCACTTGCGCCTTTCTGCGGTGCAAATACATACGACGCACCATTTTCACCACACAAAGGATTATTCACATCACTCGCGATGATGATTTCAGTCTGTTTTAAACGAGTATCCAGTTGTGAAAGATCAATACTTTGGATTTGATTAAGCTGACCACCGCCTATAGCAACAACTTGATCATGTTCATCTAAAAACCTTACCCCCAACGCCTGTGCCATACTTGCACCCGCATCATTGGTGACACTACCACCAAGCCCAATGATGATTTTAGATACCCCAAAATCCAATGCCGCACGAATCATTTCCCCTGTGCCCAAAGTTGAAGTGAGCATTGGATTTCGTTGCGACTTTTCAAGCAGATGAATACCGTTGGCGAGTGCCATTTCAATCACAGCAGTTTGATCATTTTCAATCAGACCAAAATAGCTTTTCACTTTTTGATGAATCAGCGATCCTGAAACTTCAATTTCGACTTTACGCCCCTGTCGAGCTGAAATCAAAGCATCTACAGTTCCCTCACCACCATCCGCCATGGGCACATGTATGCAAATAGCATCGGGCATGATTTTTTGAATGCCACGTTGCATGGCTAGACATGCTTGTTCAGCCGTCATACTTTCTTTAAATGAGTCAGGGGCGAGTACAAAGGTTTTTACCATCACTTTACTTTTATTCATCTTTTCTGAAATCTAACATAACCATTTTTATCTATGCATTAAACTATTTCTTTAAAAAATAAAGAAGTGATCACTATGCAACGTATCAACCTTAGTAAAACAGCACCTGAGCTCTATAAAACCGTGATTGAGCTTGAAAATTTATCTATGCAAAAAGTTCAACAGGCAGGAATCGAAATTGGTTTTTCACATCTACTGAAATTAAGAGCTTCGCAAATTAACCAATGTGCTTTTTGTGTACGTATGCATACGCAAGACGCCATTAAAGTCGGTGAATCTATTGATCGGATTGCGTTGATTAGTGCATGGCGTGAAAGTGAATATTTCTCTGCAAAAGAACGTGCTGCTTTGACTTTGATTGAAGAAATCACCCTGATTGCACAGCAGCATTTCCCAGATGCAGCTTATGAACAAGCAGCAAAAGTTTTGTCGAGTGATGAAATAACTGCGATTGAATGGATTGCGATTGTGATTAATACATGGAACCGAATTGCCATTTCAAGCCAATATAAAGTCGCGCCTTGAGTGAGTTTAAAGCACTGCTTTAAGTGAAGCGCAAGACGTAACGAAGTGGTGTAGAGCCTAAAATCCTCTCTCCCAATGGGAGAGAGTTAGAGAGAGGGAAAATATATTCTTCTCTTTTATTTCAATCATCAAGAACTCGCAGGTGGAATCTTTTTAATCGCTGCTGCAAAAGTCAGATAGTTCACCCCTTGAAATAGAATATCCACACCTAAAAATAACCCTAACACCCAAAATGGTGAATCAGGTGAAGCAAGAATAATTGCACCTGTCACTAACGTTAAAATCCCTGAAAATAACGTCCAGCCCCAACCTGACATGGGTTTCAACATAAAGGCATTAAAGATACGAATAAAGCCACCAATCAACAAAGCAATTGCAAGTAAATTGGTTAAGACTACTGCTGTCGTGATGGGTGATTTAAAAGCATAGTAACCTGCGATTAGATATAAAATACCAAATAATGCCCATAGCCATCTCAAACCACCATCAAAGATTTTAAATGCAGCAATCAGATGCAGAACACCACCGATCATCATCAGTACGCCAAATAAAACCACAACCGTTAGCGTTGCCATCCCCAAAGAGGCGAGTAAAATTAAACCAAAAATGACCAGTAACGCCCCCAACAACAAATACCATTTACGATTTTCATGTAACTGATGCCGGACTAAATCATTACCCACTGTACGCATAATCTTCTCTTGGTTGTTATTCATTCATTTGATTGTTGATCTAATTCAGTTTTTTGTCTGTATAAAATCTGCATCTTGAGCGAGAACAAAGCATCGCTTTGTTCGAAGCGTAAGACTAGCGTAGCAATAAAAAAATGCATTACTTTATTCGAAGCGCAAAACAAACATAGTGATAAAAAGCAAAAGCTTATCCAGAATTGAAGAGCAATGAATAACTTTTATTTCACCCAACCAATTTCCTGAGCGGTTAAATCACTGATCATAGTATCTTCCAAATTATCAGGAGTTTTACTTTTCGTTGCGCTCAGTGGAATATAGCCACCCATGATTTCAGCATATTGTTGCGGATATCTTGGATTTTGCTCAGGATGTGCATATCCCAATGGAAAAATCGGCTGTCCTGTGTTCAGATCATATTTATCCTTTGCACCAAAGGTATGTAAGAGTTCATGCACTAAAACGACTTTATTGCTTTCGCTCTGCTTTTTGGAAGCAAATAAATTGACTGAGCCAATACGACCTTTTTCTAGTGCTGTGGAGTGTTTTAAACTTTGTATATTTTGGGGATCATAATAATTTAAATAGAGCGTTACAGCAGGCGCACCATCACCATTTTCATGTTGTTTCCAAGCATAAAACCTAAACTTTAGACTCCATAAAATACTATTGAACAGACTTGGATTTTCTGGAACTTTAGGTGGAATATTTTTAAGTTCTCGTCCGAGTTGAAAATAGACTTGAATAGGCTGTCCACGAAATTGTTTCGACTGTTCCATTAAATATTGTTTTGATTCATCTAAATCATCAATCGAAAGTTGCTGAATATAATGCTCAGTTGCCGTTTGCCCATCCGCATTAATCGGATGAAGTAGCACAATAATGGCTTTATTCCAGTTTTGATTCATATCACGCCAAGTATTCACTCCAACAACCAATAAAACAAATAATAAAATGACCACTCGGATTTTTTTCCACATCGTTTTATTCCCCTCAAATTTTGATATCACACTGCATTTTTAAATATTTCTGCTTTTATATTAAACATGTCTATCTGATGAATATTTCTTTTATTTTTCATTTCAATAAATTTGTAATAATAGTTCAGGTTTATTTTCAACAAAATTTTCCCACACAAAATCATAAAGCTTTCTTTGGTTTGAAAATACCACTAAAGCTTTCGCTTCTGGCAAGCTACACCAACGATATTCAGTATGCTCTTCATTTAAAACAACGGTTTGCTCATCCTGACAAATGGCTACAAAGGCAGGGATCATTTCAATAACATTAAGACTGGCTTCATAAAACTGTTCAATATAATCGGCACTAAATAAATGTTTTGGCTGAATATTGGTTTCCTCTCTTATTTCTCGGAGAATGGCTTGGCTTGCTGTTTCATCTAGTTTAACTTTTCCTGCGACATGACACCAAAAACCGCCTTTCACACGTTTCATCAATAAAATTTTAAACTCACCTTCAATTTTTGAAAGTAAGACTGACGATACAACAACAGAACGAATTGGAATCATTGAAAATCTCTATTTATATTTAAAATATTTAAGTTTTTCGAACATAAAAAATGCTAACCGAAGTTAGCATTTTCAAATGAATTAAAACTTAAGCTTCAACCCATTTTCCATCTTGATAAACCAATGACCATTTGGTTTGCTTGCCTTCTGGCGTTTCTGAACCAATATATTGCGCTTGGTTTTTACGGCTAAATTTCACCAGCGTTGGATTACCCTCTGGGTCTTGATCAGGTGCCTGTAAAATAAACTGATACTTTGGATCAATTTGATCTGCAACTGTACGCAACTCAGCAACTTTAGGTGCACGTGTTTCACGAACTTTCGGAAACTTACTTGCTGCTAAGAACAGACCCGCTGCACCATCACGTAATACAAAATAATCATCATGCTTGGTTGAGCGTAAATGTTCCATTTTAATCGGATCTACACGTGGTGGTGCAGGTTGACCATTTTTCAACATTTTGCGGGTATTGTCACAGCTTGTACATGCGAAATAAGGACCAAAACGTCCTGTTTTCAACTGCATTTCACCATCGCACTTGTCACACGGAATGGTTGGACCATCATAACCCTTGATTTTGAACTCGCCTTCTTCGAGTTCATAGCCGTTACAGTCAGGGTTATTACCACAAATATGTAGCTTACGACCACCATCAATCACGTAGCTATCCATTGCTGTACTACAGACAGGACAGCGTTTTTTCGACATTAAATCAGCTGTTTCAGCACCATCATCATCAGATAAAACTGCGAGTGATTCAACTGGTGTGAGATTTAGAGTACCTTTGCAGCGTTCTTTTGGTGGCAAGTTATAGCCTGAACAACCAAGAAATACGCCTGTCGTTCCTGTGCGGATCTGCATAGGACGCTCACACTCTTTACAGTGCACCGCTTCCACTTCCACAGGTAAATTACGGCGCATGCCGTTTTCACCTTGTGCAGTCGTTAATCGTTTTTTGAAATCGCTATAGAAACTGTCTAATAGTTCTTTCCAATTACTTTCACCATCTGCAACCTTATCTAACTGCCCTTCTAAATCCGCTGTAAATGCGTAATTCATGAGGTTGTTAAAATTCTCATCCAAACGATCAGTGACAATTTCCCCCATCTTTTCAGCGAATAGACGACGGTTATCTAACTTAACATAACCACGATCTTGAATGGTTGAAATAATTGCAGCATAAGTCGATGGACGACCAATCCCACGTTTTTCTAACTCTTTCACTAAAGAAGCTTCAGTAAAACGTGCTGGTGGCTTGGTAAAATGTTGTGATGGATCAAGTTTTTCTAACTTGAGAATTTCCCCAACTTTTACAGCAGGAAGTAATACATCATCATCTGATTTGTTTTGACCACGAACTTTGGTAAAACCATCAAAAACTAAAGTACGACCTTTGGCTTTGAGTTCAACGCCATTGGCATCGACTAAAATGGTCGAAGACAAATATTCTGCTGGTGTCATCTGACAAGCAACGAATTGACGCCAAATCAAATCATAAAGGCGCTGAGCATCACGCTCTACACCCACAAGCTGATCACCTGATAAACTCACAGTAGATGGTCGAATGGCTTCATGCGCTTCTTGAGCACCTGCTTTATTGCCATAACGATTGGCTTTTGCAGGTAAGTATTTTTCACCATATTCAGTTTGAATATGATCACGCACCATGCTCACAGCATCATCACTTAAAAAAGTCGAGTCTGTACGCATATAAGTAATAAAACCTGCCTCATACAAACGCTGTGCCAACATCATGGTTTTCTTCACAGAAAAACCTAAACGTGTGCTCGCTGCTTGTTGCAATGTCGACGTAATATAAGGCGCGCTTGGATTTACCTTCGTTGGCTTGTCTTCACGTGTTGCAACTTTGTATTCAGCTTGTTTTAAAATACTTAATAAAGCATCTGTTTGTACTTTATTTTTTAATTTTAAGGTTTTACCGTTTTGTTTAACTGCCTCTAAACGAATGTCATCGCTCGAAGATTTCGTGTCTGCAAAAACTTGCCAATATTCTTCAGGAATAAAGGCACGAATCTCACGCTCACGCTCAACAACCAGTTTGACTGCAACCGACTGTACACGACCTGCTGACAAACCACGTGCAATTTTTTCCCAAAGTAATGGTGACACCATAAAGCCCACTACACGATCAAGGAAGCGACGTGCTTGTTGAGCATTAACTTTATTCGTATCTAAGCGAGAAGGGTGTTTAAATGCATCCTGAATGGCATTTTTAGTGATTTCATTGAAGACTACACGTTGATAACGTGAATCATCACCGCCTATCACTTCTTTTAAATGCCAAGCAATCGCTTCCCCTTCTCTATCCATATCCGTTGCAAGATAAATTTCGTCAACCTGAGAGGCTAGTTTTTTGAGTTCAGCAACAACATGTTCTTTTCCAGGAAGTACCTCATACTGTGCCTTCCAGTCATGCTCTGGATCGACACCCATACGATTAACCAATGCTGTTTGTGCTTTTTCAGCCTTCTGCGCATCTGTTAATTTAGTACGTGTAACAGGTTTTTTTTCTGCTGTTTTGCTTGAGCCACCTGTTGGCAAATCACGTACATGACCTACCGATGACTTCACAATGTAATTTGAGCCTAAGTATTTATTGATGGTTTTCGCTTTTGCAGGCGACTCCACAATCACTAAGGCACGTTTTTTTCCAGCATCAGGAGAGTCTGCTGTCGTACTTTGGTTTGTTGTGGACCGAGGAGCTTTCGCCATAATGAATCGTTTATCCTATTCTTTATAAATTAAATTTCAGCCAAAGAAAGTAAAAATGCTTTCATTTCATCTAACTGCGTTGCTCTGAGATCTGTTTCTTCATCCCAATAAAGCCCTACACAGTTGGCTTGCATATCAATAGCATAAATCCCTTTTAATGCAATGGGAAAATCATTAAATTTCTGATCACCTTGAATAGGTTTCAGTTTTTGATCTTCTACTCTGGCACGCATTAAAGGTAAGCGAGCTTCTGGTATTAACACACTATAGTAAGCCACCATACTGGCACGTTTTTCTGTTGCCATTGGGACTTTTGTCCAATCTGGTGCTGCCACCAAACGTGGATGTAATCCCATTTTTCGTGCTTTCTCACGCATCAAACCTAAAGCTTTTTCTCGAGGACTGACGCGCAAGCCCAAAATTGAACCCATTATGAAAATAACGATAAGGAGCGCAACCCAAAGACCAATGTGTTCCATAGTTCACCTTTTTATTCCTATATTAGAGTTGCATAAGCTGAATATAAAACGCAAGATTAAAATTTAATTTGTCTATTGAAAAGGGGCTTTTTTTCTCTTTATATCATTCATGTTAAATAATTTATTTATTATCGATAACCTTTTTACATGAACAATTTAGTATTATTGAAATAGATAATAAAGGAAAATATACCCAGATTTTCTATATTTCATTCAAATCAACTTCCACAAATATAAAAATTTAACCTATAACAAAACCATGACAATCATATTTAAAAAATACTTTTTTATGACTAAATTGCGACATTTTCAGCCTTGTAAAGGGGTAATTTCATCAGCAAAATCATCCCATCGTTTTACTTTTTTATAAAAATTATGGATACAAAATTACTCGTAAAAATAAGTAATATTATTGGTTTAATTTCGATCATTTTATTAATGTATTGGGTTTTTAGTTTTGTTTTGATTGAAGTCTTTGGTTTAAAAGTATTTCGTCAACAAATGACAGAAACTTTTTTATTTAGCATTTTAGGTATTTTGGCACTCATGGGAGGCGCATTAATATTAAATATCATGTTAAATCTCACTCGAATTGCTGAACGTGGAGCGGAAGTAAAATATAATAAAAATACCAAAAAAATCATTGTAGGTTTGATTTCGATTTTTCCTTTACTCGCAGGTATTTTATTTACAGGTGACTACTTAAGCTCTAAGAAAAAACAAGACATTTTTGTAAAATCTGCTGAAAATATGATCTCAACACAAAACGGACGCTTACAACAATTGAGTCAATATCAATTTTCTATTCCATACCTTTCCCAAGCTCAAAAAAATTTAGATTTCTTAGCATTATTAGACCGCTCATTTAATGAAGTTCAGGTGATTGTTCCTGACACCATTGACAAAAACCCTGTTTATTTAAGTATTAACCAATATAATACTTTTAGTTCAAATGAGATGATTTTGACACAGGAACAAGTAAATAAGCTCAATCAGAGTGAACAAACTGATAAAGATCAAGCCTTTGAAATAAAAAATAAAAATTCTGCTCAAGCCAATGTATGGAACAAAATCAGTGTCAATAAAAAGAGCTATGTAAAACAATTAACTTTAGCTCAAAAAGAATATCTTAACCAAGTTTTTCAGCACAATTCAAAACAAATTCACTTTGAAGCGCATGATGGTCAATATGAATTGTTTTATCCATACCGCTATCAAAACAAGACCATTGTTTTGTATTTTACCGACCGACAAAACTATGGAAAACTGGGCAGTTGATGTCTAGTTTTTATAAATAATTTTTCGATCATTAACCTCAATGAATTGATATTTTTCTAATAATTTTATAGTTTCATAAATTTGACTGCGAGGTAAAAATCGTTCTAAATACATACTAAATCCTAAAACATATTGAGGGCGATTCTTTCCCATTTTCTGTAAGTAACTATGAAGTAATTGTTGAGTTTCAGCAGTTTCAGCAGTTTCAGCAGTTTCAGCAGTTTCAGCAGTTTCAGCAGTTTCAGCAGTTTCAGCAGTTTCAGCAGTTT